>NZ_CAXBDD010000010.1:0-82597 GCF_963974515.1 uncultured Sunxiuqinia sp. | reverse complement strand
TCAGTCCCAGTTTTCAGTTTGGTGCAGTGAATCTTTAAACGGACTTGGGTAAACTTTCGGGGGGTGTTATGTGTCGTTGCAAACGACTGACAACTTCCCTGTTCCCGATCTTCACCGGGACGGGCTGTTGCCGCTGCGCTCAAACGACAGGGTGGTGCTGCGCTAAAAAGAATGTGTCGGATAGAGGTTTTTTGTTTACGAATTGGCGTTCTGTTTATTCGACAAAATTCCCATTTTCATAGAATAGTTCGCCATCGACAAGGATTTGGCTGTCGCGCATGCTGAAGACCATGTCGTGGTGCATCGCTGACTCATTGGTCCCGCCGCTTTCAGGAAATCCCGTTCCGACGGCCAGGTGGATTGTGCCACCCATTTTCTCATCAAAGAGGGTGTTTTTGGTGAACCGCTTAATTTCGTAATTGGTACCGATCCCTATTTCTCCCAAAATGCTGGCGCCCTCGTCTGTTTCGATCAGTGATTTAAAGAATTCTTCTCCCTTGGAAGCCTTATATTGGGTGACTTTCCCATTTTCAAACCAGAGTTCGAGGTCTTGAATTTCATTGCCAAAATCATCGGATGGGTAGTTGAATTTAATCCATCCATTTGTTGAATTTTCAACGGGGGAACAATAGATTTCACCATCGGGGAAGTTTTCCTTCCCATCACCGGCTAAGAATGTTCGGTCTTTGATGGACATCGTCAGATCGATGTTTGGTCCTTTCAGTTCGAGCCGGTCTTTTCCTTTTAGCCGATCAATCCATTTTGTCTGATTAAGGGCGAGTTTCTTCCACTTGGCGACTGGGTCCACTTCATTTAATTTGCACATTTCGAATACGAATTCCTTGTATTCTTCGGTTCCCATGTCAGCTTCCTGGGCGTAAGCATCTGTAGGGTAGATGACATAGCACCATTTCAGTTCTTTGCCGTCAATTCGGCGCCATAGGCTCTGTACATATGCCTTATTCGCGTCCCGAATTAGTTGACGCTTTTCAGGTTCAAGATTATTTAGGGTCTTGACATTTGTTGAAGCACCGACGAACACCATTGCATCGTAGTACTGTACTTCAAACATATCAACCTCGCTAACATGGGTTAGCTGGTTGTTGTCCGCATATTTTAAAAAAGTTTCTTCAGCACCGTGAATGCGACAACGGTAATCCGGATGAGCTCCTGCCATCAAGGCATATTTCAGCAGTGCGAGGTTTAAGTCATTTGCAATTGGAGATGTGATGATTGCTAACTTTTCTCCGGGTTGGAGTTCGAGAGAGTAGTTGATTAGCACGTCGGCCATTTTATCGACCGGAGATTGGTAAGGAGATTTATCCTGAGCAAATAGCAGCCCGGAAAGGACCAACATCAGGGCCCAAAGCAACATGTATTTTTTCATGACTATTGGTTTTTTGTTTGAAATAAGTTACGATTTTTCTGTTTGAACAACAATGACTTAAGGTGTATTTTGGTTGTATGTTAAAGCGTTTTTTTTGTATTTGAACGGGGTAGACAATACGTAGGGCATACCGCTGATCGGGTTGGGAAAGGCAAGGTTTGTGCCGGAACGGAATGGAATGAAATGGAATGGAGTGCCGGCATCAACCTTGTGTGGGTTGCCGAGGTGGCTGAGTGAGGTTGAACATAGGGCACGAAGGTTCGTTGTGCGATAACACAGCGCCGAAGTGCTCCGAAGAGAGACCGAACGAAGCGACCGCAGGCATTGACCGTTAAACAATTCATGCCCTGCACCGCTGAAAGGGAGGTGGGGCTATTGTGGTCTTTAAAACGTGTCGGAAAGTGGATGAGCATGCTGGTTTGGTGTGCGGGGGCGGGGCAATTTTCACATAATTGACTTATAAGACGGCTTTGGTCTGGCGAGGGTTGTGCGGCTGTTCCTATAAGAATTTTTCGATCGCAGATGTTGACTTTTTCGTTTTGGATGGTCGGTACTTTCGGGAAAATCCGTTGACAACTAAAAATCCAACGATGCTTGGAGAGGAGCAAAAAAAATGGCTCTTCAAACTAATTAAATCGTCGTCAGCGACATTCAAAATTATTTTTACCTCGGTTCCTTTTGCATCAAAAGTTTCAGGCAAGGAGCTATCCGACGATGCCTGCGATGGATACCCGGAAGAGCGAGAAGAACTCTATCGTTTTATAGGCGAGAATAATATTTCGGGGGTTGTTTTTATTGCAGGCGACCGACACAGAGCGGATGCAAGGAAAATAAAAATACCTGGCAATTATGATATTTATGAATTTTTGAATTCGCGATTAACCAATGATAACGGCTATCGACTGGTAGAAGAAGCGGAAGGGAGTGAATATTTGTTTGGTTATAATGCCTTGCCGCATTTTGGCATTCTCGCCTTTGACACGAAAAAAGAAGATCCGGAATTAACTTATAGAGTTGTTAGTATGAGAGATGAGGACTCCCCGAAAGGTATTGCTTTTGTATTGTAAAGAAGAAGAATTTCGGTTTAAATTGCTAAAAGATTATCGAAATGAAAATAGATTGAAGGACTAATTCCTTGCTGGAATCAAATTAATGGAAGAGAAAGTGTAAGTTGCGGGTCGTGGAGACTCCGCAAGGTTATATGGAGTGGTGTTTCAAATTCCAGATTTTCTTGATCGGTCAGGATGGAAATAGAGCCGGTTCCCGAACGTCAATGAGACAGGCAGTTACCGCTTCGCTCGAACGAGAGGTAGCTGGGATAGCGGTGGCTATGATGAGATTATTGTCTGGGCGATGGGAATAAATGTGTTGTTTTGCCACTCATTCCTTTACAGTCCATGTGGCGCAATTTAGTACTCCTCCGAACTTAGCGATCCACCGAGCATCTAGCGGTATAACCTTGTTTTTTGTCCCGAAAAGCTGCTGCATGATCTGCAACGCACGGTCGTCTTCTTTCTGTTTGAACTGGGGGACAACAATCAGATTTCCGACATGAAGATAGTTAATATAGAGCCCATTGGCTGTTTTTTGATCCATCGTGAGCGTACAAGGAATATCAAGCCAGGTCAGTTCGTTTGATTCCAGTATGGCCCTCACCTTATTTAACCATTCCTTTTCCGGTTCCTCCGTTGTGTCATTTAGCAAGACGGTATTCTCATTTACGAAACGAATCAAGCCATCCGCATGACCAGTTTCTTCGTTAGGATAGGCTGGAATCACGATAACTTTGCACTTCAAATTCTTTTTCAATTCGGTCATAATATCTTCATCTGAATTGAATTGATAGCGATTATCAGTGATTACTTTGTCGGTAATAATGACTTTGTCGCTTGTTTTGGCGATATTTCCTCCATCAAGAATTAACCCACTGAATCGCGGCTGCGGAAGCCTGTTTACTTGCTGCACAATTACCGGATTCGTAATTTCCCAGATTTGGTTTTCGTCATAATAATCGATCGGGCGAAAGACAAACTGCACAAAGTCGTTTTCTCCAAGCTGAACCGGCATGTAGTCGCGGCAATAGTAGTCTTCATCTGTTGTGGATAACAGAAGCTTTACCATATAGCCAGCTTTTGTAATTATTGCCTCCAGTTCGTAAAACCTTTGCGGGTCTTCTTCAGGCCAGAGGTTTGAGATGTAAACGGTGTTTGTTTGATTATCGGCAATCATTTGTTTAAGCGTGCTTTTAGTGTCTTTCCAATCAGTTGACCAATGGGCTTGAATTCTTCTACCGTAAATTCGTCTGTTTTTGCGTTATTGCACCAATAGCAAGATGATACGCAATTATCGGTTGTGTATTCGAGGTTCGCGTGTTTGCGATCAATCTCCATGCAATAGCCCCTTTCATATTTTTTGTGTATTTGCTGCGCACCTGCGAGCTTTTCAATATCGTCCAAGGTAATTCCACAATACTCAAATGTATTTGAATTTGCTATTCGCTCAAATTCAGCTATTGGGAACTGCTCTCGAAATTTCTCAAAATAAGAATCAAACCAGTCATCAGCTTCACTGTCGGGATAGCTTGAAAGAGATGCGAACAGGTTTCCCACGGTCAGTTTTTTTTGAAATCCTTCGAGATCGTCAGTCGGTAACCACTGATAATACTGGCTCGTTACCTGGTTGGTAAAATTTAAGTCGAGCGGGTAATTTAGGAACTCTTCCTTCGTGAAATTCACGCCATTTAGAATACAGTGGAACTTGAAAAATCGGAGGCAGGTTTTGAAACTCTCTTTTGCCTTTGATCGGTAATTTGCAGCCATATTTAGAATATTCGGATTGACGCTAAGTTAGTTGTTTTCAGAAAAGGTTGGGTTAAAACTTTCGTTAAATTACCAAGTATGGATTCTAAATTGAATACCCGCTGGTGACCGTACGTTTGTTCTTCTTTGTAAAGAAGATTCTTATAAACTATCAAATTATGAATAGTAAAAAGTTAAGTTTTACAATTGCTGAATTAAGGATGAGATACGGGAGCTGATTGTGCAGCATAAGGATTGCTCTCGTAGGTCGGTTTTTTTAGTCATGACAAATAAGGTCAGGAGTTCCATCTTGACATGGTTTGGGATTTGGGGGTGCGAGTAGAGATCATTGGAGAATGATATTGGAATCCCCACATGACTTTTGGCTGAAATATCCCTACGCTAAGCCCCGGTAAAACAATGTCTTTACCGAGGCTTTTGCTTTTTATTCGCTTTACTGTTTTTGTCGTAAACTCGGTGTTGTCCACTGATATTTAACGGCAACCCTATGAATTATGAGCTCAATACTAAAGTCACATGGACGTGACTTTGTCGTTTCCAATTTTAATATCATCTTTTACGATAATTCTAGCTGTGTAAGATTATGAACATCTTCCAGTTTGATTGATTTTGTCACCCTTGCGTTCTGATACTCGGTGACTTTTGTACTGGCAAAGACTTTCTTTTGCGCTACTCTTTTAAATACGGCATTAAATACGGAAATTAGGCGGATAAAAATAGTCGCAATGACCAAAGGAAAAATATTAGTGATCGATGACGAGCACCAGCTTCGAAAAGCGCTTTCGAGGATCATTGAGCTCGAAGGATACGAAGTGGTACAAAGTGACAACGGAGTAAAGGGACTGAAGATCCTGGAAAAGAATCCGGATATTCTTTTGGTGGTATGCGATGTTCGTTTGCCCGACAGTAACGGGCTAGAGCTTTTGTCCGGCATCAAGCAAAAGTACCCAGCCGTCGAAGTCATTTTGCTAACTGCGTATGGCACGATTCACGACGGGGTCTTGGCCATGAAGCGTGGGGCCTTTGACTACATCACCAAAGGCGATGGCGACGAGCAAATTATTGTAACTGTTGAAAAGGCAGTGGAGAAAGGGAAGCTGCAACGCCGGATTTTTGAATTGGAGAACAAGCTCGAGAGCCGTTATAGTTTCGACCGGATTATTGGCTCTTCGAAAAGCATCAACCAAGCCATTGAGCTGGCCCGAAGAGTCGCACCAACTGATTCAACCGTTTTGCTTGAGGGAGAAACCGGCACCGGCAAAGAGCTTTTCGCACAGTCGATTCACACCGAAAGCTTTCGAAAAAGTAAACCTTTTGTAGCTGTAAATTGCAGTGCTTTCCCCAAAGATTTACTCGAATCAGAAATTTTCGGACACAAAAAAGGCGCCTTTACCGGGGCGATGTTCGATAAAAAAGGCTTGTTTGAAGAAGCCAACGAGGGAACCCTCTTTCTGGATGAAGTTGGTGAGATGCACTCTGATCTTCAGGCTAAACTTTTACGGGTGCTAGAAGATCAGACATTTACCAAAATAGGCGATACTAAAATGACCCGGGTGAATGTGAGGATTATAGCCGCGACCAACCGAGATTTAATGAGTGAAGTTGCCCGTGAAAACTTCCGCCACGACCTGTACTACCGGCTTTCGGTCTTTAAAATTCCAATTCCCGCGCTGCGCGACCGAAAAGATGATATCCCCAAACTCGTCGCGCATTTTATCCAGATGTATGCGACCAAAACCAAGAAGAAGATTTCGGGAGCATCGCCCGAGTTTCTGAATAAACTGAAAGCCTTTGATTGGCCAGGCAACACCCGGGAATTGAAGAATGTGATTGAACGGGCTGTGATCCTGGCTGATAAGCCAACGCTCAGCCCTGATCTGCTGCCCTCCGAGATTCAATACCCTGATCTGCAACGAACCGGCCATGACCAATTGGGCACCCTGGAAAATATGGAGCGAATCCATATTATAAAGATGCTTCAACATACCGGTGGAAATAAAACCAAGGCGGCCGAAAAATTAGGCATTTCGCCTCCAACACTCTACCGAAAACTGGAGCAATATGGGATTGCGGTCTCCTAAGATAATGTTAGAGTAACCCTTTCAAAATGTTATAGTGCGTCTGTTAACCGAATTTTTCGATTGATTATTTGTGGCGGGCCAACTGATTGACTGACAATTAAACCAAGTTGTTGACGACGTCAAATTTAGCGTTATGGCATGGATTTAGCCTACCGCTTAATTCGGAATTACAGATAGATCAGAACTAATTCCTTACGATTATGATACGTGTTAGTTTAAAAAACAGGCTTTCGGTTGGATTTGGATTGTTGCTGCTGCTGGTTCTCCTTTTATGGTTGACAGGAGCCTATTTCATTTATAATCTTTCCAACCGTTCTTCGGCCATGTTGAAAGAAAATTACCAAACCGTCGAGTCGACCAAATTCTTGATTCAAGCATTGGATGATATTGAAAACAAGCACTCTTATGAGTTATTTGGCGAAGGCTATCATCTCAACGACAGTTTATACCAATTCAATCTGGCAGTGTTTAACGATAACCTTGAGGCCGTAAAAAACAATATTACCGAAGCGGGCGAGGCGGATCTGATTCGGGAATTGGACGCGAGCTTTCAAGGATACATGGACGTTTATAATTCCCTTGAGAAAAAGGATACGGTTAATACCGCCGGCTTTCATCAGCTTGTTGCCGCCTACATGCTAATCCGGAGCAATATTGTAGCGCTTTGGGATCTGAATATGGAAGCCATCAGCCATAAAAACAGCCAGGTAAAAAACACTGCTCATCAAGCTTTTCTGATGATGTCGCTGATTGGCACCATTTGCTTCATCATTGCTGCTTTGTTCTTTTTTCAATATCCCCGTTACATTTCCAGCCCCATTATACAACTAACCAAGGGTATCCAGGAAATTGCCAACCGCAACTACGAGCAACGGCTTCAGTTTAAGTCGCACGACGAGTTGGGCGAGCTAGCCCAGGCATTCAACCTGATGGCAGCCCGGTTGCACGAGTATGAACACAGTAACCTGTCGCAATTGCTTTTCGAGAAAAAGCGGATCGACACCATCATCAACAATATGAAGGATGGAATTATTGGGTTGGATAACTCCAACCACATCATTTTTTCGAATACCATTGCCTGTGAAATACTGCGGACTGATGCTTCGCAACTGATCGGGCAACAAGCTGTTGAACTTGATCGTAAGAACGATCTGTTCAGCCTGATATTTAAGAACGCATGTGAAGAAGTAACGCCAGCTGAGAAGGAATTCCATCCCATTAAACTTCAGCTTGATGGAAAACCAGTGTACTACAACCAGGAAATTATTGACGTGGTGCTGACCAAAACCGGCGAAGAATTGCCAATGAATGTTGGTCGCGTCATTATCATGAAAAATATCACACACTTTTTGGAGCAGGACGAAGCTAAAACCAATTTCATCGCGACCATCTCACACGAACTGAAAACGCCGATTTCATCTCTCCGGCTAAACCTTAAATTGTTGGATGATTCACGTATTGGATCGTTGAATGAAGAACAGAAAGAGCTGATTCAGGCATTGAAGGAAGAAACGCATAAAATGTCAAGTATCACATCCGAATTGCTGGATTTAGCCCAGGTCGAGACCGGCAATATTTCGCTCGAGCTGAAAGCAGTTGCTCCTTCCGAAATTATCCGGTATGTGACTAATCCGGCCACAAATCATGCGAAGGACAAGCACATTCAGATCCGGTTCAAGCTGGCTGAGCCACTGCCTGAAATGCACTGCGATTCGGAGAAAACAGCTTGGGTATTACTGAACCTGATTAACAATGCGATTCAGTATTCGCCCGAGCAATCACAGATACAGGTTGAAGTAAAGCAGGTGAACAACTCGGTGCAGTTCATAGTGCGTGATTTTGGACCTGGCATTGAAGAAAAATACCAGCAGCAGATCTTCGAGAAATTCTTCCGTGTGCCGGGCTCAGGTCAAAAAGGCACGGGCTTGGGATTGGCCATTTCAAAAGAATTTATCACCAAGCAGTTTGGCGATATTTGGGTGGAAAGCTCAGCAGGCAAAGGAAGTAGTTTTTTCTTCTACCTGCCCTTGTATAAAAAGCGAATCATCAATCAGTATAAAATATAACTGAGAGCAATTGGAGCAATAAAAAAATAACGAACTGATGGATCTTCGACCTGTCCTCCATATATTAATGCGGATACTTGTGATCGCCGGAACGGCACTCTTAACTTGCATTCCGGTAGCGCTGATTTACAACGAACCTGTTTTGCCTTTTGTTTATACAGCGGCTATTGTCTTTATCATGGCTGCTTGCGTTTATGGACTAAGAGGGCGCACGGAGTTGAGTGCTTTCCATCGTCGCGAAGCTTACCTTTCGGTCACCCTTTCGTGGCTGGTGGTTTCGCTGGTTGGAGCACTACCCTATCTTTTTAGCGGAGCCATTCCGTCCTTTGTCAATGCGTTTTTCGAATCGGTTTCCGGATTTACAACAACAGGGTCGTCTATCTTAACTGACATTGAAAGCTTGCCGAAATCCATCCTGTTTTGGCGAAGCATGACCCACTGGATTGGTGGTTTGGGCATTATTGTTTTGGTGATCATCATCATGCCTTCGTTGAATATTGGTGGCTACAACCTGTTTACCTTGGAATCGTCTTTTCAGGAGAAAATTCATCCCAAGATAAAATCGGTTGGCAGGCGATTGCTTTACATTTATTTATCGCTGACATTGATCGAGACCATCCTTTTATTGGCTGGCGACATGAACCTGTATGAAAGTGTCTGCCATGCTTTTGGCACCGTGGCCACCGGCGGCTTCTCTCCAAAAAATACCAGTATTGGTGGTTATTCTCCCTACATTCAATATGTCATTACAATTTTCATGGTGCTCTCTGGAGTTAATTTTGTCATTCACTACTATGCCGTAAAACGGCAATTCCAAAAGATCAAACAAAATGAGGAGCTGAAATTTTACCTGTTTGTGATTCTTTTTTCCGGCTTTGTGATTACCGGTATTTTATTTTTTCAAACCGACCGCTCGTTCGAACTCGCCTTTCGCGAATCCTTTTTTCAAGTTGCTTCAATCATCACCTGTACTGGTTTCGCCACTTCCGATTATTTGCTTTGGCCAGCTGTGGGCTGGTACATCATTTTCTTTCTCATGTTTTTTGGCGGCAGCACCGGATCAACTGCCGGCGGCATTAAAATGGCCCGTCATTTGGTTGCGCTGAAAAATGTGAGGCATACTTTTCGGATGATGAATGCTCCCAATGCTGTTATTCCCCTACGGATTAACCATCGCCCGATCAGTTATCAGGACAACAATGGAATCCTGACCTTTATCCTTTGGTACTTAATGCTGTTTGCAGCCGGCGGCCTGTTGATGGTGTTTTTGGGCTCTGATGTAGCCACAGCTTTCAGCTCAGTAGCTACCGCTATGGGTGGAATTGGTCCAGGAGTAGGCACGGTTGGGCCAGCCAGCAATTTCGCGCATCTGTCCGAAGCCTCCAAAATATCCCTCTCCGCCTTGATGGTTCTGGGACGATTAGAAATTTACACCGTGGTGATGCTGTTTACTCCTTGGCTCTGGAAGAATTAGAGTCCTTCATTCAGCATCTGGCAGATAAGAATGGCCCGTTTTGACAGCAAACACAATGATTTTGTCACGCAGAACGTTGTTTTGGGGGTCCGTATCTCACCGCGACTGAAAACATTATGATCGCGTTGAACGTTAAGAACAAGAATAAAGCCGAGAATCGGAAGCGGTCTCTTGAAAAATAAAATAGACAATTCGATACGAATCAATTCATTAAAAAGAAAGCAAATGAAACGAGCATGTTTAGGCAACACAAAAGGAAATGAATAAAGTGCGAGTTCCATATGATACCATATAAAACAAACAATTTATTCATATGAAATCTTTCCCAGTTTTAATCACCGTATTTACTCTTGTTACCCTAATTTCCTGTGGCCCCACAAAAAAAGATTTGGGACAAACACAACAACTGCCAGTTCTACCGCTAACGCAGGAACAAACAACGCCGTTAATTACCGAACCAGCACAGGTTGTGGAAGATGAAGCAACAGAGCAGCCTTCAACAGAACAAAACAACACCGAGGTAATGTTGAATCCGCCGCACGGAGAACCCTATCACCGATGTGATATTGCGGTGGGTGCACCGCTTAGTTCTGCACCGGCAAATACCCCGCAAGCAAGAAACAGTCAGGTTCAGGCTCCAATACCCCAACCTTCAGCCCCAGCACTCAGTGTAGAGAATAATCCAACTGCTCCAACAATTGAAAATGCAAGGCGGATAAATCCTTCACAGGCAAGAAGTACAGCATCTGCAAACAATGGGAGCAAACCCACTCTGAATCCGGCTCACGGGCAGCCGTTCCATCGCTGCGACATCCCGGTGGGCAATCCGCTGCCTTAGGCCACGCCTAAAATATATTTCTTCGTTGTCCGGCGAACAGCCGAGCAATTATTAAACAGTGTCTTATTTGGTACTGTGGCTTCGCCTGACTCCTCACATCAAATCTTGTTTCAACCATACTTCAAACTCTGTTTCGGCACGTCTGTGATATCTCACGTGGTAAGATAAATAACCTTCACTCCATATCCCCGCCACATTTACACTCCGAGATAGTCTGCAGTTCTTGGGCTTTGATATGTACTGCAATCTCGTCCTATCGGAAATTCCTGATGTGATTCATGTTCCTCGGAGCAGAGATTTGCCTACTACTTCCTTCAGATTCCACCTACGATGGCCATCCTCGCTCTCGGTTAATGGTTGGCAACTACAACCACCACTAGTGGACCTTCACCACCAAGCTATTTACCATGCCCGGCACACAGCAAAAAGCCCCTGAGATATTTCTTTGGAGATCTTTTTTTTCCATCAATCAGAGCCGAGTGTCCAACGAAGGAAACGCCGGCCGCTCTTTCATTCGTTTGGGGATCGTCCCCAGAATGACCTCCATAAATGCACGAACCAGTTTTTTTAGTCCGGTATTTTTTAAATAAACCAAGCTAATTTCGCGCGTTGGAATGGGATCTTCAAAAGGCTTGATTAAGTCTTCGTATTCAGATGATACATTCAACGTAGCCAGTTCGGGGATAAAAGTAATACCTCCCTGGCTTTCAACAATCCGCTTTAACGATTCGATCGAGCTGGACACGTACCGGAAGCTGCTGCTGACAGATTCAAACGAAGGAATAGCACAAACCGAGTTGATCTGATTTTGAAAACAGTTACCTTCAGTTAAGTACCACAATTCATCCGTTGCAATCTCATGCTGTTTGATCCTGGGTTGCTTGTACAGCGGATGACTTTCGGCCACGTAAAGGAAAAACTGTTCGTAAAATAAGGGGGTAAAACCAAAATTTGCCGCTTTCACCGGTGTTGAAATTATCCCGGCATCCAACTCATTAAATTTCAGCTTTGTCAAAATGGTTTCAGTGACCAACTCCACGATTTCAATTTTAAGATCTGGAAAGCGCTTTTTTGCCGGATTGATGATTAATGGTGTCAAATAAGGCGATAGGGTTGGAATAATACCAATACGAATCTCCCCTTTTATTTCCTCCTCCAGCTCAAAACTGAGCTGCTCAAAGTCATTCATCATTTGAATGACCTGGACTGCCTTTTCGAAAAAAAGCTCCCCTTCTGCTGTAATTCCCAAAGGTTTCCGATTGCGCTCAACTAAAAAATACCCGAACTCTTCTTCGACTTTTTGAATCTGCAAACTTAAGGCCGGCTGGCTAATTGACAAATTTTCAGCGGCTTTCGAAAAATTCCGTACCCGGTATAATTCCACAAAATACTTTAGTTGATTGATATTCATGACTTATAATACAATTAAATAGTGATATAAAATTAATAAATATCACTAATAGTATTTTTGAAGTAGAAAATAAATCAAAAAATAAACTTAAAAACGTATTCATCATGAAAACATTAGAAAAAACGCACGTAGCGAATGACACCTTAGTTAATGTAATGAATGAATTTCTGGCCGACATGCAGATCTTCTATCAAAACCTCAGGGGCTTTCACTGGAATGTAACCGGTAATCTGTTTTTTGTACTTCATGCAAAATTCGAAGAATACTACAATGAGACTGCCGAAGCTGTTGATGAAGTTGCAGAACGCATATTGATGGTTGGTGGGCAACCGGTTCATTCGTTTAGCCAGTATATTCAGATAGCCGAGATTCAAGAGGTGACCGATGTTCACGATGGCAAAGAAGCCGTTCATATCGTCATCAGTCAATCCGAAATGCTTCATGCAAAGATGAATCGCCTGAAGGAAGTGGCCAATGATCGAAACGATGAAACAACAGCCACCTTGTTTAGTGACCTGATGGCCGAAACTGAAAAACGTATCTGGATGCTAAAAACTTTTGTGAAGTAAGTGGTAAGAGATAAGAACCAAAAAAAGGGGACTAATGCAGTCCTCTTTTTTCGTGTATATAGTCTATCAAGGTCTCTTCTTCAGACAATTGCGATTCAGAAACATTAATGGCAGTTTCAATCATAGCCAGGTGCGAATAGGCCTGCGGAAAATTACCCAACATTCGTTTGGTTTTAAAGTCAAGATCCTCGCTAAATAAACCTAAATGATTGGAATAACTCATGAGCATATGGAATTTCCGGATGGCTTCGTCTTTCCTTCCGATTTTAAACAGGGCATTGGTCAGCCAAAACGAACAAATTGTAAAGGCTGATTTGGGCTTTCCAAAATCGTCCTGATTACGATAGCGGAACATCAGCCCATCCTGTTCCAAATCCTGCTGAATAGCCAAAACCGTATTTACATATTTTTGATCGGTGGCATGAATAAAGCCATACGATTCCATCAGTAAAACAGATGCATCCAGATCCTCGGAGCCATAAGCCTGGGTAAACGCCTGTCGATTCTCCGACCAGGCTTTTTTATGGATATCATCGTGAATTTTATCCCTTAACCTTGTCCACTGATCAACGTACATGCTACGTCGCAGCAAGACAGCAATTTTCACGGCCCTGTCAACAGCGGTCCAGCAAAGCACTTTACTAAAGGTGAAGTGCTTATTTTCACTTCGTATTTCCCAAATACCGCGATCCGGCTTTCTCCAGTTGTTTTCAACCACTTTAATAATGTTCCGTACAATCGTCCAAAGCTCCTCGCTATATTCCAAACTTACATCGTAAATCTCAAGCTGCTGGTAGATCACATCCAGCAAAATACCGTAAATGTCGTTTTGCTTTTGTTTGTAAGCGGCATTTCCAATGCGAACCGGAACAGAGCCTTCATAGCCAGATAGATGGGACAATTCCGTTTCACTAAGCTTCTTCTCACCACTAATCCCATACATGATTTGCATTTTTTCATCCTTATCAGGCAAAATATCGATGATAAATTTCAAATAACGTTTGGCCAATTTATAATGCCCCAGCGAAGTCATAATCTTAACCACCATCGAGGCGTCCCGAATCCAGCAAAACCGATAGTCCCAGTTACGTTCTTCTCCAATGGTTTCGGGCAGTGAGGTTGTGACGGCTGCCAAAATCGCCCCACTCTTGTCATAACTTAACATTTTCAGAGTAAGGGCACTTCGGATAATTTCCTCATTGTAAAGCTTGTATGAAGTGGTGCGTTCAGCCCAATTCAGCCAATATACTTTTGTGCGCTCCAGCTTCAACTTAGCACGACGGGTATCCTGTGGAAGCAGCTTTTGATTGTAACTCAACAAGCAAAACTCATCTCGGGTCAAAACAATCGAGTTGCTTTCCAAAATATCCTGGTAATCGAAACTTGAGTACAAGTACAAGGAATCGTACGCTCCGTTTTTGGTATGGGATTTTATGTAGCAGCCGGGCTCATTTTGGGTATAACAACCTTGCTCCAAAAAGCTTTCTGTTATGTGTTTTGCATATTCCAGCTTGGGCTGATAGCTGATTACCAATTCGGGCTGGCCGTTAATCAATTTGAAATACCGGATCACGTCTGGCGGAATGTAATACCCCCCGTTTTCAGGATTTTGGTAGCGAGGCATAAAATCCTGTACCTCGAATGCTCCATCTTCACACTGGAAATGAGTCTTTAAAATGTTGGTTCGCGAGATGTAGCTCTGCGTAATTTTTTTCAACTTCTTCGGAATAATTTTAAAGCTCCCCCCAACTTCTTCATCCATTAAACTTGCAAACACCGATGACGAGTCAAATTTTGGCAGACACAGCCAATCGATGGACCCCGTTTCCGATACCAATGCAGCACTTCTACAATTTCCAATTATCCCGTAATTTAGATTCTTCATACACGATTGTTAAACATCATTTAAAAAATGACCGTTCTTTCAGTTTTATTTGATACCTTGAAAAAATTAACCCATTTTTATAAAGAGAGCAAAAAACAGATAAACGTATCAAGACTCTCCTGAAAAAGCAAAAATCCAAAAGTAAGCTTTTTATAAAAAAAACAAAGTTGTTCCAGGAATTGCTTTTCCCTAACCTCCTTAACAACAATTTGTTTAAGAATGTGTTGAAAATGATAACATTCGAATAGTAATAAAAAATTAAAATTGACCGATAAATTCCACATTATGAGTAAAATTCACATTGTATCGAACCGACTGCCCTTAAGTATAAATAAAGAAGATGATTCATTTAGTTTATCGCCAAGCGTTGGAGGCCTTGCTACCGGCATGCGCTCGGTGTACAAAGAGTACGGAGGAAAGTGGATTGGATGGCCCGGATTGGCAAAAGATGATTTGACAGATGATGAAGTTGTTGAAATTGACGATAAATTGGTTGAAGAAGATTGTCTGGCAGTACATTTGACAAAAGAAGAAATTAACCTGTATTACGAAGGATTCAGCAACAATGTCATCTGGCCGCTGTTTCACTACTTCGCCCAGTTTATCGACTACAACCCGGACTATTGGGCAGCTTACAAGAAAGTTAATCACAAGTTTGCACAAAAAGCCCTTGAAATTGTGGACGATGGTGATATCGTCTGGATTCACGATTATCAGCTGCTGCTGGTTCCCGAAATGATAAAATCAGTCAAACCCAATGTAACCATCGGATTTTTCCTGCACATCCCTTTCCCGTCATTCGAGGTATTCCGCATCCTTCCGTGGCGTAACGAACTGATCAGAGGCATGCTAGGCGCCGACCTGATAGGCTTTCACACCTACGACTACGAACGCCACTTCTTCAGTTCCGTCAGGCGTTTGCTGGGCTATGAGATCTCTTTTAACGAAATTCACCTCGAAGATCGGATTATTCTGGCTGATGCCTTTCCGATGGGAATCGATTACGAAAAGTTTGAGAATCTGGCCAAGGAAATTGCCCACAAACCCTTACAGGAACGATCAGAACTGCACCGTGAGCTGGAAAAGTACTTTCTAGTCTCTCCAAATCGTAAATTAATCCTATCCATCGACCGACTTGACTATACCAAAGGAATTCCAAACCGACTGCACGCCTTCGAGAAGTTTCTAAACAAATATCCTGAATTCAAAAATCAGGTATCACTCATCATGCTGGTTGTTCCTTCGCGTGATGAGGTGGAGCAATATAAATTGTTAAAAAGTGAAGTTGATGAATTGGTTGGCCGCATTAACGGGCAATACGGCGATGTGAACTACACGCCGGTTTGGTATTTCTATCGTTCATTGCCGTTCGAAAATCTGATTGAGCTTTACAGCACGTCCGATGTAGCATTGATTACCCCCGTTCGCGATGGTATGAACTTGGTCGCCAAAGAATACATTGCCTGTCGCGTCAATCAAAGCGGCGTTCTGATTATCAGCGAAATGGCCGGAGCGGTTAAAGAGTTGGGCGAGGCCATTATCATCAATCCCAACAACGAGGATGAAATTGCCGATAGTATACAACAAGCTCTAACCATGTCTATGGAAGAGCAAAGGCGCCGCATGCGTTACCTCCAGGATCGCATTCGCCGCTACGACATTTTCAAATGGTCGGGCGAGTTTATTAAAGGCATGAAGAAGGTTGAAAGCATCCAGCGAAATTTTTTAGCCAAGAAAATAACCTCCGAGGTTCGCCAAGAGCTGGCTGGCGCATTCTTCAAAGCCAATAAGCGAGCCATCTTTTTGGATTACGACGGCACGCTCGTCAACTTTAAAAATGACCCGCAAGCAGCAAGCCCCGATGAGGAACTGCATAAACTGATTACCAAACTCGAGGAAGACGAGAAAAACATGGTCACCATCATCAGTGGGCGCGACCGTGAAACCTTGGAAGAATGGTTGGGAAATCATCGTGTAAATCTGATTGTAGAACATGGCGTCTGGTTGAAAAAAATTGGTGGCAACTGGCAAATGCTGGATAATATCAACAGTTCATGGAAACCAGTTATCCGGCCAATTCTGGAGAGCTTTGTTGACCGAACACCCGGAACGTTCATCGAAGAAAAGAATTATTCACTGGTCTGGCACTACCGCAATTCGGTTCCTGAACAAGGCGAACTGCGCGCCAACGAATTGAAAGATGAGTTGCGCAACATGATTGCCAACCACAATCTCGAAATCATGGAAGGGAACAAAGTGATTGAGCTAAAGGCAGGCGGAATAAATAAAGGGGTTGCGGCCATGCGATTTTTACGCGAAAATGAGTACGACTATATCATTGCCATCGGCGATGATTGGACCGATGAATATATGTTTCGCGAACTACCAGACACCGCAGTGACAATTAAAGTCGGCCTTAAAAGCACCGCGGCCTCATATAAACTGGAGTCGGTAAAATCAGTTCGAAACTTCTTAAAAACTATCGGGCAAGAATAAGAAAGCGGTTCGCTGGCTTTTGATCCAGAAAAAATTTTTAGATTTGGCGCATAGGACCTAATATATGATTCGCATCTTATTTTCTATATTATTGGCGCTGATCCTGCATACAGGTCAAGCCCAAAATGACATGAATCAAGTTGATGAAGAAGGCCGGAAACAAGGCTTTTGGCAAAAAGAACAAACCAACGGAAATGTAGTCTACGAAGGAAATTTTAGAAACGACCGCCCCGTTGGTGAGTTTAAACGCTACCACTCCAATGGCTTGCTAAAAGCTCGTTTATTCTATCCGGAAGATTCCGATACCATTCCCGCCGAATTATTTGACAACCGGGGAAAGCTCATGGCCAAAGGAACTTACGTCGAAGAGAAAAAAGAAGGTGAATGGCAGTACTTTCAAAATGGCCAGTTGGTTTCGACTGAAGTTTTTCAAAATAATCAGAAACACGGGATTTCGAAAACCTACTATCCAACCGGCGAGTTGTTCGAGGAAATCCATTGGAAGAATGATTTGCAAAATGGCGTTTACCGGGCGTACTTCAAAGGAGGAAAACCATACCTTGAATGTAGCATGACTGATAACCAACGGGATGGCGCATGCCAGGTTTACTTTGAAAATGGGCAACTTGAACTGGATGCATTTTATACTAAAGGACTCCGGCACGGCGATTGGAACTACTATCATCCGGACGGTACTTTTTCGCATACGCTGAACTATGATCTGGGACATCTGACCAATCCGCAGGTTTTAGACAGCATCCAGGAAATCCGATTTAATGAACTGGAGAAAAACAAAAGCGAACTGATTGATCCGGAAAAATTTATGGACAATCCAGGCCAGTATATGATGAAAAATAACATACCGGCACGATGATAAAACGATCAATTGAATCAATAAATGTGGATAGCGTTAGCAAAAGTTGACCAACATGATTCACCCAAACTAGAATTGAAGATCATGCTGAAGCTGAGGGGACTGCTTTTTTTGATACTCTTCTCCGGAGCCGCGTTCGCTCAGGACGAAGCAACCAATTATTATTGGATTGAATTCACCGATAAGAATGGCACCAACTTCAGCGTTTATCAGCCTGAAAAGTATCTGTCACAGCGTGCCATTGAGCGGCGCCAAAAACAAAATATCACCATAGACGAATCCGACCTGCCAGTTTCACCGATTTATCTCGAAGCTTTATCTGCCAAAGGCGCAGAAATCATCCACAGCTCAAAATGGCTTAACGGTGCAACAGTCAAGACAAGCAGCTCGGGTTACCAGAAAATCATCAGCACATTCGATTTCATCCGGTTCTCTGAGATGACAAAACCCGGTATTAGTCTGAAATCAACCACGAATAAGTTCAAGATTGAAAACCAGTGGAACGAAATTGACGAAGCGGCTTATGGATCGTCCATCCACCAGCTAAAACTGCTTAACGGTCAAGCACTTCACAGCCGAGGGTTTTTGGGCGAAGGCATGCTTATTGCCGTATTGGATGCCGGATTCCATAAAGCAGATGAACTGCCTGCTTTGGAGCAGCTGTCTTCCGAAAACCGGATTCTTAAGACCCGTGATTTTGTGAATCCCGGCGGTAATGTTTACCTGGAGGACTCCCACGGAACCAACGTCCTGTCGACAATGGCCGGTCATCTCAATGGACAGTTGATTGGCACGGCGCCTAAAGCTTCGTATTTTTTACTTCGCTCGGAAGACGATGCCACCGAATATTTAATTGAAGAAGACAACTGGGTAGCTGCAGCCGAATTTGCCGACAGCGCCGGTTGCGACATCATCAACTCATCGCTGGGTTACACGGTCTTTGACGACGAGAAAATGAACCACAGCTATACGGACCTCGATGGCAATTCAACCCGGGTGACCCGGGCGGCGAACATGGCAGTAGCAAAAGGTATGATGGTATTCTCCAGCGCCGGCAACGAAGCTGCTTCACCTTGGAAATACCTGGTAGCTCCTTCGGATGGCAAGTTGGTTATTGGCGTTGGTGCTGTTCGTAAAGACAGCATTTGGGCGCCCTTTAGCTCGCTGGGGCCAGCAGCCGATGGAGCCACAAAACCAAATCTCGTAGCGGTGGGATGGGGAACCATCCTTCAGAAAACGAATGGCAACATAGGCCCATCAAACGGAACTTCTTTTTCGTCGCCGGTGTTGGCCGGAATGGCTGCCTGCCTGTGGCAAGCCAATCCTGAAGCCAGCAGTCTGCAAATCAAGGAAGCACTTGAAAAAAGTGCCTCGCAATACACAAACCCAGATGACACTCTGGGTTTTGGAATTCCCGATTTTGAAAAGGCCGACCAACTACTTTCGGAATATTCCTCCACCCCAATTGCCCAAAACTGGCTGGCTGTACCCAACCCATTTCTCGACCATGTTTTCCTTTACCAACAGTCACCCAAGCTCTCTGAAAAGTTTACGGTCAGCCTGTTTTCGATGAACGGGAGCTTATTGCACCAGCAAGTTTTACACCACCAACAGTCCTTTTTTCTATCGAATTTAGCTAACTTGCCTGCCGGATTGATCTTGGCTAAAATAGCCTCCGACACCGACGTATCGGTCATCAAACTGATTAAGGTCAATCCGTAAACGAATGGGTTATGGCAACGGCACAGCTTTCACTTTCAGAACTCAACAACCAAATCAAAGCACAACTGGATGATGCTTTTCCTGCTTTGATGTGGATCAGAGCAGAAATCAGCGAGATGAATAATAACCGGACCGGCCACTGTTATCTGGAGCTGATTGAAGTAAATGATACCACCAAAGAGGTAGTGGCCCGATGCCGGGGAACCATTTGGTCGTATACGTTTCGCATGTTAAAACCCTATTTTGAAACGACCACCGGACAGGCTTTTTCTGAAGGTTTGAAAGTGTTAATCCAGGCGAAAGTGGAATTCCATCCGGTGTATGGGCTGAGCCTCAACATCCGCGATATTGACCCCAGCTACACGATGGGCGATATGGCCCGTAAAAGGCGTGAGATCATTGTTCAATTGGAAGAAGAGGGCGTGCTCAACATGAACAAGGAGTTGGAACTCCCCTTGGTTCCACAGCGCATCGCCATCGTTTCGTCGCCCACAGCAGCCGGCTTGCAGGATTTCCAGAACCAACTGGCCAACAATGCCTACCATATCCATTTTTACACCAAGCTGTTCCCAGCCATCATGCAGGGAAAGGATGCCGCCGGATCCATCATGATGGCTCTGGAACAAATTTTTCGATACGAAGATTTTTTTGATGTGGTTGTGATTATCCGGGGAGGTGGCGCTCAAATCGATCTGGCCAGTTTCGACCATTACGAATTGGCTTACCACATTACCCAGCTCCCGATTCCGGTGATTACCGGCATTGGTCACGACAAAGATGAAACAGCCGTGGACTTGGTAGCCCACACCAAATTGAAAACGCCGACGGCCGTTGCGGAATTTCTGGTCAGCGGAGCCGCTGCTTTTGAGCAAATGTTGGATGAACTGAAAGAACGTTTTGCAACAGAAGTTGGAGAACGCCTACAAACAGAAAAACAATCCCTTCAAACAACCTTACAAAACATAAAACAGACCATCAGGCAAATGGTTAGCCAGGAAGACAACCACTTTAAACTAACCAGCCTGAAGTTGGAGCGATCTGTTCCCTCTTTCTTAAAAAGCAAACAACAACAACTTCAGCAACACAAATACCAGATTGAAAAACTCGGAACAGGACAACTTAGGGAGGAAAAGCACCAGCTCGCCCGAAAACTGGACAACCTCCACTTTTTTATTCAGCGACAGTTTCGAATCAAACGGAATCAAATAAAACAATCGCAACAGGAACTGAAGGTCAGCGGAAAAAATAACCTTAAAGGACAACGCAATAGGCTCACACATTTCGAAGGACAGGTTCGTCTGGTCGATCCGGCAAACGTCTTAAAACGAGGCTATAGCCTGACCTACAAGAAAGGTCAGCTGATCAAGTCGGTTGGCAGGTTGAATATTGGTGATGAATTGGTGACCCAACTGGCCGATGGAAAAATAACAAGTAAGCTCACAAAAAAATAAGCACAATGGCAACGAAAAAACCAAGCTATCAGGAAGCGGTCAATGAAATTGACGAAATCCTCGCAAAAATTGAAAATGAAGAATTGGATGTGGATGAGTTATCAGCACAAGTAAAACGGGTTTCAAGCCTGATTAAACTTTGTAAAGATAAACTGCACAAAACCGAAGAGGAGGTCGAAGACATTCTGAAAGAAATGGAAGAATAGGAGAAACGGGAAATCAGCAGTTGACTCCCCGTTTCAAGCTACAGTGGTCTGATAATGAAAAAAAAAACACACTCAAGTCTTCATTTTTTCATGCATCTGAGTCGGCCTGTTTTCATTCCGAAAAAGCCTATGGCTGCCGCTACTGCTCAAAACGCTGAATATGTCGGTCAATGCTTACTTCCATCCCCGAATTCCTCCGCCAATGATTGACAAGAGGAGCAAAATGATAAAAATAAAGAAGATAATTTTGGCAATTCCGGCTGCACCGGCAGCAATGCCTCCAAAACCAAAAATGGCTGCTATCAGGGCAATAATAAAAAATAAAATAACTAAACGTAACATAACTTCTAATTTTAAGGGTTAAAATCGCAGGGCAGCATAAACCTGGATCACGCTGTTTTTCGCGTCTCCAAGCAAGTCGTAGGAAGCTTCATCGTCCTTAGCCACCTGGTTTAACCCGATATTGTAATTAAATCCAACCAGGATCGATTGGAAATCGAATCCCAAACCGGCAGAAAGGCCGTAATCCAATGTATTAAAATTTTTGCGGTCAATATCATCTTCCGAATCAATCTGGAAATAGTCCAATACTTCAGCATCGGTATCCAGATTAGCACTGACCAAATAGCTGACATAGGGGCCCACCTGAAACTCAAAATCTTCCGATAAATTGAAGACCAATTTCACGGGTAAATCAATGTAATTCAGGTTGAACTTGGTTTCACCGTCAGCAAAGGCGCTATTGTCGTAGTCGAGTTTCATTCCTTTAATCGAATACAATAGCTCCGGCTGAATTGCAAAGCTCTCGCTTATCGCAATTTTATTATACACCCCGGCGTGAAATCCCAGCTTCAAATTCTTGTCATCGTTGCCATCGGTGGTTAAGCTCGACAAATTCAAGCCTCCTTTAATTCCGGTGGCCGATTCTTGGGCCATTAACGCCGGACTAACCAGCAAACACAATAAAGTTGATCCTATGATTAATCTTTTCATTCGTTTCATGTTTCTATTCTTTATGAGTTCATACTATTCATTTAATTTTCCAGCTCGCCAATATCTCCTCGTTTCGCTGCCCGCTTCAATTTGTCGTTTGCAAAAATAGCCACCTCAACCCGTCGATTCTGAATGCGGCCATAATCGGTACTGTTATCGGCAATGGGCTGCATCTCGCCATACCCAATCTGGGTAATCCGAGATCCAACAACTCCTGTGCTAACAAGCAAATCACCAACGGACTCCGCTCTTCGCTCCGACAATCTTTGATTGTACTCTTCACTTCCCTTGTTGTCTGTATGCCCTTCAATCAGGATTTCAGTGTTTTCGTACTTATTCAGGGTTTCGGCCAGTTCGTTAATGTTTTGTTTTGAAGCGGCTGTTAAGCTTGATGAGTCGAAACCAAACAAAATTCCCGAGTCGAATGTGATTTTAATCCCTTCACCAATCCGCTCAACCGTTGCCCCTTCCAAATCACGCTCGAGTTCTTCTGCTTGTTTGTCCATGTATTTGCCGACCAACGCACCGGCCGTACCGCCAATAACGGCGCCCAGAATAGCCCCTTTAGCGGTATTGTCTGATTTTGACCCGATCAATCCGCCCAGGGCTCCGCCAGCACCCGCACCGATCGCACCACCCTTCAAGGTTCGGGAACTGTTGCACGAAGACAGAATTAGAAACACCGATAAGAACATCGCAGAGAAAGCTGTTAATCTTGAAGTTTTCATTTTCCTTTTTTTAAAGTTTGGTACCTCCACTATTCCAAATATAATTCCAAGATTGATCGACTGAATCCGTCAATAAAATCGTAATCGAAAAAACGGCTTAGGCCAAGAGTTCACTAAACACCTCAATATAAATCACTAACCTAAGTTCAATTGCCACCTGACAGCCAATTGAAGCCAGCCTGCACCGTTCATACCTCTGTCATTCGGAAATCTTTTTTTTTCTCATTCTGATAACCGTTTTCTCAGAACAAGAGATTCCGGCAGCTACATTCGTAGCTTTCAAGAAAAAAGAGTATCCAGGTTCAAAGCGCTGATCAAAATCCGAAAAAGTCTGTCATACTGTGTTTCGCACAAATGTGATTTTTTTTGTGAAACCAAGGGATCGCAAAAAATGCCCATTTTCGGGATTTTCAGTAATCAACTGGAAACCTTTGAATTAAAAACGCATACAAACTGATTTTTTCAGTAAGGACATTTGGCGCAATAAATCCACAAATTGAGGTTTAAGCGCCACAACATCGACATCCGACCATTTATCAAATAATCCGGAAATCAGCTCGCCAGGGGGCTAAAAAACAGTATTCAAAAACAACGCCCCAACGTTTAGGTATAATTTTGGGAAGTATCTCCACCGAAATTAAAATCATTAGCTATGAAAAAGAGTATTATTTTTTTGACATTGATGTTTTTCTTTTCAGGAATAGCCATGGCTCAATATGATTACGCTATCGGACTTCGTTCGGGAGGGACATCTGGAATAACATTAAAAAAGAATTACGGCCCCTCCGCCATTGAAGGGATTATTGGCTTCTGGCACGACGGATTCAGTGTAACCGGCCTGTGGGAGAAAAACCAAATGGCTTTTAACGAACCGGGACTGAACTGGATTTATGGTGTTGGTGGGCACGTCGCTGTTTATGGCGATGATTTTGACGGCCGGGGCGGCCCGGCTTGGTACGACCACCCGCACGATATTGGTGATGGTGATCTGGGACTCGGAATTGACGGCATTTTCGGACTCGAGTATAAAATCCCCGACGTGCCCATTGCCTTTGGAATTGACTTTAAACCTTATCTCGAGATTGTAACGGAAGGCACCGTGCTATTCTCGATTGACCCGGGAATTGGAATTAAAGTTGCCTTTTAACCATTCAAAATCAACTACGATAAAAGAGGTTGCCCAAAAAGGCAGCCTCTTTCTGGTTTCATTTCTTTTCGTTTTTATTTATCTGTTTCTGAATACTCTGTTCAACCTTCCTTTTTTGCTTTCCAATTTTGTCAATCGAAGCTTTCGTTCTATTCACTTCGGTCTCGTCTTTCATTTCATTTAACTGCTTTTTCAGTGCTTCCTGCTTGTCAACAAGCTCCTCCAGATAATCCTTTTTCTTCTCAATTTTCTCCGACTCAATAGCTTCGTCAAAAATCAATTCTTCGGGCGAAGGGCCCTTTTCTTCCACCGGATTTTTGTGGTTCTGCTTCGGGATGAATTCCTTTTCTTCCACTCTTCTCTGGTTCATAAATGTTGGCGAAACTATCTCGATTCCATTGGCATGCAAAAAATCCATCACGTGTCCATTTAGCAAAGAAGCTGTACTGAAATATTTACTGGCATCATCGAGAAACCCATGAATTTTATACACGACCGAATAATCGCCCAACTCGGTGATATAAACGTACGGATCGTTGAGCCCGGTAGCGCTTGCAGCTTCTTTCAAGGCGTCTTCAATTTTACCGCGCGGCACATCGTAGCCCAACGAAACGGTGGTGGAAATAACGGTATTGGTTTTACGGGTAAGCTTAACCGGGTGAGTGGCAATGTACAAGTTGGGAATCGTCATAAAATTGCTGTCTTCAAGCTGAATCTCCGTATGGAAAATACTCTTCTTAATTACCCTGCCTTGCATCTGATCCAAACTAATCAGGTCTCCGTTGCGAAACCGCTTCATCGAATTGTTCATCAACCCTGCGATCAGGTTACCTAGCACGGTGGTCGAACTCAGCGCAATCCCTGCACTGATGATGATGCCGAAAAAACTCAAAATTTGCCCTTTCAGCGATTTTTCAATCGGCAACACCAATATAAATGAAAGTGCACCAAACAGCACCAGAAAAAACGAAACTGAGCGTTTGGCGATATTTGCATCGGACTTGACTGATTTGAACCGGTTAAAAATCCAGGAATTGAAGATCAACAACAAAATAACGAGTAACAACACCGATCCCGGCTGCAGGAGTGATTTGATGATATCAACGATCTGTCCCATGAATGATTCCAATTTCGGTTAAATTTAATGAATTATACTTGTTCCGCCTTCAAATGGTTCTCACTTGTTGAATTCATTTAATGAAAATGAAAAAACTGACGACTATCTACTCATACTAACGCTTTTACATAATCAGCTAAAGCTCTGCTCCAGTCTTATTCCGCACTGAGCTTAAAAATCACATCAAAACCACTGTCGTTGGAGGAGTTGTTTAATTGGAAAAACAGGAATCTGAAAAGCTCGTATTCGAGCTTCACTTCGTACTTAGCCATGTCTTTCTGATCCGTTTCGCCAAAGCGCTGCTCGTAGCTCACAAACAGGTCGTTGGTAATGTATTTTCCCACCACCACCGTAGCGTTTTCGAAGTTACCCTCACTCTTTACCTCAATGTAATCTACGTTGATCTTGTCGCCCAAAAAGTCGGTCAGCTGAGACGACAGGATGGAGGCTGCCGCCTGTCCTGCCATACTACCGGCGCCTGCCACATTTTCCTGCTGGTCCATGCTCAGCTCATTCATACTCTTGCCAAACAGGATGTACGACAATGCGTCACCTTCGCTCACACTGCTGCCGTCCATGCTAAAGCTAACGGCCGGTTGTTCGGCTGTCCCGCTGATCGCCACTCTCAGTTCTTGCTGCACACGCTCCGTGTTACGAAACACATAACTGGCGGTAATATCCATTCGCGGCATCAGCTCTTCGCCTCCCTGAAAACTGATGGTGCCGGACTCAATCATAAAGGTCCGTCCCAACAGGTCGTACTGCCCGCGCACCACTTCAACTGAACCAAAAAGCTCGAAAAATTGCTTGTGCTTAATGAATTCCAGGTCTCCCGAAATTTCAATGTGCATGTCTTCATTCTTAATCCAGGTATTTTTTGGAATCTTCAGCCGCACTTCACCGGTCAAATTATTGAAGTAGTCAAACTTCAGGCTATCCGTCGCTGTGGTGTCAATCTCCGAAATATTGATGGAATCGATGGTGCCCGATTCGATGGCTTGCAATTCGCGCACTAATATAGGCTGGGGCATCTCCGCTTCAACCATTTTTCCCATCAGATTGAAGATGGCGGGCAAATAAATCTCACTTTGTGGAACGTTCAGGTCACCATCAAACTTCACATCATCTTTCGATCCTCCGAGGCTGGCGTTACCCGAAACCTGCATATTAAATTGTCTGTGATTGACCGGATTGAATTTATCAAACTGCAGCTTGATCTCAGAGTCATTCACGTCACCCCTGTAAAAGTCGGAGCTAAACCCGATTCGCCCACCACCTGTCAAGGTCCCGTCATCGGAGCGAATAAGCAGCGTATCCAACAAAACTTCTTCTCCTTGAAAGTCAATTCCGAACTTGATTTCGCGGTAATCCACCCCATATTCAGAAATTAGCAGCGAAGCATCCACCAAATGAAAACCACCTTCCGGATCGGGTGATTCCATGCTTCCTTTCACGGTAACATCACCCTCGATATAGCCGGAAACCCCTTCTCCTATATTTACTATCTGCAAAATGGCCAGTGGAAATTCTTCAATCGTCAGATGGGCATCCAACGAGTCTTTGGGGTTGAACTTCACTCCCATACTATCCAGCATCAACTCAAACGGAATGATTCCCGAAAAGACAAATTTTCCGCTGTCCTGCGGTATAATCTGTGCGTCCATCTCCAGTTGTTTGCCCGAATAAGCGAACGTTCCGCCAAAATCAGTAAAATGGTAGTCATTCATCATGGCCTCATCCAAACTAAAATCTCCATCAACAAGCGGGTCATCAGCCGTTCCAGACAAATCCACCGACAAATTAATCAGGCCCGAAGCCTCGATATCCTGCCCCGTCAATTTTAAAAGTTGTGCCAAATTGATGTTGGCAACCTGCATGCTAAAATCTTCCACTCCCTCCCGGCTAATCACCCCCTGAGCCGACAAATACTGACTGGTGTCAGCCGTTCCTGAAACCAGCTTAAAATTCTCCAGCCTGTAATTGACGGAATCGATTTCGAAAACTGCCGGAGGATCCTGTAAGCTCCAATGTTGATCCTGGTAGTCAATCTGCCACTCAGATAAGCTGATTCGAATCACATCCTGCAGGCGAAGGCCAGCCTGCATGTCCGTGCTCAATTCGTCGCTTACCAGTCGCCCGTCCATAAACACCGAATCCGGGGCTGCTTCTACACTGAAAACCAGTGAATCGACCGTGAAATTATTACTGAACAAGTCGTAGGCCTGAATTTGTGCGTTGATCATTGTGTCGTTCGCGGCAAGCAATCCTTGCGCTTCCACCAGCAAGCGGTCCAATGTCATATTCTGATAGGAGGTTTGGTTCAGCTTCAGCACCGACTCCAGGCGGAGCGAATCCGTTGTTCCCCACAAGCGTGCATGAATTTCGCCGCTGGTCGCAAAATCTTCCATCGGAATATAAGCGGCGAATTCTTCAACTCCATCGAAAGATGCCTCGAGCGAAAGATCTGAACTGCCTTTCAGGCTGTAATCGCCACTGGCCTTCACCAGCAGACCTTTTGTTTCCAGCCTCAGCGAATCGATATGGACTGCTTCTTTTTCGTATGCCAGTTTAGCAAACAGGGTATCCACTTGGACATCCTGAAAGCTGGATTTCCTCGACCAAATATCCCCTTTGGCCTGCAAGGTTTTAGGATCAAACCCTTTTCCCTTAACGCTGGCCAGTAGGTTCAGGTCCGACTTCAGGCTGTCATTGCCGGTTAATGCTGCCAAATCAAGCCTTTCTGTGGTCAGTTCAAAAGAATAGGTAGGCTCACCCTGCAGATTTTCCAGCTCAGGTTTTAGGTAAAACGAACCAAAATCGCCCCGGCCTTGTGCAAAGCCCTTCAAATTTCCCTTGTTCAAATCAACATTCAGCAGCAACTTTTCCACCTGCCGGCCATCAACCAGCAAATCACTAAAGTTACCTTCCAGCCTGGTCACTGCCGTTTCCAAATCGATGCCGCTTCCATCCACAGTAAACTGCCCATTTACCAGGTAGTTCAAATCCGAATCACCCAACCAGTGTGCCAAGTCAATGTTTTCGAAGGTGCCCTCCACGGTGTACTGCAGAATCGGTGCATCCTGGTTAAAAAGGAAAGCCGCCAAGTTTGAAGATGTGACGTCGAGATGAATTAACTGCCCTTCATCCTCAAGGTCAATGGTTGCTGCAGCAGCATCCTGATCAATCGAGGCATCGAGCTTAAACACCGGCGAGGCGGGCAATTCAAATCCAGACAGAAAAAACTCAAACTCTTGGATGCTTAGGGGTTCGCTATTCAGTTTGACCGCTCCCTTCCGCTCCGGAACTCCCGCGAAATTCCCGCTTCCATCCAATTGGTTGCGGGCTGTTTTCAGGTGAAAATCGGAAAGCCGGATGACTTCCTGATTCCGGTTAAGTTGAAGGGCCAATTGCTGCAATTCAAAATATGGCTGATGGGTAGACAGTGAAAATTCATTCAACACCAGTTGCTGCTTGTCAGTAGCATACTGTAAGCTCAATTTGGTGTTCAGATTTTCAACCTGGCGCGGAATCAAGGTATCAAACGAATAAATACGGACACTCCCGTCGGCCAGTTCGAAGCGAGTCACCTCCAACTCAAAGGTGGAGGGAGTACTGCTGGCATCAGCTTCTTCTTCTGAAGGTTTGGCGAGCTGCTGCACATTCCAGCTCGAATCAGCTTGCTGCTCCAGGTAGAAATAGGGCCGGCTGATCAGGATCGAACGAATCTGCAACTTATTCTGTAGCAAGGGCCACAAGGAGTAATCCAGGCTAACTTCACCAATGTATGCAATCGTATCGTCGTCGCCCATCAACAAAACATCATGCAATTGCAGGTTAGTAAAGTAATTGCCATCGAGCTCTCCAATGGTCAGTTGCCCATTGAGAGCAGCCGAAGCCTGCTCGCCCCCCAAATCAGCAAGCTTGCGCTTTACCGGTGCAGTCTGAATGAGCAAACCGGCCAGCAAAACAACAACTACAACCAGTAAAAGCAAATACCCCAGGATTCGCAGACTATATGTGATTACTTTCTTCATGAACTATTTTATGCTTTTCAGATCACCGACCTGTAATTCTATTTAATGAATTTCCTGATTTTACTTCCTGTCATTAAAAAGTCATTCAATCGTCATTTGGTAATCAATCAATTGTCTTAAAGAAGGTCAATAACAATTGATTGACTATGAATGACAAACACCGACGTTCCGCGCCGCACCAATTAATCGGAAGCCGAAGCCATCCCAACTTCCGAACCAACTCATTTAGAACGCCTGCCCAACGCTAATAAAAAACTGCGGACTTCGTTTTTCGTTCCACACCGGAACACCCAAATCGAGCCGAATCGGGCCGATTGGTGTTTCAATACGCAGTCCTCCTCCGGCGGCATAACCCAAATCATTCAACCGGTAGGTAAACGATTCGCGCCAAACATTCCCTGCTTCCAGAAAAACAACCCCACTGAAACGCCAAAACAAAGGATACCGAAATTCGATATTTCCTTCAACAATACTATTACCACCTATAGGTGTTCCGCTTTCCCGCCTGGGGCCCAGCTCCGACCGGTTCCAACCACGAACGGAGTTGCTCCCACCAGCATAAAAGCGGTCTTCAACAGGGATAAAGCCACTGCTGTCGGGTGAGCTGATGTTACCTGCCATCAGGCGTAGCGCCAACACCCAATCACCAATTTCCTGATAGTGGCGTATATCTCCCCACAGGCGTGTGTAATTGAAATCACTTCCAAATACATACCCGTTCAACTTAAAACCAAGCGACACCTTCACGCCCTCTTCGGGTGAGAATTTTGGTATTGAATTATCGAACACAGCACTAAACAGCATTCCCGACTTGTTGTAAGCGAACTTGTCATCCTCCGGGTCCGGAAGCTCGACATCGCCTTCTTCAACTCGCTGCTCCACTTCTTCGAGATAATAAGTCACGGTGCTATTCAGTCGGCTGTTAAAGCGGTAAGTAACCGGTACATTCAAACCGTAAGTCCGGGTTTCGTAGCCGGGTTCCGAATTTCGACTAAGAAACGGGTTGATCGAAATGGTGCTTTTCTTTCCTAAAAACTGGGGTTGAATCCATTTTAAACTGACGTGATAAGGTTCCAAAGCCGAATGCTTTAAATAAAGCCGGATGCGCCGGGCACTTCCCAAAAAACCGAGGTAATTCAGATCCAGAAACGTCCGAAATTTATCTTCGGTACCATAGCCCACCCCAAAACGGGTGGTCAGGCGTGGTGCTTCTTCAATAAAAAGTTTAACGGGAATTGGGCTTCTTTGTGTGGCTGCATCGGTTTGCGGCTGTACCGAGACAATGCGGAAAAGCTGCAAGAAATACAAATTCTGCCGGGTTTCTGTCAACAAGGACTTGTTGTACAATTCGCCCTCCTTATATACGAGTTGTTTTCGGACAAATGCTTCTTCAACATGTTTATGCCCCTCAATACGGGTCTCACCAAAGTAACTGACCGGCCCGGGCTCAACCGAATAAAAAATGCTGGTTTTAAACTCGTCTGGCCTCAAATCCAGTTCGTAGCTTACCTTAACGTACGCATGGCCAAGGTTTCGAAAGGCATTTTCGACCGCCTGCACATCGTGCTTGATCCATTCATCCCGGAACCGCTTTCCGTTCCGCAATTCCATTTCGCGAAAAACCTTTTTCTGTAATGAATCAAGGTCAATTCCGCTCAAGGCTTCCTTTTCCACAATGGCCACACTGTCAATCAGCACGGGTTCGCCTTCCTCAATTTGAACCGACAGTTTTACGATTTGTTTTTTTTCATTGATTTCAAGTGGATCCAGCTTGACTTCGGCATTCAGGAAACCTTCACTTTGGTAAATCCGTTTTAAGCGCTCCATGTCGAGCTCAACGAGTCGTCGGTTAAAAAGAAACGGTTGTTCGTTTGTGATCAGCTTTTCGAGATACGATAGCTCTTTTACAGCCATCCGGTCGAGCAAAAAATCGGAATCCAATGTTTTATTGCCATGAAAGTCTACACGCCTGACTTCATAGTTTTCCTGTGCGGCCAGTTGATAACCACTACAAAAAATCAGAAAAAAAAAGAGACTGCGCAGAAAAGGTTTTGCCATACGTGTAAATATCTTATCAAAGGAATTGCCAATTTTAACTAATTCTTTGATCATAAAAAAGTTTTTCCCAGTTTGTAATCCATGAAGTCCAAACAGGTCCGAAATATGCGAATTTTATACCAGTCGTGTAATTGATTCACACCCAACCCCACGAGCACCGCTTTCGGGGATAAATTTCCACACCATTCCCCAAAAGCGAGGCCATACAGACCAATCATCATCTGGAAAACAAGCCAAATGTGGCGCTTTTCCGGCATTCATACAACTGGCACAATTCTTTCAGCCAACCCAAATAATCGATAACAAATGAACTATGAAAAATGAGTTACTTATACGAACGGCACTCAACTTATTTATTCTCTCAATCTTCGTTCTATTCCTGATTTTAGCAAAAAATGTTCTGGTTCCTTTTGCCCTCAGCATTTTCTTTGCCTACCTACTTTATCCCCTGGTTTGGGCCATTGAGCGACGCGGGGTTCATCGGGGAATTGCCATCATTGTCGTCATCCTGGCAGCTATCCTGATTATAGGAAGCGCAGGCCTTTTTTTATCGGCAAAGCTGTCAAACATGACCATTGATTTTGGCGAGCTGAAAAACCAAATGGACAGCAAGATTGATCATCTGCAACGTGTACTGGAAACCAGAATTGGAATCAATCCCAATACAATGGATCATTACTTCAGCAGGGCTACAGAAAGTTTCTTTTCTTCCTGGGAATCGCAGATTGGGAGCCTGTTTAGCGCCACCACCACCACACTTTTCCAGATTGGGTTACTGCCGGTATACACCTTCTTCCTGCTTTTTTACCGCACTAAGACAGCCTATTTCATATTCAGGCTTGCCGGGAGAAGAAACAAACGCAAAACCTTGAAAATTTTGCGTCAGATAGCCCATATAACGACCAAATACATGAGCGGGCTGTTGATTGTTGTTTTTATTCTTGCAATTTTGAATACAACCGGGCTATTCATTATTGGTGTTCGTCATGCGTTGGTGTTTGGGATTTTAGCTGCGCTCCTGAACCTGGTTCCCTACATCGGAACCTTTATTGGCGGCCTGATTCCGATTGTGTACGTGCTGCTCACCTCATCTAGTCCGTTCCAGGTCATTCTGCAGATCTTTATCCTGTTCAGTGTCGTTCAGTTTCTCGAAAATAACCTCATCACCCCCAACGTGGTCGGCAATAACATTAAAATCAATCCACTGGCCATTATTCTAAGCCTTTTACTGGGGAATATGATTTGGGGGATTCCTGGTATGCTGATTGTGATCCCTTGTTTGGCTATCCTGAAGATCGTTATGCAAAACATTCCCGACTTGCAACCTTTTGCTTATCTAATTAGCGACCGGGGGACTACCAGCCATGAGATCTCTTTTAAAAGAATATGGACCCGAATAACAAAACGGAAATAATATGCAACGCAAACGATTCAAAGCAATCAACGATACGCTCCGGATATTCCGGAAGACTTTTGTCCAATTCGGCACAAATAATCCAGTCAACCTTGCCGGTACCACCGCCTACTTTGCCATTTTTTCGATGGCGCCCATTCTGGTGATCATCATTTCGGTATTTGGCTTTTTTACCGGAGACGAAACCATGCGTGCCAAGCTTTTCGAAGAGCTGAATGTTCTTATTGGCCACGAAAGTACACAGGTGTTGCAAAACGCCATTGATAATTTCCAAATTACGGAAAACAGTGGAATAGGTGCTTTTATCGGGATCGTTTTCTTCCTGATCTCAGCCACCACACTATTCAGCGTGATGCAGAATTCCATCAACTTCATTTGGCGGGTGAAAGTCCGGTCAAGCCTGAAACAAGGAGCGTTGAAACTGGCTAAAGACCGTATTTTTTCGTTTGGGGTGATTTTAAGCTTAGGCTTTGTCGTCTTGGTTTCGCTGATTATTGACGCATCGATCAGTTTTCTCAAAGATTTTTTGCGCACCTACTTCAGCTCCGATTTTGTTTTCCTGGCCCAGCTCGCCAACATCGTCCTTTCGCTGGCCATCATTACTGCCATCTTTGCGCTCATCTACCGTTTTCTTCCCGATGTGAGCGTGAAATGGCGGGCCAGCTGGTTTGGTGCTGTATTCACCGCCATTTTGTTTGTCATTGGAAAGTTTGTCATTGGAATCGTCATCGGGAACAGCAACCTGGGCGCGGTCTATGGAGCCGCCAGCTCTTTTGTGGTTATTTTGGTTTGGATCTATTTCGTATCGATCATCTTTTACTTTGGGGTTGAACTGACCCATCAATATTCAAGATTTTACAAGCACACCAACAAACCGGTCAATTACGCCATCCCATTTGAAATCAACACAATTGAAACAAAGACTTAGGGGAGCAGAGCCGTCCCCTAAGTCTTTGGAATAAAAACATGAGGTAAGTTTCTCCGATACCTGCTTACAGTTTGTATTTTACTGTTGATTTTTTAAACAAACGAATCATCAAACATCCGAGCTACTCCCATAAAAAAACGAATTGGAGTCCAATTCGTTTTTAGCTTATTTTAAATTACTCGTCACCGTTCTGGTCACCTGCCGCGAATGAGCGAAATCAAGATCGAAATCACGGCTAGCACAAGCAAAATATGAATTAAATGGCCAACCGAGTAAACGAAGAATCCGAACAACCACCCGATAATCAAAATGACGGCGATTAAATACAATAGGGATCTCATAACATTATAACTTATTGATTTCCTCAATTAGCTCTTCTCTTGCTTTTCCGGTCTTTTCCTGGAGACGCCCAAGTAACTCGTCTTCCTTACCTTCAACATAGGTCAGATCATCTTCCGTTAATTCGGCATAACGTTGTTTGAATTTTCCCTTCAATACATTCCATTTGCCTTTTATTTCCAAGTTGTCCATAATTGTGATTTTAAAATTAATACTTCTATGTAATGACAGTCAAGCTGTAAAACTCACACCGAGAACATCATCAATTATACTTACTGTTAAATCCATGCCAGAAAAAACATTCACAACCAAAGACCTAAACAGCAAAGCCTTATGTCGACAAAAAGAAATATCTCATTGTGGAAAACTGTGGGAAGGTGTGCAAACTTCTACCCATTTTTTATGATTTAAAGGATCGCAATACTCTTGATACCACTCAATAGCGATTTCCACCAGTAATTGAACAGTGACTTTTTCTTGTCGCGTTCAAAGGCGATGGTTCCTTCACGAAATGAGCGATCATCTCTGATGTTTTCTTTTTGGAGTACCAAAATATTGGTGAAAAATGATTGGACTTTTTTGTTGGTCCTGTCTTCCTTATCTAAAATGTGAACTTTCAGATTATCGTACTCAAACAGTAAATCACCCGCAGAACGGTCATCATCATAGGTGAAGTTAAAGGCCAGGCGCTTTAAGTTACCGGTTTCAACTCTCACCGAGGCATTTTGAACCAGCATCGGATTAAACGCCTCAATGTCCATTTCGCCCAATGTCCCTGATACCTGGTAGTTGTTCGGAAATCTTTTGTTCGGAAAAACAAAATCAGCCGTCAGGAGTCCCCGCTCCATAGCCCGTGCCTCAACATGCATCGTTGTTTTACGCCCAATCAAACGATCAATGGAACTCAGGCAAAACAGTTGCCCCTGGACTTGTGAAAACACAACTTCGCCCTCGTCGGTCGAATCTTTTACCCGCTCGGCATACGAAATGGTTCCGTCGTTAACCAAAACCGAATCGACATGAAGTGCAACAGGCAAGTTGTTCAGCATGCCACGCAAGAGCTTTGTATCCGGTTTCACAGGAAAAGGAAGGCGCTTATCTCTGAACGATTTGACATTCAGCCCCGCAATTTGTGCTTTACTGAGCACGACGGCCGTGTCGTTCAGCAACGCATCCAGACGAATTTCCGAGAAGGATATCCTGGTCACTGCGATATCGAACCAATCGGTCTCGACACCCCTGTTTCGGCCTATTTCATATTTGCCGTCTCTTGATCGTAAATTAATTTGGGCGCCCTTAAGTAAACGTTTTTCAGAATCGAAATCCAACGTGTCGTAATCAACAGCATACAATCCGCCGGGAAGCAAATATTGTCCTTGCTGAAGCACCAACCGAAGCCGGTTAAACGATAAGGATTCATAGCTGTATTTTTCTTGAGGAGTGCTGGTCGCCAAATCCCAGAAATCGAGATCCAAACGGGTTAAAAATATCGTATCAGTTTTCTCAGCTCCCTTTTGAAGAAGATTTATTCGGGCATCAACAAACTTCACTTGCCGAATCCGAAAAGCTTGTGAGAATTCTCCTGCTGAATCTTCATCAACTGACACCGAATCATTTGTCATGGTCATTTCAATTGTTGGACGAAGCACTTCAACCGACTTCAACACAATTTCACGATGAATAAGAAGTCGCCAAAGCTTAAAGCCCCCAAACTCAACCTTGGGAATAGAAGCTTGACCAAGACCACTGGTATCGGTCAGCTCCACCTCGCCTAAAACAATTCGGCCGCGCCACAAACTGGCCTCAACTGATTTGGATGTAATACGAATGGAGGCAACGGGTCCTTTCTCCAGTTTTTTCCGGATTATCCCAGACAATACGGTATCACCGATAAGAAAAAAAGAAACGACAGCGACTATCAGAATAAAAGCTGTCGTTAAAATCTTGTGCGAGTATTTCATCCAATTACGATTTTTATAGTCCGGGCTGGCTTTTCACGCCAGACTCAGGCTCTTTTTCTGCTCATAGTCAGAAAGAATCCGACGACTAAAACCACCGCACTGACAATCACCGGAGTCCAATTAGCCTTGCTAACGGCAACTTCGGCCCCAAGGATACTGAAGCTCTCGGAATCATTAAATGCCTGTATCCCAAAGACAACTAGTCCGATTATTCCTAAAATTAATAAAACAGATCCTACAATTCTCATCATTAAAAGATTTAAAGTTTATACCTTTAACAAGATAAAACTATGCCAACTCGTTCAAGCCAAGCCAACAATGCCCGGTTGAATCCGGTTTATCCAATGGTAACAACAGTTGGAGGCTACCCGTAGGAGTAAACACCTTGTCTTTTATGGCCAGGATATTCCACACGTTGAGGCGGCCATTCCTCACAGCGCTGAGCCGAAATAATAAAAAACGGTGTTGAATGGCGCTTTGGTTTCTGGCTTTTTAATTGATAGGGCTAAAACAACAACCACTAAAATTTAGAATATGGCAATTATAGGAGCGATTATAAAAAAAGCCATTGAGTTGGGCTACGCATTCACCTCAAAAACCGAATACCACGAAGTGCAACAGCAGTTGTTACACGATTTGCTGGTCAAAGCAAGAAGTACAAGCTTCGGAAAACATCATCGGTTTAAAGAAATTCTGTACGCAGAAAATCCGGCGGAAGCCTTCGCCTACCATGTTCCTTTTTTCAACTACAATAAAATGCAAAAGGATTGGTGGCACCGGCTTTATCAGGGAGAAGAGAACATCAGTTGGCCTGGCAAGCCGGCTTACTTTGCGTTGAGCTCAGGAACAACTGGCAAGGAAAGCAAACGCATTCCGGTGAGTAACGAAATGCTCAATTACATACGTCTGGCTGGAATTAAACAGGTCGGTGCAACAGCAAACTTCGATTTGCCGCCTTCATTTTTCGAAAAAGAAATTCTGATGCTGGGTAGCTCAACCCAACTGAACGAACGTAACGGCTACCTCGAAGGCGAAATCAGCGGAATCAGCGCCAGTAATATTCCGGCTTGGTTCAAAGGCTTTTACCGACCGGGCGAAGAAATTTCGAAGCTGAAGGATTGGGATGAACGTGTTTTGGAAATTGCCAAGCGTGCCCGAGATTGGGATATCGGCGCCATCAGCGGCATTCCATCGTGGCTCGAACTCATGATGAAGAAAGTGATAACCTATCATGGTGCAAAAAACATTCATGAAATCTGGCCCAACTTGCAGGTTTACACCACCGGCGGGGTGGCTTTTGAGCCCTACCAAAAAAGTTTCAACGAATTGCTCGCCCACCCCATCACCATCATCGACACATATTTTGCCTCCGAAGGATTCATTGCTTTTCAGGAACGACCAGAGACACGCGCCATGAGACTATTGGTCGATAATGGAATCTATTTCGAATTTGTGCCTTTTCGGCCCCAAAACATGAACGAAGATGGAAGCATTGCTGAAGATGCTCCGGTTTTGAATCTCACCGAGGTGGAAGAAAACGTGGAATACGTCCTGTTATTGAGCACAGTATCGGGTTTGTGGCGTTACATGATTGGCGATACGATTGAATTTTCGGATGTTGACAGGGCAGAAATCAGAATCACGGGACGCACTAAATTTTTCATGAATGTGGTTGGCTCGCAACTTTCGGTCGATAAAATGAATGCTGCAATGATTGAGCTGGAGAAGCTGTTCAACATTAAGATTCCAGAGTTCACGCTTTCAACCGTAAGAATCGATGGTGAATTTCATCACGTATGGCATCTGGCCTGTGATGACAACAGTAACGATAAGGCTTTGGCCTGGGCCTTGGATAAACACCTGAAAGAATCCAATAAGAATTATGCCGTTGCCCGGTCAAAGGCACTAAAAGGCGTGTTGGTGCATACTGTTCCGGAGGCTTGCTTTCACGATTGGCATGCACACGGCAAACAGAGAGGCGGCCAGGTAAAAATGGAACGAATGATGAATGAAGAACGCTTTTTGGAGTGGGAATCCTTTGTTAGGAACTGGCTTTCAGAAAAAGAAAAACTCAAAACAGCAAGCCCGCGTTAACGCGGCTTCTCATGTTCACCACCCGTGGCGAATAAAAAAAGAGGCTTCAGCCTCTTTTTTTATTTTGATATACGGATCAGAACACTTTATCGTATCGTCGCCTGGATCGTTGCATTAGCCAGTTAAGGTTAATCAAGGTTGTTATTTAACTATCAGACACTTCTTCTGGAAGAAAGGTACCGGCTCTTTGCTATTGGGTTCGTTTACTTCCCAAGTGTTTCCCGAGCGCAGCAACTCATCCATGTTGTTCACTTTCCGTTTTGCAGAAACGGTGTCAATCTGCTTTTTCAGCTCCTGATCATAAATCGGGGCCTCCACCGAGCGAATCACCCCCATGGCGATCGGAAAATCAGGTAAGGTCATCCTGATCAGCTGCATATGAATGGAAAGATCGACTTCGGTAGCATCATGGACCAAAATATCTGCTTCAGACACCCCATTTTCACCAATGGTCACCACCTTTAAACGGCCATTTTCCAGCACCAGGCCTTTTTCATTATCATTCCCAAAAATCATGGGTTTACCGTGCTCCAAAAACAGCTGACGCTCGGCACGGTGCTTCGGATCCGCAATTTGCTCATGAATTCCGTCATTGAAAATAACACAATTCTGTAGGATCTCAACAATGGATGTTCCCTTGTGCTTGGCTGCTTCGGCAAACACCTGCTGGTTGTGCTTCACATTCGAATCGACCCCGCGGGCAAAGAAGGTGCCGCCGGCCCCCAGCACCAACTGTCCGGGAATAAATGAATCTTCGATGGTTCCAAATGGCGAAGTTTTGGTCACAAAACCCCGGTCGGTTGTCGGTGAATACTGTCCCTTCGTTAATCCGTAAATTTTATTATTGAATAGGATCACATTCAAATCGATGTTCCTGCGGACCAAATGAATGAAGTGATTCCCGCCAATGGCCATCGAATCGCCATCGCCGGTAATGACCCAAACATTCAGGTCAGGGTTGGCACTTTTCACCCCGGATGCAATTGCGGCAGCACGTCCATGAATGGAGTGAAAACCAAAAGTGCTCATGTAATAAGGAAACCGAGACGAACAGCCAATACCGGAGATGACGGCAAATTTTTCATGAGGCACATTCATGTCAGCCATGGTTTTTTGCACCGCGTTCATAATCGCGTAGTCGCCACACCCCGGGCACCAACGTACTTCGTTTTCGCTTTTAAAATCTTTGATTGTATAACTCAAATCTGTCATCATATCTTAGTCCTCCAGTAATTTTTCAACATTTTCCTTCAGCTCGGTAATGGTAAATGGCAAACCCTTCAACTTATTGACTTGGCGGAACTCAAATCCGGGAACCTGATCTCTGAGATATGCCGCAAACTGCCCGAGGTTTAATTCGCAAACCACGATGGTTTTAAACTTACTGAATACGTCGCGGGTGTTGGCCGGAAGTGGCTTGATAAAATTGAAGTGTGCCAGGCTCACATTTTTGCCTTCCTTGCGCATCTCACGAACAGCGCTAACCGTATGGCCGTATGTTCCTCCCCAGCTGACCATCAGCACATCGCCTCCATCCGCATCGCCAAACACTTCCAGCTCAGGCAGCATTTCCACCACTTTTTGAACCTTTGCCTCTCTGATTTCGCAATTTTTCTGGTGGTTCTCCGGATCGTGGTTTACCGTACCTTCCTCGTTCTTCTCCAGCCCACCGATCCGATGTTGAAACCCATCCATCCCAGGGAAAGCCCACTCGCGGGCCAAGGTATCCACATCGCGACGATAAGCTTTAAACTGACTACTGTCTTTAGCTATTCTGGGAGTAATCTCAGGTAGTTCGGCCATCGCCGGAATACGCCAAGGCTCGCTTCCATTGCCAAGGAACCCGTCGGTTAATAAAATCACCGGCAGCATGCGCTCCAGTGCAATTTTACACGACAAGAAAGCGTAATAGAAACAGTCGGACGGTGTGCTGGCTGCAATAACGACCACCGGGCTTTCGCCGTTGCGCCCATACAAGGCTTGCAGCAAATCAGACTGCTCAGTTTTGGTGGGCAATCCGGTCGAAGGGCCGCCACGCTGAACATTGACCACCACCAGGGGCAGCTCGGCCATCACAGCCAGGCCAATCGCTTCCGACTTCAAAGCCAATCCCGGGCCCGAAGTATTGGTTACCGCCAGATTACCGGCAAAAGCAGCACCAAGAGCCGTACAAATTCCGGCAATCTCATCTTCAGCCTGAAAGGTTTTCACGCCCAGGTCACGACGCGCAGCCAAGGTGGTCAGCACATCGGTTGCCGGGGTAATCGGGTAAGAACCTAAAAACAAGTCGAGCCCGGCCTTTTCGGCCGCTGCTAAAAATCCCCAGCCCGTTGCCTGGTTTCCGTTTATGTTCCGGTAAGTTCCTTTGGCAATGGCTGCAGCGTCGACCAAATAACGTGGTGTCATATGCTGCATATTCATGCCATAGTTGTAGCCGCTGTGCAATACTTTCAGGTTTGACTCAACAACCACCGGTTTTTTAGCAAATTTCGTTGAAATAAAATTCTCGATATAATCCATCGGACGATCAAACATCCAACAAATCAAGCCCAAAGCAAACATATTTTTGCTTCGTAATACCGATTTATTATCCATCCCAAAATCCTTTAGGCATTCGCGTGTCAGGCTGGTAATAGGCACCGGAATCTTGGTGAAGTCTTCCAATTTCAATTCACCAAAAGGATCAGTGGTGGAAAACTTCGCCTTATCTAAGTTTTTCTGATTAAAAGAATCAACATCATAAATAATGGTTCCACCCGGACGAATAAAACGGGCGTTGGCTTTCACGGCAGCAGGATTCATGGCAATCAACACGTGCGCATCATCTCCCGGGGTGTTGACTTCCTTATGCCCAAACTGCACTTGGAACCCGGAGACACCGCCAACAGTACCTTGCGGAGCTCTAATTTCGGACGGATAATCCGGAAAAGTTGATATATCATTCCCAAACAACGCCGTGGCGTCCGAGAACAAAGTTCCCGTAAGCTGCATCCCATCTCCCGAGTCACCGGAAAACCGAATGGTCACTTCTTCTAACTCAATAACTTTTGTGTCTTTCATTTGACAATTATTTTAAATAGCTGGATTTTTCCTTCTAAACACTAAAAAAAACGACCGCTAAATTAATGAATTATCACTTTGGAATCATTTTGAATAAGGATCGTTTCTCAGTAGTTGAGCAAAAATAACTAATAATCGATAAGGCAAATAGGATGTATTCAATTATTTATAGCTTTTCATATCTTTGCTCTCAATTTAAAATGAATATAGATAATGGCTCTAATTAAAACATTGAGAGGAAAAACACCGAAGATCGGTGCAGACTGTTTTTTAGCCGAAAATGCAACGATCATCGGGGATGTTGAGATTGGCGATCACAGCAGTGTTTGGTACGGCGCCGTGATCCGGGGTGATGTTCATTCCATCCGTATTGGGCGCAATTCAAATGTTCAGGACTGTGCTGTGATTCATGCTACTTACCAAAAATCACCCACCAACATTGGCGATAACGTGATCATTGCTCATGGTGCGATTGTGCATGGCTGTACCATCAAAGACCATGTGATGATTGGCATGAATGCCGTGGTGCTCGATGACGCGGTGGTTGAAAGTAACACCATTATTGCTGCCGGCTCGGTGGTCACCAAAGGTACGATTGTGGAATCGGGCAGCGTCTACGCTGGAATTCCGGCAAAAAAAGTGAAAGCCATTGGTTCTGATTTACTCGAAGGAGAAATCCATCGCATTGCCAACGCCTACAGCATGTACGCTGGTTGGTACAAGGAATAAAGCAATCGTTATTGTTCATTCGTAATTGGTTATTGTAAAGACAATGGCTAAATTCGAAGCTCGAAATTCAAAACTCATACATGAAACCAACACTTTTAATTTTAGCCGCAGGAATGGGTAGCCGATATGGTGGATTGAAACAAATTGAACCCATTGGCCCAAACGGAGAAACCATTTTGGAGTATTCAATTTTCGACGCCATTCGTGCTGGTTTTGGAAAAGTCGTTTTTGTAATTCGCGAAAGCTTTGCCGACGATTTCAAAAGCCGCTTTGCTGATAAACTCGACGGAAAAATAGCCGTTGAATATGTGTACCAGGAACTGGATAAACTACCCGAAGGCTATTCGCTACCCGAAGGCCGGGAGAAGCCATGGGGAACCGGACATGCTATACTAATGGCCAAAGAGGTGATCAACGAACCATTTGCAGCGATTAACGCTGATGATTTCTACGGACAGGAATCCTTCCGGGTCGCAGCCAATTTTTTGAACAAGCAGGTAACAGGCAACCAATACGCCATGGTGGGTTATCAACTAAAGAACACCTTGTCGGAATTTGGAACAGTTTCGCGAGGCCTCTGCAAAATTGATAAGGATAACAACCTGGTAGAAATAACCGAACGCCACGGAATAGCCCGTACCGGATCTGAAATATCCTTCAGAGATGAAGCAGGAGCAAGCATTGTGGTTGATGAAAACACACCCGCATCCATGAATTTCTGGGGGTTTCATCCTTCCTTGTTTGAGCACCTTGAAAGGCAGTTCAAATCCTTTCTGGATGAAAAAATGGATCAGCCAAAATCTGAGTTCTACATTCCCAGCGTAGTTTTCGATCTTATTGAATCCAGCCAAATACAGGCCAAAGTGCTGCAAGCCGATTCGCCTTGGTTTGGTGTAACCTACCCGGAAGACAAGGCTTTTGTTGTGGAACAGGTTAAACGCCTGACCGACAGGGGAGCTTATCCAAAAAAACTTTGGTAATTCCAGAAGCGACAGATGAAGAAGTGTTACCACCGATTCATCTGTCGTTTCATTCTTTCAAAAAAAAGCCAAAAAGCGGTGTACTTTGTATCCATAAAGCCCGCAACAAACCGTCAATCACCTGATTGACAAGCAGAACTCAGACCGCATTTAGAAAATAGCACAATTCACCACGCATATGACCCAAGCAAATCGCAACGTAGGATTCTTTCAGAAGATGTTGAACTGGACGGAGCGGGCTGGAAACGCCCTGCCCCACCCGGCAACCCTTTTTGCCTTATTCGCCCTTTCAGCATTAATACTCTCAGCCGTCGGCCATTTTTTGCAATGGGAAGTGATTCATCCGGGCACCCAGGAACTCATCCGCCCGGTAAACCTGCTATCGGTCGAGGGTATCCACCGCATTTTACTCGAAATGGTTAACAACTTCACAGGATTTGCACCATTGGGAATCGTTTTGGTGGCTATGCTGGGTATTGGAATCGCCGAGCAAAGTGGATTGGTCAACGCGGTCATTCGCATGCTGGTGCTCAATTCGCCCAAGCACTTGTTAACATTCGTACTGGTTTTCTCGGGAATTCTTTCCAACATGGCAGCCGATGTAGGCTACGTGCTTTTGATCCCAATGGCTGGTGTAATCTTTCGTGCCGTTGGACGGCACCCAATTGCCGGAATGGCAGCTGCCTTTGCCGGTGTTTCAGGCGGGTTTAGCGCCAACCTGGCTCTGGGAGCCATCGATCCCCTATTAGCGGGTTTGTCGCAGGAAGCGGCTCAGATTATTGATCCAACCTACGTAGTGAATGCCACCGCCAACTATTATTTCATGGTGGCCTCTACCTTTGTTATTGCTTTGGCAGGCACACTGGTTACCGAAAAAATTGTAGAGCCACGACTGGGAGAGTATAAAAACGGCGAGGTTCTGGAAGATCAGGCTTTTGACAAGCTTTCGAAAAAAGAGAAGAAGGGATTGCTTGGGGCGCTGGTCGTTTTCCTCCTGATTACAGCCATCTCCCTTTCCGGTCTAATTCCTGCCACTGGTTTTCTACGTGGAGGAGATGGGAGTATGTTGAATTCACCACTGATCAAAGGCGTTGTCGCCATGCTCTTTGTTACAGCGGGAGCGATGGGATTAGCTTACGGATTTGCCACCGGCGCCTTCAAAAACGACGCAGACGTGATGGATGGAATGTCCTTAAGTATGAAAACCTTGTCCACCTACCTGGTACTCGTTTTTTTTGCCGCCCAGTTTGTTGCCTATTTCAAGTGGAGTAACCTCGGAATGATTCTGGCGGTGAAAGGTGCCGGCTTGCTCATGTCGGCAGATATCGGATTGATTCCACTGATGATCCTGTTCATTCTTTTGTCGGCGTCCATCAATATGCTCATGGGGAGCGCCTCAGCCAAATGGGCTATTCTGGCACCCATTTTCATCCCCATGTTTATGATCATGGGCTATTCACCAGAGCTTTCGCAGGTGGTGTACCGCATTGGCGATAGTGTAACCAACATCATTTCGCCCATGATGAGCTTCTTCGCACTGATCATCGCCTTTGTGCAGAAGTATGACCCCAAAGCTGGCATTGGAACCATTATCGCCACCATGCTGCCCTATTCCATCATTTTCCTGCTATTCTGGATTCTGCTGCTGGTAGCTTGGCTGCTGTTGGGGATTCCACTGGGGCCCGATGCCGGAATCCATTACGAACTGCCGCAATAAAGACTTTAATTAGAAGCGTCAAAAATCAAGCTTTCGGACTTGAAAATTGCTTGTCAAACAAGCCAAACTTTAAATCCAAATGCTTGTTATAGATAACATCCAAGAAGCAAAATTATCTCTGAAAAAATGAACCTTAAAGATACACGGACCACAAATATCCTGCTATTGATCGTCGCCATTCCAATAGTTTTTTACCTGCTAAAAACGCTTTCTTTCATCTTCATTCCCTTGATTGCTTCGATGTTTATCGCCCTTTTGTTTTTGCCTTTAATGCGGTGGCTCAACAAACGCAAAGTTCCCAGGCCCGTCAGTATTCTCCTAATCATTCTAATTATTATTGGAGCCCTAAAAGCAGGCGTCGAATTGATCAAATTATCCAGCCATGAAATCATGGCAACCGACAATGAGTTCTTTGCCAAGGCTGAAACCAAACTGACAGATGTAATTGTGTCCATCGAGCAGTTCTTCGGGATGGATCGGGTTCAGGGTGAAAACATCCTGCTTCACTACTTCGAGAGCAACAACAATTTGGGGAACGTCAGTACAACGCTTGACTTTATCGGCGACACTGTTACCATGACTTTGATGACGCTGTTTTTTACAGTCCTACTGCTTTCGGGCTCCATTAACTTTCAGAAACTACTGAATGACACGATTTTTAAGCAGCAATATTCCTCGATCAAGATTTTCATGAAGATTGAAAAAGACATCATCAAGTTTGTCCTGGTCAAGTTTCTTATCAGCTTGTTTACCGGTATCGGCATTGGTTTGGCCTGCCTGTTTTTCGATGTTAGTTTTCCTATCTTCTGGGGGTTGTTTGCCTTTGTCATCAATTTTGTTCAAATGATCGGCTCTGTCATTTCGGTAGTCTTACTGGCACTTTTCGCCTTTATTGAGCTTGATCCGACCAGTGTGCTCTTCTTTTTCGTCCTGACCATTACCGCCGTTCAGGTTCTGATGGGCGGCGTGCTGGAACCGATTTTCATGGGGAAAACCTTTTCGATCAATGTTATTACCATCCTGATCATGCTCATGTTTTGGGGGTATCTCTGGGGAGTCCCAGGCTTGATCATGTCTATTCCCATTACGGTGTTCCTGCGTATTATTTTGGAGCAGTTTCCAAAAACCCGCCTGTTAGCCGACTTAATTGCGGGCCCTGATCAGGACATTCATTGCTTTCTGAAGAAGAACTACAAGCACTAGGGATCAGCCCTGGTGGATCACAGTTCGATCTTTTCAGCCTGAATGGGATAACCGAGAAATTGCTCCGCACGGGCTTCAAAGAAACATACATCTTCGGTGGTTAAAAATTTACGTCCCGACGTCTTGGTACAATTCTCATCGATTTCGGGATGTCGCTGCAGGTATTCCTGAAGCTTTCGGGCAACGATTTTTCCCTGTTCAATAATCCGGACTCCTTCGCTGGGAACGTACTTACGAATGCTGTCAATCAACAAAGGATAATGCGTACAACCCAAAATCAGGCTGTCGATCAGCGGATCCTTCTTAAAAAGTGAACACAGATTCGATTGCACAAAAAAATTGGCTCCATCCGTATCCATCACGTTGCTCTCCACAATAGGCACCCACATGGGGCAAGCTTCCTGAGTGGTTTGCTTAACTCTTCCACCCGACCACTTCTCCAGTTCAATGGGATACGATTCGGAAGCCACAGTTCCGGAAGTAGCCACCACCCCAACGTGCCCATTTTTGGTCATCTCGGCCACTTCTTCCACAGATGGACGAATGACACCCAGCACGCGTTTGTGTGGTGCAATCCTGGGCAAATCGCGCTGTTGAATGGTTCGCAAGGCCTTTGCTGATGCCGTATTGCAAGCCAAAACTACCAAGTGGCATCCTTCGTCAAAAAGTCGCGTTACGGCTTCCAACGTGTATTCATAAACCACATCAAACGATCGGGTACCGTAAGGTGTTCGGGCATTGTCGCCCAAGTAAATAAAATCATATTCAGGCAAAAGAGCGACAAACTCTTTGAGCACAGTCAGGCCGCCGTAGCCCGAATCAAAAACACCAATTGGATGATCATTTGCTGGCATGGAAAAAGCTTTGTAAGCAAAAGTAAAAAAAAAAGCCATCTGTCAGCTGACAGATGGCTTTTCACCAGATATTTAAAAGTTTTACTGAATTCCCAGTTTTGCTTTTACTAAAGGAAGCAAGTCAATGCTTGCTGTCGACTTGTATAAAACTGCATTGGAGTCGAATACATAAATCACGCCTTGCTCTTTCGCCACTGTAGCAATCATTTCATTGGCCTTGGTAAAAATTGGCTGCATCAGTTCGCCCTGCTTTTGTTGCAGGCGTTGTTGTGCCGAAGAATTAAAATTCTGAATGCGCTGCTGCAGACCTTGCAAGTCTTCCACTTTCGATTGGTATACGATCTCAGTTAACGAATCCTCGTTGTCTGACAAATCAGCTAATTTCGTTTGATATTCTTTTTGCAATGCACCCATTTGGTCTTCCAAACCTTTAGCTTCCTTTTCTATTGAAGCCTGAGCAGTTTTTGTTTCAGGCATCGCTTCAATCAGGGCCTGTGAATCGATATGGGCGAATTTTAATGTTTGAGCATTTACCATTCCTGCAGAGAGGAACATGACAGCTACTAAACAAATTTTGAAAATACTTTTCATGATCTTTTTCGGATTTTAAATTTTTGTTGACAAATATAGTTTATTAATTTTTATAACCAAGCTTTTCAAGAACCTGATCACTAAGGTCAAATTTCGGATTAGTATACAGCATGGTCAGGCTTCCTGCCTTGTCAAAAATAACGGCATAACTGCCTTCTGTAGCTAAATCCTGGACGGCATTGAATACGTCATCCTGAATGGGCTTAATCAGCCCCTGTCGCTTTTTGAACAAATCACCATCACGTCCAAAATACTTGTGTTGCAATTCTTTATACTCTCTTTCCTTGCTGATGATTACATCTTCGCGCTTGCGCTTCATATCTTCGGACAACAAGACAGCTTCGGCCTGAAAATCCTGATACATCTGTTCTATTTCAGCATGCATGGCTTCCAGCTCTTTTTGGTATTGTTTTGAAATCTGATCCAATTGTTCTTGTGCGGCACCATAAGCCGGAATATTTTCTAATACATATTCAGTATCGATGAAGGCATATTTCTGTGCCATTGCAACTGTTCCAAAAGCAATCAGGAAAACAAATAATAACACTTTCTTCTTCATGGCAAATCTATTTAAATTCATACTGTTCCTCCGCAAACAAATACCGAGCCAATTTCATAACTATCAGAACTGCTGACCAATAACGAAGTGAAACTGACTTCCGCCAACGGATGAGTCTCCGGCAACACTGTCGAATCCATACCCCCAGTCGATACCCATCAAACCAAACATGGGAAGGAAGATGCGAACACCTGCTCCTGCTGAACGCTTCAAGTCAAATGGGTTGTAGTTTTCAAAGTCCATCCAGGCGTTACCTGCTTCAAGGAAGCCAAGCACATAGATCGTGGCCGAAGGCTTCAGTGTAATCGGGTAACGCATTTCCATGGTCAGTTTGTTGTACATGTTTGAGCCGGTTGTCGGACTCAAACTGTAATCCTTATAACCTCGCAGCGAGATAATGTCGGCTCCGTAGAAGTTGTAGCCGGACATTCCGGATCCTCCAACACGGAAACGTTCAAACGGCGATCTTCTGTTTTTATCGTAGTACCCCAAGAATCCATATTCAAACTTGGTGTGCATCACCAGGTTTCTGTTTTTCGAAACCGGAGTGAACCAGGCACCCTTCATATTCCACTTGTGATATTCAATCCACTTGTAACGTTCTTCACTGGTCAGATCGGTATCGCTGTAATCCACATCATTAAACATGGAGAAGGGCGGTGTAAACTGGAGGGCCAGTGAAAACTCGGATCCGCTTCTGGAATATAGCGGGTTATCAACAGAGTTGCGCCCAAAAGCAGTTTTAAAACTTAGGTTATTGAAACCACCACCGCCAGAACCATCATCATCGCTCAGGAAGTAGTAATAACCCGACATATTTTGAAGCTTGTAATGCTCCAGGGATAACTCGTGATACACAGTGAAAAAGTCATCGGGCCACGAAAGACGGTAACCGTATCCCAAAGCAAACGAGGTGGTAACCTGAATTTGATCATCATCAGAAGTTTCAGCATCGTCGTACTGGAAACTGCTTCCCGGGTCGTAAGCCCCATAACCATAAGCACTGCCATATCCGTAAGGCGAATAGCCATATGGAGAATAGCCGCCATATCCGCCATAACCACCACCATAGCCCCCATAACCAGAGCCGTATGGGCTGTATGCACTACTGTAATAGTTGTTGGCTGAATAATTAACCCGGGAGTGAGAAAATGAAACGGAGAATGAATTTGGTTTCTTGCCTCCCAGCCAAGGCTCAATAAACGATACGCTGTAAGATTGATAAAACTTGCCACTGGTTTGGGCACGAACACTCAAAGTTTGACCATCACCAGTTGGTAACGGACGCCAAGCTTCCTTGTTCATGATGTTACGGACCGAGAAATTGGAAAACCTTAAACCAACGGTTCCAACAAACATGTTGGCTCCCCAGCCTCCGGAAAGCTCAATTTGATCGTTGGCTTTTTCCTGTAACTCGTATTTAATATCAACAGTTCCATTTTCAGGATGCGGAATCACATTCGGGTTGATCGCCTCCGGATCGAAGTGTCCCAACTGCGACAATTCACGCACGGAACGAATAATCTTTGATTTGCTGAACAAGTCGCCGGGTATCGTCCGAATCTCGCGCCGGGCCACATGCTCATGTGTTTTGGTGTTTCCTTCAATGAGGACTTTGTTGATGGTTGCCTGATCGCCTTCGTAGATACGCATCTCCAGATCAATCGAGTCATTATCAACCCGCGCTTCAACCGGGTCGAGGTTGAAAAACAAATAACCGTTGTCCAAATACAGGTTGCCTACCGCATCGTCATCTTCGGTCAGTCGCTTATTCAACAGCTTTTGGTCAAAAATATCACCTTTTTTAATTCCCAGATAAGCATCCAGGTATTCAGGAGGATAAATTGTATTTCCCACCCAGTTGACATCGCCAAAATAGTATTTATTTCCTTCCTCAACCCATATATCAAGCCGAATCAAATCATCATCGATTTTGGTGATGCTGTCTTTTACCAGAATAGCGTCGCGATAACCTTTTTCGTTGTATTTCTTGATGACATTCTGCTTATCTTCTTCAAACTTTTCCTCGTTAAACTTTTTTGTTTTAAAGAAGTTTTTCAGCTTTTTTGCATTGGTCTTTTTCATTGCTTTCTCAAGCATCGAAGTTTTCACCTCATCAACGCCATGAAAGACAATTTCATCAATTTTTACTTTCTCTTTCTTGTCCACGTTAATATCCAGAATCACACTGTTCACGTTTGCGGTATCATCGCGCTGAACAATGTTCACTTCAGTATTCAGGAATCCTTTTTCAAGAAAAATATTTTTAATGATCCGCTCGGCATTGTTCAACTGGTTGTCAGTCACCTGACTACCTTTCAACAACAACACTTTTTCGGTAATATCATCCTGTTCTCCTTTCGACACCCCATAGAAGTTGACATCCGATAGTTTTGGCCGTTCCTGCAAATATATATCGATCCAGATTTTGTCGCCTTCTATTTTGCTGGCTTCAATTTTTACATCCGAGAACATCTGATGTCCCCACAGTTTTTTGATGGCCGTTGTAATTTGATCGCCGGGAACAGTGATTTCATCTCCAACAGCAAGCCCTGAAATCTGGATCAAAACATTGGAATCGAGGTAGCGGATACCTGATACGTTGATACCTGCTATTGTATAGTTCTGTGGACTGGAATACCGGATCGTAAAGTTCGTGTCATCATTTACCTGGGCATGAACACTGATACTAAACAGGAATAGGATAAAGAAAAATTTCAGTTTACGCATTTTCTGGAATTAATTAGCTGACTAGTTGTTGACTGGTTTTACCAAACCTTCTCTCTCGGTTTTGAAAATCGCAAATCGCTTCAAAAAGGTCGTCTTTACGAAAATCGGGCCAAAGTTTTGGAGTGAAGTAGAACTCCGTATAGGCAATTTGCCAGAGTAAAAAGTTACTCACCCGGTTCTCGCCGCTTGTTCGGATAAGCAATTCGGGGTCTGGTATTCCAACTGTAGCAAGGTATTTATCAAGTAGATTTTTATCAATTTCTTCAAGCTGAAGGGTGCCATCTTTAATTTCCGTGGCTATTTTCCGGATGGCTTCGGTAATCTCCCATTTTGAACTGTAACTTAAGGCCAGCACCAGGTTTAGCCCGGTACACTCTTTCAGTTCAGCAATCGACCAGTTCAGTTTAGACTGCACTTCAGGCGGTAAACTTTCAAAATCACCAATCATGCTTAGGCGCACATTTTGCTCTTTCAACTTTTCGGTTTCCTCATTGATTGCCTGCACCAGCAAGCCCATCAACGCATTCACTTCCACATCGGGTCGTGACCAGTTTTCGGTTGAAAAAGCATATAAGGTCAAATATTTAAGTCCTATTTCAGCGGCTCCCTCAACGGTTGAACGAACAGATTCCACGCCATGTTCATGCCCAAAAATACGCTCGTTGCCTTGTTTGGCAGCCCACCGTCCATTGCCGTCCATAATAATGGCAATGTGCTTCGGCAGCTTATTTTTTTGTATTTTGTCTTTAACGGTCATTTACTCTAGTTAATATTTTCATATACCGGGCACTCTTGGTCACCCCTGTAAAACCGGTAGGTTATGTGAACTCCCAAATGAAAGGTAAAGTCGTTGTTATGGAGAAAACTGTTGTAACCTTTCCATCCTCCCGGAGGATCACCTTCCGGGTTGATATCCAAGGAATAAAACTTACGGGGATCATCCAAATTGTCCATTTTATCGTTGAAATATTTTCGCAAAATGGCCTCAACACCAACTCCCATTCGTTCTCCAATATTAAATTTGACCCCAAATCCCAGCGGAATATTCAGCCCAATAACCGATTTTTCAGTCTCAATAATTAATTCATCGCGAATGTCACCTGGCACGGCATTTAACTGATCCATGCTGAGATAATAAAGCATCGGGCTCATTCGTCCCGGATCGTAAGTGTACTTATACAAACTTGTTCCAACTCCTCCCAGCAAGTATGTGGTCCAGGGATGCCGCTTACTGCCAATGATGTACCTGAAAAAATTAAATTCACCCATCACCGAGACATCGGTCACAAACTTGTCAAAATCCCAGGGATCCGCTTCATATTCACCCGTTGCACCTATTGGCCCCACCAGCAACATTGTCCGCAAGGCAACGCGCGAATTGTAATTGTAACGAATGAATAAACCCACATTTGGATTCAAAGAACTTGCCTGATCAATATGAGTCATATCACCCATGTAACCACCAATGCCGCCCCATATGCCAATATCTGCCGAATTTTGAGCAGAAACCGAACTAAAAGTCAGGATGCTAAAAATGATTATAAAAAATCTTTTCATCGACTATCTTTTTCATTGAAAGGTTGATAATAAAAAGACAGCAAGGTAAAACATTCTGGCATACAACTACATCGTTAAAACATAACTCCTTTCAAGAGCTACAAAAGTAATATAATTCTCAAAACATCTTACCGAGTGCCTATTATAAAACCCAAAGAGAGGTTAAAAATTGTTAAGCTAAATTGGTTAATTTCGCTTGTCTGCGCCCCACATCAACTTATTGCGAAGGGTACTGAAAAAACTATGTCCTGGAAGCTTCAGTGTTTTCACGTGAAATTCAGCTTTCCGGATGTGTAGTTCTCCCGGAAAACCAATGGCTTCGGAACGCGAATCGAGCGAAGTCAGGAATTGGTGTCCACGACCTTCCACCTGGAGGCGAAGGGAGATATTGTCGGGAACAACAATGGGGCGCACCGTTAAATTGTGAGGTGCAATGGGTGTAATGATCAGACTTTTGGCATCAGGTGTCAGAATTGGTCCCCCCACGCTTAGTGAATAAGCTGTGGAACCTGTTGCTGTTGCAATCACCAAACCGTCGGCCCAATAAGTACTTAAATATTCCTCATTCAAATAAGTGTGAATCCTGATCATGGAGGAAGTATCCAGCTTGGTGACCGCAATTTCATTTAAAGCATAGTTAAAATCGCCAAACAAATGCTGTGCTTCATCCAACTGAAGAACCGACCGCTCTTCCACGTCGTACCTTCCATTCATGATATGGTCAATCGCTTCATCCATGTCCTCACGTGATATATCGGACAAAAAACCAAGCCGTCCCAAATTCAGCCCAATTGCCGGAACCGTTCGGTTCTTCAAGGTCAGAACCGATTGGAGAAAAGTGCCATCACCACCAATGCTAAAGAGAAAACGAACTTCGTCGGGTAGATCATCTCCGGCATTGAAAAGCCCCTTAACCTCGGGTTGAACATGACAGTTTTCCTTTACAAACTCGAAAAACGGTTTGTACATGTAAAACCGAATATTTCGCTCTTTAAGCAAGTCAAACAACCTGGACAAATCAGATGTAAAGGCGGAATCGATGTGAATTCCAAAAATTGCAATAATCATAGGGTATGCTTGGGCTAAATATTCATATACTTGATCAGCTGGTTATACCGGTCGTCATACAAATTATTAAGAATAGATTCATCCATAAAAACCGCCCGGATTGAGTAATCGTAACGTACAAAAGTCTGAATAATTGGAGACAAATCAACCTGGTTAATTTTTAGTGTAATCAAAAGCTCTTTCGAATCTTCCTCCTTGTAAGTGTACAAACTCAATATCTTGGCATCATTTCCTTCAACTATCTGGGCAATCTGAGGCAGCGAATAATCGATCGGCGTCAACTCCAGCACAATAATGCCACCGGGTTCATGAACAGCCACCAAATCAGCAAATTTCTTCGACAAATCCATCACTGAAACAACACCCATATAGCTGTGTTTTAAATCGAGCACGGGTACCAAACTCAATTTTAATTCCGACATAACGGAAGCAATTTCGTAAATATGCTGATTGGAATGCACGTGCGAAGGCGTCAGGTGTTCGCGGCATTCATCCATTTTTTTATCAATCAGATTCAAATCATAAATCACCTTATCCGAGATCAATCCAATATATTCACGATCATCCACAACCGGCAGATGCGAAATGCGAAAAATCTCCATCCAGTTCAGCGCTTTCTGTCCGTCATCGGTCAGTCTCAGCGAAGGAATAACTTCCGATATGAGCTGTTTTGCGATCAATTTTTTAATTGTTTCAATTGTATGTTGTAACTTGCAAGCCTCTATTTAATCGTTATGACAAGACTAAGTGTAAATATAAACAAAATCGCAACACTAAGAAATTCCCGCGGCGGTAAAATCCCAAATGTACTTGAAGCTGCCATCAACTGTCAAAAATTTGGTGCTGAAGGAATTACAGTCCATCCAAGACCTGACGAGCGGCACATTACCCGGCAAGATGTTTATGACATTAAACCCCACATAACCACGGAGTTCAATATCGAAGGTTATCCCAGCGAAGATTTTATCAAACTGGTAACTGATATTAAAGCCGATCAGGCCACCTTGGTGCCCGATGAGCCCGGACAATTGACCTCGGACCACGGGTGGGATACGTTGAAACACCATGATTTTTTGGTTGATGTGATTGGTCGGCTGAAGGCTGCTGGTATCCGAACTTCTATTTTTGTTGATCCTGACTTGCACGTCATTGAAGGCGCTGCCAAAGTAGGAGCCGACCGCATTGAGTTGTACACCGAGCCATATGCCACCGTTTATCCATCGGATCCGGATAAAGCCATTGCCCCCTTTATTGAAGCGGCCAAACTGGCCCGGCAATTGAATTTGGGGATCAACGCTGGCCATGATTTGAGCCTGAAAAACCTCAAATTCCTGATCGATAAAATTCCTTACATTGATGAAGTTTCCATTGGCCATGCCCTTATTGCCGATGCTCTTTACCTTGGTCTGAAAAATACCATTCACGAGTACCTTGATTGTATTCAGCCATAAGCTTTTGGGGCACACTGAACCTTTAAAATTGATCTTTTTCGTAAGCATCAGGGGTGAAACCGGCTAACAAACAACCGCATCTTTCATTATGAAACTATATTACCGCGAAGAAGGCAAGAGAAATAAACAAATCATTGTGATTGTGCACGGGCTTTACGGTTCGTCGGATAATTGGCTGACGGTAGGCAAGAAACTGGGCAAAAAATACCATGTGTACATGGTGGATCAGCGCAACCACGGGCGTTCGCCCAATGCCGACGAACATAGCTACGAAGGAATGACCGAAGATTTAGCCGGTTTCTTCGACGAACACCACATCGAAAAAGCCATTGTTATCGGGCATAGTATGGGTGGAAAAACAGCCATGTATTTCGCGGCAGATTATCCGGAGAAAATTGACAAACTGATTGTTGCAGACATTGCTCCAAAAAATTATTTTGAACTGGAAGAAAAAGGCCAGTTCTATTTGCACCAGCATATTCTGGAATCGCTGAAAGAAGTGCGAAAACATCAGTTTGAAACCCGCGAGGAAATTGCTGACTTTCTAAGTCTTAAGCTCGATAACAAAGGGCTGATAATGTTTCTGCTGAAAAATGTCTATCGAAACAAAAAAACCAACAAGTTCGACTGCCGCATCAATGTGGATGTCCTATACGATCATTTGGATGAAGTGATCAGTGGGGTGAATTACCGCTGGATGGAAGACCGGATGCCGATTTTGAACTACCCGGTGCTATTCATCAAAGGCGAAAAATCACCTTACATTTCCGAAGAGGATGAAAAGAAGATCAAGGAGATTTACCCCGAAGCACAAATCGACACCATCCCCGATGCGGGACACTGGCTTCATGCCGAGCAACCCAAATTATTTATGGAAGCGCTGGAACGGTTTATCTGATTCTCATTCCAGCCTTCTGCCACTCGACAAGGATTTGCCTAAGACAATCATCTGCGAGCCGTCGGGCAAGTAATTCGCGATTCGTCCATGCTCGGTAAATCCATATTTTTGATAAAACCGAATGGCTTTGTCGAAATCCGGATGCGCATACGTTTCAACAAAAAACTTTCGAAAGCCGCGCTGCCGGGCTTTTTTCTCAACTTCATCCAACAAAGCTCTGCCATAACCTTTTCCTTGCTCGGCAGGCGAAACAGCAAACCAGGCCAGCCAAACATTTTCGGGTGGGCCCCAAGCATACTGATGAAGCCCCACGATGCCTTTTACCTCATCATGCTCCCACCATAAATAGTAATCGTGTCCATCGTCCAACTCCTGCTCCGCGCATTTAAAATGAAAATGCATGGTTTCGGAAGCCCATTTCCCTTCGTCTTGGTTCATGGCCTGGCTAATCAATCCAACGGCATTCGCAATATCCCGGGCCTCCATAGGAATAATTTCAATCGTTTTATTCTGTATCATTTGCTCATTTTTCAAAATTGATTTTGTTTTTGCGAAAAACTTCAAGCTAACAAATAATTCCGGAAATGAAAATAAGGCGCGACGAAGGATTGTCGCAATCCTCCCCCTGATTCGTCGTATTTGCACGCCATCAATTTGAGAAAATGGCTCTAATTTTATCCTATCGAAATAGTAGAACAAAGTGACCCATTAAAACGATTCATCATGGAGACAAAAGACAAAACACTGATCATGGTAAGTGCGAACATTCAGGCACCAGTTGAAAAAGTTTGGCAATTGTGGACCGACCCTAAGCATATCGTAAACTGGAACAACGCGTCAGACGATTGGCACACGCCCGAAGCAGAAAGTGATTTACGCGTGGGAGGAACATTCAGTTCGCGCATGGAAGCCAAAGACGGAAGTATGGGCTTTGATTTTGAAGGCGTGTTTGATGAGGTGGTCCCGAACCAGAAACTGAGCTACACCATGGGAGACAACCGACGCGTAGAAATAACCTTTCGCAGCCACGGACAAGAAACCAGGGTTGAAGAAACCTTTGAAGCAGAAACAACCAACTCGCCCGAAATGCAAAGGGAAGGCTGGCAAGCTATTTTGAATAACTTCAAAAAGTACGTTGAATCTCATAGCAATATGGAAAGAATGCATTTCGAAGTTAAAATCAACACCTCGGCAAAAAGGGTCTACCAAACCATGCTCGACGAAACGCACTACCGCGAGTGGACGGCACTTTTTAACCCAACATCACACTACCGGGGATCGTGGGAGAGAGGCGAAAAGATTCTTTTCATTGGTGAAGATGAAAAAGGCAATGTTGGCGGAATGGTGTCTCGAATTAAAGAAAACATTCCCCATCAATTCATCAGTATCGAACACCTTGGAATCCTTCAAAACGATCGGGAGATTACAAGCGGTCCGGAGGTTGAAGGCTGGGCAGGCGCCCTTGAAAACTACACTTTCACAGAGACTGGTGGAAAAACCTTGCTTTCGGTTGATGTAGACACCAACCATGAATACGAAAAGTACTTCTCGGAGGCCTGGCCCAAGGCATTGAACAAATTGAAAGAAATTTGCGAACGATAATTATCAACCTGAAAACACAACGATCATGGCAACAGTAAGCACGTATTTAAATTTTAAGCGTAACACGGAGGAAGCCTTCAACTTTTATAAGTCTGTTTTTGGAACCGAATTTTGGGGCGAAGGCATCATGCGTTTCAAAGATGTTCCTCCAACCGAAGAGATGCCACCCCTTCCTGGAGAAGACCTGAACCTGGTTATGCACGTCTCCTTACCCACGCTCGGCGGCCATATGCTTATGGGATCGGATACGCCGGAGTCCATGGGTTTCAAACCAAAACAAGGAAACAACGTCTATATCAACCTGCAGCCGGACACCCGCAAGGAAACCGAACGCCTGTTTAGCGCGCTTTCAGACGGAGGCGAGGTGGAAATGCCGTTACAAGACATGTTTTGGGGCGATTACTACGGAAGTTGCAAAGACCGTTTTGGGGTGCAATGGATGTTTAACTGTGAAGAGAAGGCGGATTGATGCCGGCATCATTACGAACCTGTAAAAATGGTCACCTGTACTACAAAAGCAGTGACTGCCCTACTTGCCCGGTTTGCGAAGAGGAGCGAAAGCCAACGGCCGGTTTTCTTTCCTCGCTTGCAGCTCCGGCAAGAAGAGCTTTGGAAAACGAGGGTATTTTAACAATACAGCAACTGGCTGAACGGAGCGAATCGGAGATTTTACAACTGCATGGTATGGGAAAGAGTTCCTTGCCAAAGCTTCATTCGGCACTAAAAGAACATGGACTCCGATTTCAAACCGACCCGAGGTCGAAAAAATAAAATCGGATTGTCCGTATAGCCATTGAATTGGCAGGTATGGCAAGGAACAGCCGACAATCAAATAAAGAAAGCAAATTCATGAGGAAAATAATTTCATTTATGCACGTATCGCTTGACGGTTTTGTAGCAGGACCGAACGGAGAAATGAACTGGATTAAAGTTGACCAGGAAATTTTTGACTATGTCGGTCAGCGGATCAGCAAAGGCGACACGGCCTTATATGGACGAGTAACTTATCAGATGATGGAAAGCTACTGGCCGACAGCAGGAGACAAGCCGACAGCAACCAAACATGACATTGAACATTCTAAGTGGTATAGCAAAGTTCACAAAGTGGTTCTATCAAAAACAATAAAAAATGCGGATTTGGCCAACACAACCATTATCCGTGACAATCTTCCAGCCAGCATTAATGAAATAAAACAACAGGTGGGTGAAGACATCTTGCTTTTTGGCAGCCCGACAGCAACACATTCACTCATTCAACAAAACTTAATTGACGGCTACTGGTTATTTGTCAATCCAATTATTCTCGGAAAAGGCATTCCATTGTTTGCAGACATCAAAGAAAAAATAACGCTCAAGCTATTGCCTGCGACTCGACAATTTACTTGCGGGGTAACTGAACTGAATTACTTGTTGGACAGAGAATCATAACGAAAGTGTTCCGAAATCGCCACCTTCGGGTTGCTGCAAAACGATCAAATTATGGCAGAAAACAAATTACTACGAATGGACAATGTTGGCCTCGTTGTCGAATCACTCGATAAGGCCATCTCCTTTTTTACGGAAATCGGTCTGGAGCTCGAGGGGCGGACCATCGTCGAAGGGGAATGGGCGGGTCGCGTTACCGGACTGGACACCCAGCGTGTGGAGATCGCCATGATGGTTACCCCCGATGGACACAGCCGACTGGAGATTTCGCGATTCCTGACCCCGCCGGTTGTCTCTGATCACCGCATTGCCCCGGTCAACGCTCTCGGCTACCTGCGTGTCATGTTTGCTGTTGAAGACATCGATGAGCTACTGTCCAGGCTCAGCAAGCACGACGCCCATCTCGTCGGCGAAGTCGTTCAGTACGAAAACGCGTATCGGCTCTGCTACATTCGCGGCCCCGAGGGGATTCTCATCGGGCTGGCAGAACCACTCGATGGTAAGTGACCAGGAAGTTTAAGTGGCCAACGCAACTTTTGATGACACTAGGCCGTCTTACAAATCTTTATGAACAGAAATTGAATCGATGTGAAAGAAGAGAGTTACCCCCTAAGCCATTCTACAACGCGCCAGCGCACATCCATCTGGCAAGAGTTTAAAAACGCACTCAAAGGCACCGAATCGGACTACACGCAGATTGGACTCAAAAAGGCCATCTTCCTGTTAGCTGTACCCATGATTTTGGAATTGGTTATGGAATCAACCTTTGCTGTGGTTGACATTTATTTTGTGGGCAAGCTAGGTGCGTCGGCTGTAGCTACGGTCGGCTTAACCGAAACCTATCTCTTTTTACTTTACTCCATTGCCATGGGACTGGCAACCGCCGTGACGGCCATCGTAGCGCGGCGCATTGGCGAAAAAGACAAGGAAGGCGCCGGAACATCAGCCATCCAGTCCATTTTCCTGGCCATTTTGGCCTCTGTCCCCTTTGCGCTGGGAGGCATCTTTTTTGCGAAGGATCTGCTCGCGTTGATGGGCGCCGACGAATGGGCCATTGAACACGGCTACCGCTACACGCAATGGATGCTTGGCGGAAATGGCATTATCATGCTACTTTTTGTTATCAATGCCGTGTTTCGCGGAGCAGGCGACGCGGCTATTGCCATGCGCGTGCTCTGGATTTCCAACGGGATCAATATTGCCCTGGACCCGCTGCTCATCTTCGGACTAGGCCCTATTCCGGCTATGGGTATCGAAGGAGCGGCCATTGCCACCAATATTGGCCGGGGCATTGGCGTAGCCACCCAGTTGTGGGTACTTTTCAGAGGAGGCAAGCACATTCGGGCCACCCGTTCGCACATTCACTGGGATGCCAAAACAACAGTCAACATTTTGCGCACATCAATTGGGGGAATCGGGCAAATGATTGTGGCAATGACTTCATGGATCTTCCTGATGCGAATTCTGGCCGATGTCGGGAGCGAAGCCGTTGCCGGCTCAACCATCGCCCTGCGGATCATGCTGTTTACCTTGATGCCAGCCTGGGGGCTGTCGAATGCAGCAGCAACCCTGGTGGGACAAAACCTGGGAGCAGGAAGGCCGGAGCGCGCCGAATCATCCATCTGGAAAATCGGACTTTACAACATGGGGTTCTTAGTGATCGTATCGGTGGTTTACTTCTTCTTCAACCAATCTCTCATGCAAATTTTCACTTCGAACAGCCAGGTAATCGCAATTGGCTCCGAATGGATACGCATCTTATCGTACTCCTACCTGATTTACGGATGGTGGATGGTTTCGACTCAGGCTTTCAATGGCGCCGGCGACACCAAAACGCCAACAAAAATCAACCTGGTCTTCTTCTGGATGATTCAAATCCCCTTGTCATATGTTCTGGCCATCCAATTCGGGTGGCAACACTCAGGTGTTTTCTGGGCCGTCTTTTTTTCCGAAACATCTGCCGGCTTATTTACACTGTGGCTGTTTAGCCGGGGAGCCTGGAAACGAATGCAGGTATAAACACAGCCTTTTGAAATTTGGACTGCAACTGCATTCAGCAATGAACGATTTGGCGTCACTAATCGTTTCAAAACGAATCAATGGCCACCTAATAACCATGAGTGGCTATTTTAATGACATTAGATAATCGAGCCGATATTTATAAAACAAATACCATGTCAGAAACTTATGTAGCCCTCCTTAGGGGCATCAACGTTGGCGGACATCATAAAGTCCCCATGGCCGACCTACGAACAACGATGGAAAAAATGGGCTTCGAAAAGGTGCAAACGCTGCTCAACTCCGGAAATGTAATTTTTGAAGGAACTTTCTATTTGAAAACAGCCCCAGAAGAGCAACTCAGCACAGGCCTTGAAAAAGCCTTCGGATTTCCGATCCCGGTGCTGATTCGAACTGCTGACGACATCCGTCAACTGATCCGCTCCCAGCCATTTAAAGGAGTAGAAGAAACCAAAGACACCCGTTTGTATGTTTCTTTTTTGAAACAAAACCCGAAAACCCGAATCGAATTGCCGTGGACTGCGGATGATGGCTCATTTCGCATCCTGTCAGTATACCAGAAAGCCATTTGCAGTGTGCTCGATCTTTCGGTAACCAACACGGTCAAAGGAATGGATGCCCTGGGACAGCTTTTTGGCAAAGCAACCATGACCACCCGAAACTGGAACACCATCAAGCGAATTGCTAAAAAATTAGACTGAAACGTGTGACAACCACACAGGCATAAAACTATCTTCGATTATATTTTTGGGTAATTTCTTTCAGAAAGTCACGCCTCGACTGCCGGAGTTGCCTCCAGCGGAAGCGCCACTCCCAGTTTCCTGAGGGTACCCCGGGAACATTCATCCGCCCTTTGGCATCGAGCCGAAGCAAGTCTTGCATGGGCATAATCGCGATTTCAGCTACAGAACCCCAGCAAGCTTCAATCACCGGGTCAAGCGCCCGACGTCGGGTTCGCCTGAAATATTTCCGAATATTTCTTTGCTCTTTCTTCGTAGCCGACTTCAGCCAACCCAGTGTGGTGTTGTTATCGTGCGTCCCGGTGTAAACCACAAAATTCTTCCCGTAGTTGTGGGGTAGGTGCTCGTTGGTTGCGTCCGAGGCGAAACCAAACTGCAAAACTTTCATCCCCGGCAAATTAAAATCGTCACGCAACTTTTCCACTTCCGGCGTTATCACGCCTAAGTCTTCAGCAATCACAGGCAGCTCACCCAGTTGCGATTGCAACATTTGAAGCAATTCGTACCCCTTGGCCGGCCACCACTGGCCGTTTATGGCTGTCTTTTCGCTAGCCGGAACCGACCAAAATGACTCCAAGCCCCGGAAATGATCAATGCGGATGACATCGAACATATTTAGACAGAAATGCAAGCGTGCCATCCACCAATCAAAACCCCGCTCAGCCAACCGGTTCCAGTCAAATACAGGACAACCCCAAAGCTGGCCGGTTTCACTAAAATAATCGGGAGGAACACCTCCAACATGCGTTGGTTTTCCTTCATCATCCAGCAGAAAAATATCCTGATTTCCCCACACATCTGAGCTATCCAGCGACACATACAAAGGCAAATCGCCAAACAACTGAATCCCAAGGTCATTGGCATATTGTTTCAGTTCAAACCACTGCTTAAAAAAAATAAACTGCACAAAACGATGAAAATTAATCGACTCCGCATACTGTAAATGGGCTTTATCGAGCGAGTGCACATCCCGCTTTTTATAATCGGCTTTCCACTCGTTCCAGATCACATCCAAGTTATATTCCTTCAACGCCTGGAACAAAGCATAATCATCAAGCCACCATGAATGCTCGCCCAAAAAGTTATAATAAGCGTCCTTAAAGTCGTCAAATTTGGTATTGAACCGTCCAAAAGCTTTCTTCAATAGACTACTTTTCAACACACCAATCTTTTCGTATTCTACTTTCCGCTCCGAGAAATGAGTTAGATCAAGTAATTCTTCGGGCTTCAGCAGCTTGTCTTCCACCAGCTTATCCAAACTGATCAACAAGTCGCTTCCTGCAAACGCCGAATAGCTTTGGTAAGGTGAATTGCCGTAACCCGTTGGCCCAAGCGGTAAAATCTGCCAATATTTTTGTCCGGTTTCTTTCAGGAAATCTACAAAGGTAAAAGCATCTTCGCCCATGCTTCCAATCCCGTATTTTCCGGGCAGTGAACTGATATGCACTAAAATTCCGCTACTTCTCGCCATACTTTTCCAGTTGTTTTCTATAGGTATTTAAATGCTCTGCCGTTTCGCGAACTAAGCGTTGAACCTCCAAACCATGCTTCAAATCGGGCACAAACGCTTTCTCATCGCGACCGCCTAAAAACAGGTAATGCCCATGAATCATGGAGCGCAGCCAACCCGGTGGCACATGTCCCGAAGGAAAACTGCTGATGGGCTTATAATGACTGCCAACAGGCTGGCTTACCCATTGTTGCGTTTCTTCCAAAAAATACTCGAACGATTCGGCCCGGTGCGATGAATAGCGCAGCGTTCCTTTTTCGGCGTAAATTTCAAGATGAACCAAATCACCGGTTCCTGAACTGATTCGGCTGGCCGACAGATTACCTACGGCCCGGGTTTTCAGCTCAACAATCGAAATCAGCGAGAATAAATCCGAATCCTTGGGAACGTCGGCAAACTGCCCTCCCTGCAATGCACTGGTAATTTCCAGTTGCTCTCCAAAAAATGCCAACAGCAAACTAATGCCATGCGAGCCCAGATCAGCCATTGCGCCACCATCAGGAGCAGGCGTCAAGCGGGTCTGCCGCTTGTCGCGGTAGCTTTTTTGCAAATAGTCGCCGTGAAAGTATTTTAAATCGAAATGAATCGGCTTCCCAAGCTTTCCCGACTTCCAAAAGTCGATGGCTTCGCGCACCGAAGCCGTTTGCAAATACTGAAAACCAAGCTGGACTTTCCGTCCATCCAGCGGCAAGGCAGCCAATTCCTTTTCTTCCTGTAGGCTGGAACATACGGGCTTTTCAAGGTAAATTCGCCTTACATTCGGCATCGTAGCCACTGCCTTCAGATGATCGGCATGTACCTTGTTCGGCCCCAGAATCAGCACCGTGTCAATCGCCTCATTCTGCACAAAATCATCGAACGACTGCGCTTGCCGAAAACCATAGCTTTCAGCAAACTGCCCGCGGCTTTCCAGCCGCTGCGAACATACCGACTCAAAAACCACCTGCGGCGTTTTCGGATAAAAATAGCGTAGCGAATTCAATGAAAAAGCATGTGCTTTGGCAATTCCGCCGGCACCTAAAAATCCTATCTTAACCTTTGACATAAGCATTTCCTGTTTGAGCGTCAAAAATAAGCCTTTTCTCCTGAACCGTTTTCCTTTTCCCATTAAATCGGTGGGTTGTTATCAATATTTCCTCCGAAAACGTACCTTTGCCCGATAGCAATAAGTCTGAATTTTTGAACGTCGTCTATCAGGGTTTAACAATCCGAAGATAAAAGCGATCACAAAGCAGAAGAAGTGCAAGACTTTAAAATTGAAAAACAATGGCAGCAATTGGCTTAATAAACGAATTGGAAGTTGTAAAAGAAGTAGATTTTGGTGTTTATCTTGATGGCGGCCCACATGGCGAAATCCTGATGCCCAAACGCTACGTGCCCGAAGGATCCAAGCCGGGAGACACGCTCGAGGTATTTATTTACCTCGATTCGGAAGATCGGCTGTTGGCAACCAACGAAAAGCCCAAAGCAATGGTGGGCGATTTTGCTCTGCTGACCGTCGTTTCGGTTACCTCGGTGGGTGCCTTTCTGGACTGGGGATTGCCCAAAGATTTGCTGGTGCCCTTCCGCGAGCAGCAGCAAACCATGGAAGCCGGAAAGTCCTACCTCGTGTATGTTTACCTGGACAATGAAAGCCAGCGTATTGTCGCCACTTCAAAGCTGGACAAATGTGTGGACAACATTCCGGTTGATTATGAAGTGGGTGAAGAAGTAGACCTGCTTATAGCCGGACAAACTGATTTGGGATTTAAAGCCATCATCGACAACAGCCATTGGGGAATGCTTTATAAAAATGAAGTTTTTCAACCACTTACAACCGGACAAAGGCTGAAAGGCTTCATCAAAACCATCCGCGAAGATGAAAAGATTGACTTGTCACTTCAAAAAGAAGGCTACGAAAAAATCGACGACATCTCGCAATCCATTCTCAACAAACTGGCTGCCAACAGCGGATTTCTCTCGTTAACCGATAAAAGTTCCCCCGAGCTAATTAAACAGACCCTATATATCAGTAAAAAGAACTTTAAAAAAGCCATTGGAGCCCTGTACAGGCAACGGCTCATTAGCATCGAAGATAATGGCATCAAGTTGCTTTAACTGAAAACCGAGAACGGACAACTGACCACTTTTCATGAAAGTTTGTATTGCAGAAAAACCAAGTGTAGCAAAAGAGATTGCACAAATTATTGGAGCGAAATCCCGGCATGATGGCTATTTTGAAGGAAATGGCTACCAGGTGAGCTGGACCTTTGGGCATTTGTGTACGCTGAAGGAACCACACGACTACACCACCCGCTGGAAATACTGGAATATTCACGAGCTGCCCATGATTCCCAAGCGTTTTGGCATAAAAGTGATTGATGATTCGGGGGTGAAAAAGCAGTTTTCGATATTGGAACGACTGATCTCCAAAGCCGACGAAATCATTAACTGCGGCGATGCCGGCCAGGAAGGAGAGCTGATTCAGCGCTGGGTGCTGGCCAAGGCAGGCAACCGGGCGCCAATCAAGCGGCTATGGATTTCCTCGCTGACCGAAGAAGCCATTCAGGAAGGTTTTGAAAAACTGTTGCCTGGCGAAGAATTTGATAAACTGTACGAAGCCGGAAGCGCCCGGGCCATTGGCGACTGGCTTTTGGGAATGAACGCCACCCGCCTGTACACCCTCAAATACGGACAAAACAAGCAAGTGCTTTCCATTGGCCGGGTGCAAACCCCCACCCTAGCGCTGATTGTAAACCGTCAGCTGGAAATTGTCAACTTCAAACCCGAACCATTTTGGGAAATTAAAACCTGGTATCGCGAAGCCACTTTTTCGTACACAACTGGACGATTCCAGCAAAAAGAAAAAGCAGAAACAGTATTGCAGGAAATTTCGGACAAGGATCTTTTTATCGGGAAAATTGAAAAGAAAAACAGCAAGGAACACCCGCCTCGCTTGTTCGACCTTACCTCGCTGCAAGTGGAATGCAACCGCAAGCTGAACCTGAGTGCCGACGAGACCCTGCGCACCATCCAGTCGCTTTACGAAAAGAAAATCACCACCTATCCACGTGTCGATACTACATTTTTGTCGGATGATATCTATAAGAAAGTACCCGGTACACTAAAAGCGCTGAAAGGCTATGAAAGCCTTACCCAGCCAGTGTTGAGCGGAGGGAAAATCCGAAAATCGAAAAAAGTATTCGACAACAAGAAGATCACCGATCACCACGCCATTATTCCTACCGGCGTTTACCGTATCGACCTGACCGAAGCTGAACGCAAAGTTTATGACATGGTCGTCAAACGCTTTATCGCGGTTTTTTACCCCGACTGCGAAATTGCCAACACCACGGTTGAAGCCAACATTGAACAGCACCAATTTAAGGCGACCGGCAAGCAAATTTTAAAACCTGGCTGGCGTGCCGTCTTTCAAAACGACAAAAAAGCGGGCCAATCCGACGACAACATTTTGCCGGCATTCAGCACTGGCGAACATGGGCCACACCAACCCGAATTGCAGGAAAAACAAACCCAACCACCTAACTATTACACCGAAGCAACTTTGCTGCGCGCCATGGAAACTGCCGGAAAAAATATGGATGATGATGAACTACGCGAACTGATGAAGGAAAACGGCATCGGACGACCATCGACCCGCGCCAACATCATCGAAACGCTTTTCCGCCGGCGTTACATCCAAAAGGAACGCAAGCGGCTGGTGGCAACACCGACGGGCATTGACCTGATCAACACCATTGAAAATGACTTGCTGAAATCGGCTGAACTGACCGGCATGTGGGAACGAAAGCTCCGTCAGATTGAATCGGGCGAACTGGAGATCGCCCAGTTTATGGCGGAGCTAAAAAACATGGTGACCGAAGTAATCTGGCAGGTGAAAAATTCAAAGAAAAAGGCAATCACCATTCTAGAAGACCCCGAAGAACAGGCGAAGGCGAAAGAACCGGATAAGGCGGCTGGCAAAGCAAAGAAGAAACGAGCGAGCGAACCTGCCGGAGAATTGATTTGTCCGAAATGTAAAAAAGGAAAACTACTGAAGGGGAAAGCGGCCTGGGGATGCTCGCAATGGAACAATGGCTGCCATTTCAAAATTGCCTTCAAATGGTTTGGCAAAAAACTGACCGACAAACAAGTTCAAGCGCTTGCTACCAAAAGCAAATCGCCCCTAATTAAAGCTTTCAGCTACAACGGACTGAAACTGGATGGTCGGCTGCTCCTGCATGAAGACCACTCCATTAAGCTTCAACCAGAAATAAAAGACGAACCCTCTTGCCCCAAATGCAATACCGGTAAAATCATGAAAGGCAAAACCGCCTGGGGCTGCTCCAACTTTAAAAGCGGCTGCGACTTCAGGGTACCATTTGAAATTGAAGCGGCAGACAAAAACCAATGAAGTAATACTTAATAAATTTATACCTTTGCCAGAAACAAGAACAACAGCATGAATCGCATAGGAGAACGAATCAGAAAGAAAAGGGAACTCTTGAACCTTCACCTGAATGAACTTGCCGGGAAAGTTGGAATCAGCTCAAGCGCGCTCTCGCAAATCGAAAAATCCAAATCGTTTCCTTCAATTTTAACCTTGAAATCGATTGCTGAAAACCTTCATACCACTGTTGGAGAACTCATTGGAGAGAACGAATCGCTCGTCAACAATCCGGTAGTCAGCCGGAAAGATATCAAATACATCGACCAGAACCAATCGGGCACAATCATTTATCTTCTATCGCATCATGATGCCAACAAACAAATGGACACGTACTTAGTTCGGTTTGCCAAAACATCGGGTATTGAAGGTTTCTTCAGCAACACCCACGGCCAGATTTTTTGTCATGTTCTTTCAGGTGAAATCCGCTTCGACCTGAATGGAAAAAGCTACCTGCTAAAGCCGGGCGACAACATCTATTTCAATGCCAAAACACCACACGACGCCATCAACAACCACAATGGCATTAGCGAACTTCTGTGGATCCAGTCTCCCCCCAACTTCTAGTTTTTTTCAAAAAAATTAAGCTGTACTTTATTTTTTAAGTAGAATTTATATCTTTGCGATCGAAATAATGAGAAATGGGAAAGACAAACCAATGAATCTGAACGAAGAAAACGTTGCAACAAACAACATGTGAGCAAAAAATACACATGTTTTATTTCATAAAAAAAGCCTGACTTAATAAAATCGCTTTCACCAAATCATTAATTACATACTGAAATTCGCAATATATTTTGCAAATAAATACCAGTCCATTACTGGTCTGTTTCGGATTTCAATCCGGACACAAACCATGCTGCGACCTGGCCTCCGCTATGGAGTAATTGAAAAATAGTTTAAAAAAACCAAAATTTATTGAGCAGCAATTTTAAAAGTGAAATTTATGAGCGATTTATTCAACATCCTTAACAACAAAAAGATCACCCTACCAACGGATGTACAGGCAATTCTAAAAAACTGTATTTCCTATAACACCTTTGACACAGTTAAACAATTGGCATCAGCAGCCGTTGATGGCGACAAGACAAGTTTTGAGGTAAAATACGATATCCCCGGAAAAGGTGAAGCCAGCGAAGCAATCATACACAAAGTCAGCAACGGGATCTCGGCAAACTATACCGACGCGTATATGCGGCGGAGAGACCCTGACACCATGGCCATTGCCGACGATCTGCCAAGTGACAAAGAACGCTTTGCGGATAAATTTGGCTATCATTTTGATTCATTGAGAAACGAAACCATCAACTGGCTCCAGCAACAGGATTTGGCCATATTTTTCTACTTCGCCGGTCGCGATCAGATTGGATCGGGCGGAATTGCGGTGGCTCCTGCCAATGCTGGTTTTTTTGCTATGGGTCTGGCCATGCTTCAACAAATTATTCCGGTAAACGAATTGCCCGAAGGTTTTTCCGTTGACTCTGCCATCTACGTAGCACCAACCTTTCGGCACACACATTTTGATGGCAAACAAGTGGTTGTCCACAAACGTTCGAAGGACTTACACGAAATCTTTTCGTACAACCTTTACCCTGGCCCCAGTGCAAAAAAGGGCCTATACGGAGCCTTGCTGTCCAAAGGAGAAAAAGAAGGGTGGATTACCGCGCACTGCTCTACTGTACAGGTGGTCAGCCCATATGACAACATCACCACATTTATGCACGAAGGAGCCAGCGGTGGCGGGAAGAGCGAAATGCTCCAAAACATTGTGCGGGAACCCAACGGACAGGTTCAGATTGGTGAAAACATTAAAACGGGTGAAAAACGACTGATCAACTTTCCAATTTTCTGTTCGTTCAACCCAGTCACCGACGACATGGCTTTATGCCCGCCGTCCATTCAAAAAAACAATGGAAAACTAACCGTTTTAGATGCCGAAAATGCTTGGTTCATCCGTGTTGACAGCATCAACGATTATGGCGATGATCCGTTTCTTGAAAAACTGACAATCAAGCCAGAAGATCCTCTTCTGTTTCTAAATATAAAATCGAAACCAGACTGCACCGCTTTAGTCTGGGATCATACCGAAGATGCCCCTGGCAAGAAATGCCCCAACCCACGCGTTGTCGTACCCAGAGCGATCGTGCCCAATGTGGTGAGCAAGCCGGTTACCGTTGACATCCGAAGCTTCGGTGTTCGCACTCCGCCCTGCACAAAAGAAAACCCGACCTATGGAATCGTCGGATTGTTTCACATTTTGCCACCCGCCCTCGCATGGCTTTGGCGACTCGTTTCGCCACGCGGACATGCCAATCCCAGCATTGTTGATGGCGGAGGAATGGGAAGCGAAGGCGTTGGTTCTTACTGGCCATTTGCCACCGGTAGAATGGTGACGCACGCCAACCTGCTGCTTGAGCAGATTATTCAAAATCCCCGCATGCGCTATACACTCGTTCCCAATCAACACATCGGGGCCTGGAAAGTAGGCTTCAAACCACAGTTATTGATGCGTGAGTACCTGACCCGACGGGGTAATGCCAAACTCCGAAGCGACCAATACCAAAACGCACGCTGTCCGCTCTTGGGTTTTGAACTGAATTACCTGACCATTGAAGGCGCTAAAATACCGGCACGCTTTCTCCAGGTTCACCAACAAGCCGAAGTTGAAACGAAAGGTTACGATGCCGGAGCTGAGATGTTGTATGATTTTTTCAAAACAGAGTTGAAGAAATACCAGACACCCGAGCTGTCTGAAACCGGAAAACAAATCATTGATGCCTGCCTGTCCGGCGCGGGTGTTGACGAGTACTTATCCATTATTCCAATGGATTACCAATATTCATTTTTAATAACCAACGACAATGAGTAAAGTAGTGATCATTATGGGCTCAAAAGCTGATCTTGATTGGGCCAATCAAATAAGTAAATTGCTGGATCACTTTGAGATCAGCAACGTTTCCAGAATTGCATCAGCACACAAAGTACCGCTAAAATGCTACGAGCTGATCAAAGCGTACGAAAAGGAAAATGTGGTGTTTATCACCATTGCCGGAATGAGCAATGCGCTGAGCGGATTTACCGATGCGCAAACCCATTGCCCGGTAATTGCATGTCCGCCTTACAGTGATAAATTTGGCGGAGGTGATCTTTTTTCAAGCGTTCGCATGCCATCAGGCGTGGCACCATTAACGGTCCTCAGCCCGGAAAATGCAGCATTGGCAGCCGCCAAGATATTGGGTTTGAACAATCCACAGATCCAATCGAAAATTACCGAATATCAAAATAAAAAACGGGTCGAACTCGAAGAAGCAGACCAAGCCTTGCAATCGTGAGCAGAACGTTTGATGACATAGAACACCAACAGGAATGAATATCCAACAATTGAAAGAAGCCGCCCGAATCATCAACGAGGGCGGTCTCGTTTCATTTCCAACAGAAACAGTTTACGGATTAGGCGCCAACACGCTTAATTCCGTAGCTGTTGCTAAAATTTTCGCACTGAAAGAACGGCCATCGTTCGATCCGCTAATTGTGCATATCGCTTCGCTTGACGATCTAAAAATGCTGACCGAAAATCCCTCTGATGCGGCCATGCAGTTGGCTAAGAAGTTCTGGCCCGGCCCACTGACCCTTGTTCTGCCCAAAAGCAAACTCGTTCCCGACATTGTCACTTCGGGATTACCAACCGTGGGGATTCGGATGCCGGATCATCAAATTGCATTGAAGCTAATCAGGATGGCTAAATGCCCGATTGCCGCACCCAGTGCAAATAAATTCGGACACTTAAGCCCGGTAAGCGCTGAGCATGTCAGAAAACAGTTACCCGACGTAGATTACATTCTGGATGGAGGAATGACCACTGTAGGTATTGAGTCAACCATCATCTCGGTTGAAGGAAACGTTTGCACCTTGCTTCGTCCGGGAAAAATTAGCCTGAACGATATCGAAAAAGCCTTGCCCGGCCGGTTTGTTTTCAACACCACAAAGCCGGAAAAACTGGTCGCTCCCGGCCTGCTAAAAAGCCATTACTCGCCAAACAAACCTTTATACATATACAATCAGACAAATGTGCGGCTTCCGGATGCATCAGGACTTATCTTGCACGGACAAAAAGACCTGCTCACAAACAGCCATAAGATCATTTATACGTCAAAAACTCATAACCAACTGGAAATCGCAGCAAACTTATTTTCAGCGCTTCATACGATGGAAGACGATGCAACGGTTAAACAAATATTTATTGAACCTGTTACTGAATCAGGTTTGGGCGTCGCCATCATGGACCGGATTAAAAAAGCAGCATACAAATATCAACCAACAGCATAATGTGGGCACATACCAAAGAAACGCAGGACAAAATTACTCCGCAGCAAGCGCTGGAGTTTTTAAAAGAAGGTAACCTCAGGTTTTTAAATAACCTGAAAGTGAACAGAAACCTGCTTATGCAGGTCAATCAAACCTCGGAAGGGCAGTTTCCCTTTGCCACCATTTTAAGTTGTATCGATTCGAGAACCTCGGCCGAATTAATTTTCGACCAGGGACTGGGTGACATTTTCAGCATTCGAATTGCTGGCAATATTCTCAACAACGACATCCTGGCAAGCATGGAATATGCCTGCGGTGTGGCCAATTCAAAAATCATTGTTGTGTTGGGACACACCAGATGCGGTGCGGTTATCAGTGCTTGCAACCAGGTAAAATTGGGGCATATCACCGGGCTACTCAGCAAAATTAATCCGGCCATTGAAAGCGAAACAGCGACAACTGCTGAAAGAAATGGCCAAAACTTTGCGTTTGTTAATCACGTCAGCAAAATAAATGTTCAGCTCACAATCAACCAGATACGCCTAAAAAGCCCGATCCTCTCCGATTTAGAAAAAGCAGGAAAGATGATGATCGTGGGAGGTATGTATGATGTTGAATCCGGTGAAGTCTCCTTTTTCTAACGGTTCGGAAAATCATTTTTTTCGCACTGTAACCTAATAGGCTTCTGACAGCAAAAATGCTTCGAATTGTGCTTTTGGAATATTCAAAAACTCAACTATTTTTGTCGTACGGAAACAAAATGACATGGATACGACTGAAATACTAATTACCATTCGGAAAATTGTCCGATCAATCAACTTAGAGTCCAAGAAAATTCAAAAGGAATACGGCGTCAGCATTCCTCAAATCCTGTGCTTGAGCTACCTGCATGCATCGAAAAACTTTCAGTCAACTCAAGGCGAAATTCGCCGCTTTCTAAATCTGAACTCCAGCACCACGAGTGGAATCATTGACCGACTTGAAATCAAGGGATTTCTGGCCCGGCTTCCGAAGCAAGGCGACAAGCGCGTGGTCAATATCGCATTAACATCGAAAGGATCCGAATTACTGAACGGGATTCCACCGCTCCTCCACGACCAACTAACGGAAAAGCTGCAATCGTTGCCGAATGTGAAACTTCAACAAATACAGGAAAGCCTCCAAACCCTGGTCAACCTGCTTGACATTGGACAACTGGAAGCTTCGCCCATGCTTACCAGCGATGAACCCATTGAAGAAAACAAAATGCTCGACAGCTAGTCCTAATCTATCCACACCAACCCAATTCGAAAAGTTCGCAGGTCCACAATTCAATTCATTCTTTTTTTTTGATTCTTGATAGCCGTAATAAAAGGCTTATTTTCAACTTCTTTCTCTGTTAAGTTTAGATCAACACCCATGCTTGCATTCGCGCTGAATTTGGCTATTGATGGTTAAAAGCGTATTTTTGTTCCTATAGAAACCAATACATCGACTATGGGAATTTTTAATGGCGCTCAACAAGCGATCGCAACAAAAATCAATAAAACGTCAACTCTGTCGAACTGGAGTGACTGGAAGTGGCAACTAAAAAATTCAATTAGCACCGTGGAACAATTTGAAATGCTGACTGGAATTAGCTTTAGTACGGAGGAAAAAGAACAACTAAAAAAGACCACGGATAAATTCCCTTTGTCCATTACTCCTTATTATGCCTCCTTAATTTCGAAAAAAAATTATGAGCATGACCCGGTGTTTAAGCAGTCATTTGCCAATATTCATGAACTAAATGTTTTAGATACTGACTTGGCCGATCCGCTTTCGGAAGACAGTGACAGCCCAGAGGAAGGGATTACCCACCGATACCCGGACCGGGTTTTGTTTCATGTAAGCAACGTCTGCGCAATGTATTGTCGCCATTGTACCCGCAAACGAAAAGTTGGCGACATCGATTTTGTTCCCTCCAGGGAGCAACTCCAAAAGGGCATCGACTACATTAAAAGAACGCCACAAGTACGCGACGTACTACTTTCGGGAGGCGATCCGTTCATGCTGCCCGACAGCAAAATTGACTGGCTGCTGAGTGAACTGACCGCCATTCCTCATGTTGAAGTTGTTCGCATAGGAACGAGGATGCCGGTGGTTCTTCCCTACCGAATTACAGACGATTTGATTAAAATTCTGAAAAAATACCAACCCCTTTGGATCAACACACATTTTAATCATCCACGAGAAATCACCTCATCGGCCAAAGAGGCCCTTGCAAAACTGGCGGACGGGGGCTTCCCTTTAGGCAACCAAAGTGTGCTGCTGGCCAATGTAAACGACTGCCCTCGAATCATGAAAAACCTGGTACACAAACTTGTGCAAAACCGGGTGCGACCATACTACCTGTACCAGTGCGACTTGTCAGAAGGACTTTCGCATTTCCGTACGCCCATTGGCAAGGGAATCGAAATTATGGAAAGCCTGATCGGACACACCAGTGGTTTTGCACGGCCAACCTATGTGATTGATGCCCCTGGTGGTGGCGGAAAAATTCCGGTGATGCCCAACTACATCATTTCGTGGTCGACCCACAAAGTGGTGCTACGAAACTACGAAGGTGTCATCACAACCTATAAAGAACCTGATCATTACGAAAATATTTTTTGCGATCGGGATTGCGAAAACTGCAACCTCGACCTGAAACTCGAAGGAAGCGAAGAAATAGAAGCACTCGGAATTGAACGGCTCCTGGCCGATTCGAATGACTCCATTTCGTTAATTCCTGAAAATAATGAACGTTATAACAGAAGAGAGGAATAGTATGGATTTAATTGAAAAAATAGGACATTCTGTCGTTCACCACGGAAAATTCAACAACCGGATTTTTCTGCTAAAATACGACCCGGGTGACCGAGCGAACATAACCCGGCAGTTGAACGAACTGGCCAAGGCGAAAGGATATACCAAAATCATCGCCAAAATTCCGGCTGCTGCCCAACCCGTATTTTTGCAGGATGGATTTACGCAGGAAGCATTTATCCCTTCTTTTTACAACGGGCATGATGATGTGTTTTTCATGTCGAAATTCTTAAGCGACGAACGAAGAACAAGCCCAAACGAGGCCCTTTCTACACTTACCGGTTTATTGAATGAAGCGCCCAACAACAACGGCACTACACTTAACGATCGTTTCGAACTAGGCGTAGCCAGACCAGAACATGCCGCAGAGATGGCAAAAATATTCGGACAGGTTTTTGCCACCTACCCATTTCCGGTTACCAATCCCGAATACCTCAAAGAAACCATGCTGGATGGCTCAGTCATTTACTTTGGAGTCTGGGACCAAGGCAAGCTGATCGGCGTTTCGTCGGCCGAAGTTGACGCTGAAAACAAAAACGCTGAAATGACTGACTTTGCTGTGTTGCCCGACTATCGCGGACACAAGCTGGCCTACTTCCTTCTTGAAATGATGGAAGAAAAATTAAAAGAACAGCAGTATAAAACCTTATACACCATTGCCCGATTAAATTCGCCGGGAATGAATAAAACGTTTATCAATCATGGGTACCGTTTTTCGGGTTTGTTGAAAAACAACACCAACATTTCCGGTCAAATTGAAAGCATGAACGTGTATTACAAAACCATTGAATAATGATTAGTCAACGACATTTGGGAAAATTATGTCCTTATGCCAAAGATTGCCCGGTATATCAGGAAGATTTAAAGATCGAAAAGGTTTCCTCTTTTCTGATCAAAAATGTTTTTTGCAACCGGGGATACAAAGGATGGAAAAACTGCGAGCGGTTCAAGCTGGCAGACGAGGGACAGGAAATCCCAGTAACAGCAACCCCATATAAACAAAGATAATAATGAGAGAAAAAATTGAATTGGAAAAAATTGAAGACAACACCGAGCGAGAAATTATTAAACTGCTGAGTGAAAACGAAAAATTCATGATGGGTGACATCCTGATGAAGTTAAAGCTGAGCTACCAGCGCGGACATGAATATCTGAATTCGCTTCTGGACAAGGAATGGGTAAGCAACACGGAAAAAGCACCGTATTATACCATCAACGTAGACCTTAAATAATGCATTGGATTGATCTGACCATTTTTACGGTCTACCTCATCTTCATGTTGGGCGTAGGCTACTTTTTTCTACGTCGCAACAAAACTACAGATGACTACTTTGTTGGTGGACGTAAAATGAGCAGTTTACACATTGGCTTATCGGTGGTGGCGACCGATGTTGGCGGAGGCTTCTCCATCGGGCTGGGCGGACTGGGCTTTGTCATGGGATTATCTGGCAGCTGGCTTTTGTTCTCCGGACTAATTGGCGCCTGGTTAACGGCCGTTGTTCTGGTTCCCAAGGTTCACCGGCTTTCGCAGCGTCAAAACCTACTGTCGTTTCCTCAGTTTCTCGAAAACAGCTACAGCAAACAGGTAGCACTCATTGCCGGAATCATTTCAGCCGTTGGCTACCTGGGATTTACCAGTTCGCAAATTCTGGCCGGAGCCAAACTGGCATCAGCCACATTCCCGGCGCTTGACTTCACGACAGCCTTGCTGGTTATGGGTGTTATTGCCGTCGTTTATACTGTAATTGGCGGGTTGAAAGCAGTGATTTATACCGACACCATTCAGTGGATTATCCTGATGGTAGGATTAATTTTTGTAGCGCTGCCTCTGTCCTACTACGCAGTGGGCGGTTACGAAACCATTCGGGCAACCTTGCCGGCTTCGTTTCTGAGCCTGACCAACATCAGTTGGCAGCAATTCCTTAACTGGATGGCCATTGTCATTCCCATTTGGTTTATCGGCATGACCCTTTACCAACGTATTTATGCTTCAAAAACGCCCAAATCGGCCCAACGCGCCTGGTTTATTGCCGGCTTGTTTGAATATCCCATTATGGCTTTCACCGGCGTTATTCTCGGCCTGCTCTCAAAAGTAGCTTTTGACAATGGCATGCTGGCCGGAGCGGGATTTCCGGCAGGAAGCGCCATCGACTCCGAAATGGGCTTGCCCTTGTTGCTAAAAACCGTCCTTCCAGTTGGCCTTACAGGGATCGTGCTGTCTGCCTACTTTTCAGCCATCATGTCAACAGCCGACAGCTGCCTTATGGCTGCGTCGGGCAATGTGCTGACCGATATTTTTCGTGGACACAACCACCGTTCAAGCTTGCGTTTTTCGCAGATTCTAACTTTTTTGATGGGAGCTGCGGCCTTGCTCATTGCACTAAAAATGCCCAACGTGCTGGAATTAATGCTTCATTCCTACACCTTCATGGTTTCCGGACTGTTTGTTCCGGTCATTGCTGCGCTAATCAAAACACACAACAATCCGGCAGCAGCTTTTTGGTCGATGATTGCCGGCGGAGGAATGTCTCTCAGCCTGATCATTCTGAACCCGGAACTGCCTTTTGGATTGGATCCGATTATTTTTGGAATTTCCAGTTCGCTGGCCGTTTTCCTGCTGGTTGCCATGCTGACAAACCGAAAGCTTGCAACCCGCTAAAAACTGTTTCAGATTCGCAAACTAATCTCTATTTTTGCCGCTCAATTATCAGGGATTTCATGAAAAATAAAAGGTTGCAATATTATGGAGCGGCACTGCTCTCCATGTTTTTTTGGAGCTTTTCGTTCGTCTGGTTCAAGGTGGCCTACGAAGCCTACGAGCCCATGACCGTTGTGCTCATCCGGCTGACATTGGCTGCGGCCATTATGTTTATGGTTGCTAAAGCGATTGGAAAACTGCAAACCGTAAAAAAAAGCGACATAGGCTGGATGGTGCTGTTGTCGTTTTTCGAACCGTTCCTCTATTTCATGGGCGAAAGTTTTGGTTTAAAGTATGTGTCGTCCACCGTTGCGGCGGTCATAGTTGCCACCATTCCGCTATTCACTCCATTCGCGGCCTGGTATTTTTTTAAGGAAAAACTAAGCGGAGCCAATTTGGCCGGGCTGGTCATTTCATTTGCCGGCGTAAGCCTGGTGGTATTCGACCTGTCAACCGGCCTCACCGCTTCGCCTCTCGGTATTGGACTTGAATTTATTGCCGTGCTCTCCACCATTGGCTATGCGGTGATTCTAAAGAAGATGGTAGCCACCTACAACGGATACACCATCATCAGCTACCAAAACCTGATCGGTGCTATCATGTTTTTGCCTTTTTGGGGCATATTCGAGGCCAAAAACGCTTTGGCGACTCCCTTTTCACCTGTGGCTTTTTCCGCCATTGTGAAACTGGCAGTCTTTGCCTCCATTCTCGGATTTATCTTTTTCACCTACAGCATTCGTCACATTGGCATCAACAAGTCGAACATGTTTATCAACCTGATTCCCGTGTTTGTCGCTTTCTTTTCCTTTTTTATTTTGGGTGACGAAATTACAGTTCAGAAAATGCTGGGAATTACCGTGGTGATTACCGGCCTGTTTTTGGCCCAGTTGAAACGCAAAAAACGCACAGATGGAAGCTATCCGCTATTACAAACCTGAAGAACTCAGGCAAATGACTGCCAACCGAAAGCAGGAATTCTCGGTCTTGTTTCAGAAACTGAGAAAGAAAAAGCCCAAGAACCTTGACGCGATTGTTCATGCACTGCACGACGAAGCCTTCGATCAGTTTGATTGTCTTGACTGCGCCAATTGCTGCTCCGGGATTAGCCCGATTGTAACTGACAAGGATGCTGAACGACTGGCCAAAAGCCAGAAAATAAAGACGGTCGATTTCATCAGCCAGTACCTGTATGTGGATGAAGATCAAGATTACGTTTTTCAACAAACCCCCTGCCCTTTCCTGATGGGCGACAATTACTGCTGTGTATATGAAAACCGGCCGCGAGCGTGCCGCGAATACCCTCACACCGACAGGAAACGCTTTTATCAAATTCTGAATCTGACGCACAAGAACTGCGAAGTGTGCCCCGTTGTTTATGCCATCACCGACGAACTGACAAAGAAAGATTGGTAGCCCGGCTTCAAATGTTCGACATCGATACCTGTGAAAATCCGCCAAATTCATCTCTTGATCAAAATAAAAAAATATCTTTGGTCTCTGATCAAATAAACCGGTATCGGCTGATGGTAACCAAACGACTCCTGTTACTTGTATTTGTTTTTGCTACAGTCCGGCTTAGCGCCCAGATTGGAGGTGAGTCCACTTACGAATTTCTGAACCTGCCGAACTCAGCCCGAATGGCGGCGCTCGGCGGCAACCAAGTGGCCATCAACGATTCAACCGATTTGAATGTTGCCTACAACAACCCGTCTCTGCTGCATGCCAGCATGGACAACAAGCTGCTGGTCAACTACGTCAATTACTTCGACGATATTCAATTTGGCTATGCTTCGTTTGCCAAAGACTACGAAGCGTTGGGGACTTTCGCCCTGGGCATGCACTACATCAATTACGGCAAATTTATTTATGCCGATGAGTTTGGCGAACGAGGCGGAACTTTCAAAGCCGCCGAATACGCACTAAACATTTTGTGGTCGAAAAAGCTGAAACGATTTCGCGTCGGAGCGACACTGAAACCCATTCTCTCATCTTTTGAAGCTTATCAATCGCTGGGAATAGCCTTGGATGCCGGGGTAAGCTACGCCAGCCTGGATCACCTGACTAATGTGGCCTTGGTTTTCAAAAACATGGGCACACAAATCACCGCCTATTATGATGGAGCCGAACGCGAGTCCATCCCGTTTGACCTGCAACTGGGCTTTTCGAAACGACTGGAACATGCCCCACTCCGTTTATCAGCCACGCTTCAACACATGCAACAATGGAAGCTGACTCAGCCGCAAGAGGTCAGCTCGGCTTTTGAAACACGAATAGAGAAAGATGGGTTTGGAAAGATGTTCATGCGTCACCTCTTACTGGGAGTAGAGCTGCTTCCTTCTGAAAATTTTTCCATCCGGGCCGGCTATAATTACCAACGTCGGCAAGAACTCATGTTTGATGATAAAGCTTCAACCGTAGGCTTTTCATGGGGATTTGGATTCAAGGTCAACCGTTTTCATTTCAACTACGGATCGGCCCGCTACCATTTGGCTGCAAGCAGCAACCACATATCAGTAGCCATCAACTTAAACGAAAGCTTTCATTAAATCTGCTGTTCTGTCGAAAAACAATATCTTTGCGATCATGAATCAACATACGGATAACAAAAAGATTGTCATTGCCATTGACGGTCATTCTTCCTGCGGCAAAAGCACGGTTGCCAAACAATTAGCCAAACTGCTCGGCTACATTTATCTGGATAGCGGTGCCATGTACCGGGCCGTAACGCTCTTTGCCTTGCGTCATCAACTGGCCGGAAACGGTCGTGTGGATGAACAAGCACTCATTGACCGTCTGGATGAAATCAACATTGAATTCAGGCTAAATGAAACCACCCGGGAAAACGAAACCTATTTGAATGGCGAAAATGTAGAGGAGGAAATCCGGCAGTTGCCTGTTGCCAGCCATGTTAGTCCGGTAGCAACCATTCGCGAAGTACGTAGAGCCATGGTCAAACAACAACAGGAAATGGGTAAAAACAAAGGCATTGTCATGGATGGCCGCGATATTGGCACGGTGGTTTTTCCTGATGCCGAACTTAAAATATTCATGACCGCCAGTCCCGAAGTACGTGCCCAACGGCGTTACGATGAGCTGACTGCCAAGGGTCAAACAATGAGCTTCGAGGAGATTCTGAAAAACGTGGAAGACCGCGACCGTATTGATTCGGGACGGAAAGAAAGCCCTTTAAAACAGGCCGACGACGCGTTGATTCTGGACAACAGCTACCTGAACCGGGAGGAGCAGTTGGAATGGACACTGGCTAAAGCACAGGAGCGAATGGACGTTGATTAGTCGTGACTGGGGATTGGTCATTGGGAATTAGGCATTTTAAATCATTCCGTTGTCATTAGGTGTCACATTGGTCGCCAGAGATTAGACAACTTGAAATATGGACCTTGGAATCCGAAACTGAAAACTCGAATTTCGAAACTGACAAAGACTGTGAAAGTAGAGATCGATCATAAATCAGGCTTTTGTTTTGGGGTGGTGAATGCCATTAAGAAAGCGGAAGAAACACTTGACCAGGGAGGGAAACTCTACTGTCTGGGAGATATCGTACACAATGGCATGGAGGTCAAACGACTCGAAGCCATCGGCTTAGTCACCATTGACCGCGAAACTTTCTTCACCTTAAAAAATTGCCAAGTATTGTTGCGGGCACATGGCGAACCTCCGGAAACATACGAATACGCCAGAGCAAACAATATTGAGTTGGTTGACGCCACTTGCCCGGTGGTGCTCAAACTGCAGCAGCGGGTTAAAAAGGCTTTCAGGGAAATGGAGCAAAAAGATGGACAAATCATCATTTTCGGTAAAAAAGGGCATGCCGAAGTGACCGGGCTAAACGGACAAACCAACAACCAGTCCATTATTGTTGAAGATGAAGACGACTTGCAGAAAATCAACCCGAACAAGCCGGCTTACCTGTTTTCGCAAACCACCAAATCATTGGATCAATTTCATGATTTAGCCGGAAAGATCGGGCAAAAATCAACCGGGAAACTGGTGGTAAAAGACACGATTTGTCGGCAAGTAGCCAATCGGGTTCCACGTATGAAAGAATTTGCCACACAGCATGACATCCTGATTTTTGTCGGCGGAAAAAAAAGCTCCAATGCTAAATTCCTGTTTGACGTTTGCAAAAAGGAAAACCCCAACAGCTACTTCATTTCGTCGGCCGAAGAACTGAACCAGGAATGGTTTGAAGGAAAAGAATCGGCCGGTATTTGCGGGGCTACTTCCACACCCAAATGGCTAATGGAAAACGTTGCCGAACAAATTAGAGCGTACTAAATCACCGGCAATTTCAATGAAGCATAAACCTTTGAAAACCAACTCCAACGGCCACACACATCGCTTTCCAGGGCGTGCTCTCGTTTCCTTCCATGTCAAAATAAAACTTGCATTAGAATAAAAATCAAAAAAAGCCGCCAATAAATTGATTTTCGGACGTTCAATTCTTAATTTGCGGCAAAGCGATTCAAAAGGAAATACCATGCCAAATAACCCGTCCACAATTCAACAAACAGGAAAGTCAAGCCAGTTGAAGAAAATCGGCGTTTTAACTTCAGGAGGTGATGCACCGGGAATGAACGCAGCTATTCGCGCGGTAACAAGGGCCGCCATTGCAAAAGACTTGAAAGTAGTCGGCATCCAAAGTGGTTACCAAGGTATGATCCAAGGTAAATTTCGAGATTTAAGCTGGCGCGATGTCAGCGGTATCCTGCACACCGGAGGCACGATGCTGAAAACAGCCCGCAGCAAAGAATTCATGACCAAAACTGGCCGAAAGAAAGCTTGGCAAAATTTGGTAAAAGAAGGAGTTGATGCGGTGGTGGTCATTGGTGGTGACGGATCATTTACCGGTGCTTTGGTGTTCTCCGAAGAATATGATATCCCTTTCGTCGGTATTCCCGGCACGATCGACAATGACATTTTCGGAACCGAGTACACCATTGGGTACGATTCGGCACTCAACACGGTCGTGCAGGCAGTCGATAAAATCAAGGATACAGCTGTCTCTCATGGCCGGATCTTTTTTATCGAGGTCATGGGCCGTGAAGCCGGGCTCTTGGCTCTCAACAGCGGTATTGCCGTGGGTGCAGAGGTAATCCTGATTCCAGAATCGACCGACGACCAAAAGGTGTTTGACCGATTTATCAGCAAAGGATACAAACGAAGAAAAACCAGCGGAATTGTTATTATTGCTGAAGGTGACGAAATGGGTGGTGCCCTAAAAATAGCCGCCAAAGCAGAAAAGGAAAATCCTGATCTGGATATCCGGGTCTCCATCCTTGGACACATGCAACGAGGAGGCAGTCCGACAGCCAAAGACCGGATCGCAGCGTCCAAAATGGGTGTTGCCGCCGTGGAAGCACTGATAGACAACCAGCTAAACATCATGATTGGATTGAGACATGACCAAGTGGTACACGTGCCATTTGCTGACGCTGTTAAGCTCAACCACAGCATTGACGAAAACCTAATAAAAATTCAACACATGCTCAACAGCTAGCCGTCAGACTTGAAAATTGATTGTATCAAAGACAACTTC
>NZ_CAXBDD010000009.1:0-83448 GCF_963974515.1 uncultured Sunxiuqinia sp. | reverse complement strand
CGCATAGCCCGGATGATCGCCCGATCAGAGACCGTTACAATCTCATCGGTTTTACGTTGAATAATTCGAAAGTTCAACTCGCCAACAGACGTGAGCAGCCCATCAGCAATGGTTTTCGGATTAATCGAAGGGACCAGCATTTTGGCATGAAACGAGCGGTACGCATCGTCGGCACCTTCCGGCTCTGCAGCGATCACCAAGCCGTTCGGGTTAAGCGCCCGTGCGCTGATGGCGGTTCCGCTAAGCAGGCCTCCGCCGCCGATAGGACAGAGGATGATATCGAAATTTCCGGAATCTTCAATCAATTCTTTGGCGGCCGTGCCCTGCCCGCAAATCACCTGAAAATTATTATACGGATGAATTTCCTTTGCGCCGGTTTTGTCGGCAATCTCGAGCAAGGTTTGCTCGCGGCTTTCCAGCGTGGGCTGGCAATAGGTAATCCGTCCGCCGTAAGATTCAACTGCCTTCTTTTTAATCGCAGGAGCATTGTCTGGCATCACAATGTAAGCCGGAATCCCGCGCATGCGGGCAGCAAGGGCCAGCGCGGCGGCGTGATTCCCGGACGAATGGGTGCAAACACCCCTAAGCAATTGGTTTTTGCCTAACGACAGTACCGCATTGGATGCTCCGCGAAATTTAAAAGCACCAACTTTCTGAAAATTTTCACACTTAAAAAACAGCTTTCCCCCGGTGATCTCGTTGATCGATTGCGAAGTCATCACCGGTGTGCGATGAACCTGTCCTTTGATCAGCTCATGCGCCTCTTGGATATCCTGGAATTCTGGAAGTTTTAAAATCATGCCGTTCCTTTCTTATCCGATTCTTTTAATCAGCTCTTTCAGAATGATTGTCATTGAGGGCTCAGAGCGCATGGCAACTTCCTGCACCTCCTCGTGCGATATTTCCACGATCTCGCCCGGCACGCCGCTGTCGGTAACAATGGAGATCCCAAAGACTTTCATCCCCATATGCCGGGCCACAATCACCTCAGGAACAGTAGACATGCCAACCACATCGCCGCCCAAAATCCGAAACATCTTATATTCGGCAGGGGTTTCGAACGTTGGCCCCTGTACGCCAACATAAACACCTTCCTTGACATCAATCTTGTTTTTAAGGGCAATGAATTTCGCCTGATCACGCAATTGCTTGCAGTAAACCTGACTCATATCCGGGAATCGGGGCCCCAGCTCATCGATGTTTTTGCCATGCAGCGGGTGCTCGGGGAACATGTTGATGTGGTCGCTGATAATCATCAAATCACCGACCTTGTAATCAGGGTTTAATCCCCCGGTCGCATTGGAAACAATCAGCTGGCTGATTCCCATTCTTTTCATCACCCTAACAGGGAAGGTTACCTCTTTCATAGAATAGCCTTCGTAATAATGGAAACGTCCCTGCATCGCCAGAATCTTTTTCCCGCCAAGGGTTCCATAAATCAGGGTTCCGTTGTGCCCGTCGACGGTTGACACCGGAAAGTTAGGGATGTTTTTATAGGGAATGGTTTTTTCGATGGCAATTTCGTTCACCAAGCCCCCCAGTCCAGACCCTAAAATAATGCCGACTTCAACCTTTCCTTTTATTCGTTCGCTTATGTAACTTGCGGTTACTTCTATTGTCTTTAACATAGCCTACTATTGTTTTGTCAAAACTTTTCCCTTCGTGATCGAGAAACTTAATCTTCAACGGAATATAATACATACGCGACCGGATAAACCCCGGAATACTTTCTTCATCACGGAGCCGCATCGCATCTTTTTCGGTGGTAACAATCACCGGATTTAGCTCTTGGTACCGGATAAAGCGGGCCTCGATCGTTTTCAAATCCTTTGCTGTAAAATGGTGATGATCGCCAAAAATAAGCTCGTCAATCACAGCATATCGGCCAGCCATATAGCTTTGCCACAGTGCCGGGTTGGCAATTCCCGAGAGCAGAATGACTGACTGCCGGATCTCATTCACTTCGACTGCAGGCTCATCAAAAACCGGAAGCGGGTTGCCATAGACCATGGTGGTAAAGTACAACGACTGGTAAGGCCGCAGGTTCACATCTTTCATGATAATCCGCCGGGTAATGGGCGTAATTTCATCCGGGCACTTGGTATAGATGATGACGTTGGCGCGCCGTCGCTGGTATTTACGCTCGCGCAGTCGTCCAACGGGCAGCAGTTCGTCCTTGTCGATGGGCCGATTGTAATCAATCAGCAAAATATTGATTCCGGGGCTTACTTTGCGGTGCTGAAATGCATCGTCAAGCAAAACGGCATCGGGCGAATTGGTTTCATCCTTTAGCAGTTGGTTGATGCCACGCACCCGTTTTTCGTCTACAGCGACCGTCACTTCCGGAAATTTCTTCTTAATCTGGAGGGGTTCGTCGCCCACCTCACGGGCTTTAGAAGTAGTTTCAACCAAACGAAAACCTTTCGTTTTACGCTTGTATCCGCGACTCAGGGTGGCCACCTGAACATGTTTTTTGAGCAGCTCAACCAAGTATTCCGTATGCGGGGTTTTTCCAGTTCCGCCCACCGTAATGTTTCCAATGGAAATTACCGGGATTTCGAATTCTGTTGATTTCAGAAACTTGTAATCGTACAGGCTGTTTCGAATATAAACAACGAACCCATAAATCCATGAAAGCGGGTATAATATAATTTTTAGCATGGGTGATTTTTGTCTTACGAAGTTATTAAAATTCACGCATAAAAAAAGAAGCTGACGAAAAGGTCAGCTTCTGATTTATCTCGATCAAACAAATTTCAAAAAGTTAGTCCAGGCGAATATCAAACGGCATACGCGCCAAGACACCGCGTGTTTGCTTGATTTGTTTCAATTGCTGATAAACCGGGAATGCGTCTCCCAGCTCTTGCTTCAACACCCACATTCGTGCTGTTCCCGACAATTCTTTCAGCCATTCTTCAAACGGATCCTTAATTTCGGGCAGCGCCTTGATCCGGTAACGATCCAATCCGGCCATTTCTTTCGCCAAAGCGATGGCATCGCTGATTCCTCCATACTGATCTACTAAGCCTATTTCGATGGCGCTTTCGGCAGCCCAAACCCGGCCTTGTCCTACCTCATCCACAGCCTGCTGAGTCATGTTTCGTCCTTCGGCCACGCGACTGGTAAACGTACCGTAGCCTTCTTCTATGAAGTTTTGCATCAATCCCTCTTCAAAACTGGTGAGCGGACGGGTGAGTGACAAGATATCTGAGTGCTCGTTGGTGTTGACCACATCCTGGGTAATGCCTAATTTGTCGGACATGAGCTCGCCCACATTTGGGATAACACCAAAAATGCCGATGGAACCGGTAATGGTGGTACGGTCGGCCAGAATCGTATCGGCAGCGGCGGCAATGTAATAACCACCTGAAGCTGCCACATCGCCCATCGAAGCAATGACTGGTTTAGCTTCGGATGCCAATTTTACTTCGCGCCAAATAACTTCAGAACCGTAAGCGCTTCCTCCCGGCGAGTTGATACGCAGTACGATGGCCTTAACCGAACTGTCGCGGCGGGCTTCGCGAATGGCGCGCGACAATTTCTCCGAATCAATATCGTCAACGCCACCAGCAGGCATATCGATGCCACCGCTGGCATAAATCACAGCTATTTTATCTCTTGCCAGGCCTTTGCCATCGCTAGGAGCAGGTACTTTGGCGTACTTTTTTACTTCCACTACCTGAACATCTTTGCTCTCGCGGGTTCCTGTCAATGCTTTCAAATCGTCAATTACCTGATCCTTGTACTTCAAGGTATCAACCAAACCTTCACTTAACAAGTAATCGGCCGTACGAAAAGTGGTCACCCCATCGGCCAGGCTGTTTAGTTTCTCTACTGAAATATTTCTTGATGCTGAGATGTCTGCTAACATCTGTCCCCAAAGGCTGCTGGTGTATTTCTCAGTTTGAAGCCGGTTTTCAGGGCTCATCTCTTCCAACAGGTATTGTTCAACCGCTGCCTTAAATTTTCCATGTCGGATAACCTGCATTTCCACACCAATTTTTTCCAACGCATTTTTGAAAAACAAGTGTTGCGAACTCAATCCCTTCAGTTCGAGCATTCCTTTGGGATTCAAAACCACTTGGTCGGCCACCGAAACCAAATAGTACGCCTTTTGCGAGAGTGCTTCGCCGTAGGCATAAATAAATTTGCCACTTTCCCTGAAGTCGATCAAAGCATTACGAATTTCCTCTACGCTAGCCAGCCCGGCATTAATCATCGACGGATTCAGGTAGATTCCTTCAATGTGATCGTCTGTCTTCGCTTTTTCAATACAGGCCAGAATCTCATCCAGACCAGTTTGTCGGGTTCCCGAGATTCCCGGAATGTCCAGGTCATTAAATGGATTCTTATTGGCACGCTCAATAATTTCATCTTCGAGACGAAGCATTAAAACGGTTTTATCTTTGACGGTAACGGGTTGCTCGCCCATCGAAACCAGGGACGACAGGATTCCGATGGATAAGAACATCATCAAAAAGCCAGCAATCATAACGCCTACAATGGTTGCCAGAGTGTACTTCAAAAAACTCTTCATGGTGATAATTTATCTGTTGTGGTTTATAACTTTGTCTTTGTCAGGAATAGGTACGAAATTAAGCAATTCGTTACAATTAAGTTCACCGACTGGTTTATTATTTCATCAATAATCGACAAGACATGGCACAAGTCTATTTACTGCTAGGGGGAAATTTAGGTGATAAGCAGCAGCTTTTTACCAAAGCTTTGGAAATGATTGCGTCCAACGCGGGGACAATCACAGCTCAGTCGGCTGTTTATGAAACGGAACCCTGGGGTTTTGAATCGAACGATCTCTTCTGGAACCAAGCCGTTGTGGTTGAAACCCGTTTACAGCCGTTGCAGCTTCTGGAGCAAACCCAGCATATTGAAAAGCAATTGGGGCGGGTTAGGCATGCGCAACAGTACGCTTCGCGATTAATAGACTTGGATCTACTTTTTTACGATGAGCAAGTGATTCGACATCCCCGGCTCGAAATTCCACACCCCCGAATCGCCGAACGCCGCTTTGTGCTGAAACCACTGGCCGAAATTGCTCCACACTTCCTTCACCCGGTTCTCCATAAAACAATCGCGCAACTGCTTGCCGACTGTCCCGATCAGCTGGCGGTTAACAAGCTCAACAAGGAATAGCGTCTGTGAGTCCATGCACCATTCGACCGACTGTCATTCACGGGGAGTATGATCGACTTCGCTCCTACTCTAATCAGCTTTTAGGCACTCGCTTGCATGTTTGAGGTGGGAGGGGGTACCTTGGAGGTGCCCCAAAAACGATTAAATAGGAGAGTGTTCATTCAACGGTGTAATCGAAACAAAAATGGCGTTTTCGACATGAGAAAATTCACATTCTGAAATATCAAAAAATTGCTAACTTGTTGCGCCATACGAGTCATAGCTGAATAAGAATCTAAACAAACTGCAACATGGGTAAACGAACTAAATTCCCAACGGTGTTTTGGGTGGCCAATAGCGTTGAAGTGCTGGAACGCTTCGCCTATTACGGTATTTACATGAGTTTCGGTATTTACATGACCGAACTGGGTTTTTCGAAGGGCGATCTGGGGACTGTGCAAAGTATTTTCCTGGCGCTGTCATACCTGGTGCCGCTGTTTTCGGGTACTTTTGCCGACCGGTATGGCTTTAAAAAGATGCTGCTCATTTCGTACCTGGCATATTTACCTGCCATTTTACTTCTAATCCTCACACAAACCTTCAGCGGCATTGCGCTCACCATGCTCACAATTGGTTTTGCCGCCGGCTTGTTTAAGCCACTCATTTCGTCCACTGTTCGGGCAACAACCGACTCAACCAACAAAACACTGGGTTTTGGTATTTTCTACCAAATGGTCAACCTGGGAGCCTCGTTTGGCCCCATCATTATGGGCAAACTGCGGGGTTGGTCGTGGGACTACGTTTTTTATACGGCAGCGGCTACCGTGGGGCTGATGTTCATCATCACCCTGCTGTTTTACAAAGAGCCTGACCGCGAGTTGGAGGGAGTTACGCTGAAACAAAAATTCAGGGACATGGGCGAAGCGCTTTCCGACATCAAGTTTCTGAGTTTTCTCACGCTGCTGGGTGTATTCTTCTGGCTGCCATTCTGGGCATTCTTCAATGTGCTGGCTGTTTACATCAACGAATACATGGACACGGCCGCGCTATACGAATCGGTGCGAATGGTGCTGGGAACCGGTGTTGCACGGTTCATTTCGAACCAGGATGGAGGGGTTTGGCGATTAAATGCCGAGGCCATTTCGCATACCGGTTACATTATCATCGTCTTCCAGCTACTGATCTCGCGCATTTTTGAAAAACGGGCAGCCATTCCATCGTTTATGATTGGATTGCTGATTGCCGCATCGGGCTTTGTGGTACTCGGACTATCGGTAACAAGCATTAACGGGCTGGTTTTTCTCGGCGTTTTCCTGTTTGCCATTGGCGAAATGATTTCCTCGCCCCGAATCCAGGAATACATCATGTGGATTGCTCCCAAAGAGAAAGCGGGCCTGTATATGGGAACCAACTTTCTATCGGTTTTTGTAGGTGCTACTTTAAGCGGAATTTATACCGGCCTGATGGGGCGTTTTGAAGCGGCCGGACATCCGGAATATATCATGTACACGCTGACAGCACACACGCTGCTGGGCATTTTGGCGATCTACATTTTTGTCAAAAAAGCAGGTGGTTTCCAGGAACGGACGGAGTAATTCATCCCTTGGGAATAAAACGAAAACACATAAAGAAACCGGGAGTTCCCGGTTTTTTGTTTTTTTATTTAATCTCTTTTAGTGCGAATCAACCTTGGGGCCAAAAGCCAAATCGCCGGCATCGCCCAAACCGGGGACGATGTATGATTTGACGGTCATTTCGTCATCAACGGCTCCCAGCCATAGGGTGACATTTTTGGCAGTAATCGCTTCCTGAACGTACTCAACCCCCTTTTTACTGGCTATAATCGCCACCAAATGCACATGGCTCGGATTACCTTTTTGAAGCAATGCCTTGTAACCTATTTCCATCGAAGCCCCGGAAGCCAGCATCGGATCAGACAGGATTGCCACCTTCTCATTTAAATCCGGCGAAGCCAGGTATTCAAATTCGATATGAAATTCGCCTTGGTCATCGTATTTTCGATAAGCCGAAATGAACGCATTTTCAGCCCGGTCGAAATAATTCAGCAGTCCTTGCTGAAGCGGCAAGCCGGCGCGCAAAATGGTGGCCAAAACTGGCTGCTGTAGCAATTTAGGAACCTTAGCGATTCCCAGCGGTGTTTTTACCTCGTTGATTTTATATTCCAACGTTTTACTGATCTCATAGGCAAAGATTTCTCCAAAACGTTGTAGGTTTTTGCGAAAACGCAACGGGTCCCGTTGAATCTCATGATCACGAATTTCTGCAAGATATTGATTGAAAATAGAATTGGAGTCGCTCAGGTTGATTACGTTCATCTCATAGTATTTTTAACTTTCAACGGTCCGCCAGCTGGCGGATGGAACTCGCTCGCCATTATCCTCCCATTTGTAAAGACTTATGCTTGCTCGCTTCATGTCAAAAAATTTTGGCGAAAATAGCGATTTTTTCTTTTAATCGGGCAGTTAACTAAAGATAAAATCGCCTTCGCCGTCCTGAATTTTCCGCATGGCAGATGAAACCGGGAAAGACGAATAAATTCCATGCTCCATTTTTTTACGAAACAAAAACGGATTTGGACGTTTCCGAACTTCTTCAGCCAGCTTTGGGTTGAGCACAGTTAGTGTTTCGACCCTATTTTTTGCTGCTACCCGAATCAAAAAACGGGCTGCAATCCGCATCCTATCGTGCGGTAATTGAAGGTGAACGGTTCTCATATGACCATCACGCAGCAGCACGACCATGAAACCAACCAGCTTACTTTCGTGAAAAATCTTGATTGAGCGATACTTAAACTGCCCGACAGAAGACGAAAAAGGGTATTGACTTGCAAAATGGTCATCACTTTCCGACAGCCAAGGGTACTTGAAAATCCACTCCAGCTCTTGTCTTCCCCTGGCAAAAAGGTAGGAGTCCTTCTTCGCTTCAGCCATTGCCAGGCAGGTCTCATCCGGTAGATTCGACTCCTTCATGCTGAAATGCCTGATCCGCATTGGGCGAAACAAAAGGTGGGTAAATCCGGCCGCCAGTTGAATAAAAAAATCAAGGACCGGAAGCAGGAATGCCAACTTCGGATGCCGTCCGGCCAGCACATTCCGGCTTCTGAAATAAAAATAAAACCTGGTGCCGTGATCCAGGTACACAGTTTGAAACTGCCGGGTCTTGAGGTAAAGCTGCAACGAAGCCGGTGCGTAGTTGGTAAACATGAGACGCTCGTCCCAGTCTTTTAAAGCTTCTTTCAGCAATTGCTGGGAGTAGCCTTGCCTGCGATAGTCGGGATGAACCCAATTGCCGCTCAGCCAGGCAAACCGCTTCGATTGATTCATCAATCTGCCCGCAAACAAGGTCCGGAAAGCAACCAGCTTATTCTCATCGTGCAAAAGGTACAGCACGACATCACCGGGCAATGCATGTGGATTGTTCAGATAAGATTGCATCCGGGCAACGTTGATCGGCTTGGTTTCGGACGATTGAAAAAGCTCGCTTCTCGAAAAAGCCTCCATATCCTGTAAACGAATTTTTTTCAACTCCATGCTCTATTCTCTTTTTGCCACATGTTGATCAACCAACCGCTTGAGTTGGTAGGACAAATATTCCGCTTTTAGCAAACTTCGGGCACTTTTATATCCCTCTGCTTCCATTGACAGGCGTTGGTAATGTCTGCTTTCTTTTTCGAGCTTTACACCAGCCGTTCCAAAGGTCAGATCGCATAGCCGCTCACGCCTGATGGCATCGAACACGAAACGCGATACTCCAAAATCAGTAAACGGAAAAGCGAAGGCTTTAATTTTGGGTGAAAAATTCGCCACCAACCACTCCATGCTTTCCCTTATTTCATCCAACTGACGTTCTTCATCCAACAGCCAAAACTCCGGGTGATCCCAGCTGTGAGCTCCAATGGAAAAACCATCGCGTTCCAGTTGAAACAACTGCTCCAGGGTCATGTACGGATTTTCCTTTTCCAAATATTCCTGCCAATTCAAGCCCACATCTTCGGCCATTTGATCGAGCGACATCAGATCGGCATAAGTGTTCTGCAAATCCGATATCACGCCTTTTTTGGCAAAAAACTGGTTCAGCACAGCCGCTTTATAGCGATGAAAAAGATCATGATTATCGACAAAAGCCGGATTGACAAAAAAAGTTGCTGGCACACCTTTCTCTTTTAAAATCGGGGCAATTATCTCAAAACACTCCCGCAGTCCATCATCAAAACTCAGATGAAAGCTGTTTTTTAAATTCATTCCGGAGTGAAGCTCCTCCAGCGAAATCGGTTCAAAATGCTCCAACAAAAAGTCCAGATCTTCGCGAAATCGACTGGCAGAAAGCACCCTATAATTGTACTGAAAAGGATGCTCCTGGTCACTAACCAGATGATAAAAAGGCAAAAGGACGGGCATCTCCTCACCATCAACGAGCTGAGCGATAGAAAATGACCGTGAGGCCAGCGATATCAATCGGGATAGGATCTTCATTTTTTTAACCATTTAATCCACCACGGCAAGTTATTGTAGCGAAATCGGTGATATTTCTCGGGAGTTGCACCAAAACCCTCGTATAGGCGGGCAACTCCAGGGATCATTGATCCTTCAAAGTCCAACAAATATTCTTTGCCCGCATTCTCACAAATGAACCCATCTATCAGAAAATACATCGCCTGATTCTTTTTTCCTTCCGCAGTGCTTGCAGCATTGAGGTACGTAACCCGATGCTTGTTGCGAATAAAAAATGCAGCAGCACAAAGCTCGTTTCCGGAAGAATAAACACCATAAATTTGCCCCAAACTGCGTGTTAGCGAAAATGCCAAAATATTACGCAGGGTCGTCATCTCTTTTTCAGACAACTTTACCGACAGGTTGTTCTTCTTGAAACGAATATATTCTTCAGCCGAGATGCTTCTCACCAGGCTCAGTTTATGATTTTTTGCCTTTTTCAGTTTACGGCTGGTGTGTGTTGAATAATTCGCAGCCAGCACCGCATAACTTTCGTTCAGCCAAAGCATGTGGTTGCACCGTTCTTCGTAAATGCCGGCACTTTCAACCGGCAGCTGCATCGCGTTCAGGTTAATTTCGACAAATGGAAACCGCAAACACACTTCATCCAAAAACTGATGGCTGATTTCTTTTGTGGGTGTGGGAAAAATACCCAGTTGCTGGCAAAACAGTGGCTGATACAAATAGGTAATGCCCAATCTCTTGCGAAAAGTCAGCGGCATCACATACTGATAGTTCCCAAGAACCAAGGCATCCCACCGATCACAAATTTTATCGAGGTACCACGATTGCGCATACACCAAGGCATTTGGTGCGTTCTCCAGACACTGGTCCCACCGGTCCGTATCGAGTTCCTCATGTTTGATGTAGGTAATGCTCTGCTGATTCATCCTTGTATTTAATCGCTTGTTTCGTCATCTGTTCGAAAACCTTTCGCCAGCCATCCCACTCGCCCTGATCGCACAAACTTTCATTATGCCATAAACTTATAAAAGATCCGCCGTAATCTCGAATTCCGCGCATAATTTTCCCAATGATAATCGAGGCTTCATCAGGTGAAAGCTTCAGGTGATTTTTTAAGGTTACATCCATAAATTGAAACGGGTGAATGCGCAGTTTTGTTGGAGCGTCTTTTTTCAGATCATAGAAATAAAATGCAGTGGACGTACCAGCCCTGAAACCAACCTGATCAGCATATCCCAGCGTAAAATCATGGTGAATTCCAGCCTTAATCAAACGACGGTAGGTGACTGGAAGCTCCAATCGCAGGAAATGTTGCCGCGACGATCTTACTTTTTTGTCGATGATCTCCTCCAGTGTTTTAATCTCTCGCCGGAGTTCTCTTTTGTTTCTGGTTGAACGGTATGAAGGATGAATTCCAAACTCATAGTCTTCGCTTAAGCCTCGAATCAATTGCTGCAACTGCTCATTACCAGGCGAAACATTTCGGTCGTATTTACTGGTTTTGCTCAGCAAAATGAAAAAATGTAACAATTCATTTCGTCCATGATAAAGCTGTCGGATAAAATCGTAGGTTTCGTAAGGATCTTGCTTTTCGCCACGAAGCACTTGCAAACGTTCTTCATTTTGTTGTCTGTTCCCGTTAAGGAACCCTTTAGCCAAAGCACCTGCCGTACGCAGCCAGCTTTTATTTTTATAAGCCCAGGCATTGTCAATATCAATGGTTGATCGGAATTCAAAACGGGGCGACTGGAACTCAAAATCAGCATAGTGCCGTCTAACTTTCTCCGCAATCATATATGCCCATTGATTGACGACCGGCTTGTGCAACAAGTGATTTCGATACAAAATACTGTGATGGGAAGGATAGCGTTTATGTTGATCCAGCTCCCGCATCAGATACTCTTCGTAGCGGCTAACCAAATAAAAGCTGGCCGCAAAGGGATCAAACGGCAAAAAAGAATCGGCTGAAGATTCAAAAAAATACACTTCATCATCGTAGGGAACCGCCTCCAGGCTTTGGAAATTGATATCATGCTGAAAAAGGATCGGATGCGGATGCATTTTCAGCAGACAATCCAACGGAAGCAACGAATAATTGATTTTGGGGAAATTGCTGGCGTTGAATTCATGCAAATCATCGGTGATGATTACCGGAACACGTAGAATCTCTTCGAATAGAAACCGAAAGATGTACCGCAAACGGCTGGTTATTTCCTGGGTAAATACAACTAGCATGATTTGATGTTATAATAAAGCTTCGTCAGCAAAGCTAAGATACTGATCGTGGGCGATAATTACATGATCGAGTACACTAATTTCCATTAATTCTGCAGCATCTCTAATTTTTTTGGTCACTTTTTTATCCGCCTCGCTAGCCATCATATTTCCGGAAGGATGATTATGGCACAAGATAAGGGAACAAGCCAGCCTTTCCAGAGCAACCTTCAAAATCAGCTTCACATCGATCACCGTTCCGGTTACCCCTCCCTGGCTGATCATGAACTTATCGATCACTGTATTGGACCGATTCAATAGCAAAACCCAGAATTCTTCATGTGGAAGATCTTCCAAAAGCGGACGGAAATAATTGGCGGCATCATTGCTGTTGGCAATCACTGTTTTGACTGATGTGCCGTGCTCCTTTCGCCGGCGGCCCAGCTCTAACGCGGCCATAATGTTAACCGCTTTTGCTTCACCAATCCCCCTGAACTTAAGCAGGTAGGAGGCATCTTTTTTACTCAACACCGACAAGTCATTATTCACAGCCAGAAGAATGCGCCGCGAAAGCTCAACAGCTGATTCTTTTGAATTGCCGGAACCGATTAAAATCGCCAGTAATTCAGCTTCGGAAAGCGAACGGGTACCCTTAGTCAAAAGCTTTTCACGCGGACGGTCTTCAACAGCCCATTCCTTAATACTTGGTTTTTTATACATGATTTTTCACTTACAATAACCCAAGTTATGAAGAATCAAAGAAACAAGGAAATGCAACCGTCAATTTTAGGCATAAAAAAAGCCGCTTCATTTTGAAGCGGCTTCCTATAATATCTTGTAATTCCTTATAGCTTGCTAATATGCTGTGCTAACTTTGACTTTAAATTGGCTGCTTTGTTCTTATGAATCAGATTCTTTTTTGCCAATCTATCAATCATCGACACAACTTTTGGAAGTTCTGCTACAGCAGCATCCTTCTCGCTTACCTCGCGAAGATCGCGGACCGCATTACGCGCAGTTTTGGCATAGTACTTATTGTGTACTTTCTTTTTTTCGTCTTGACGAATTCTCTTTTTTGCCGATTGATGGTGTGCCATTTTATATTTCTTCTGATAAATTAATTAAGTAGCCCGTAGGGGATTCGAACCCCTGCTACCAGGATGAAAACCTGGCGTCCTAACCCCTAGACGAACGGGCCATCATTGTCTTTCCCTGAAATTGGGACTGCAAAAATAAATCAAATTTTGAAGCCACCAAATATTTTGTCAGGATTTTTTCTAAAAACCGGGCTCGTCTTCGTTAAGAAAAGCCGTTTCGATTTCAGCGATGCAAAGAAATGGAAGATTTTTTAATTATCAAACAAAAATTGCAAAAATTTATTTCCATTCGACAATCGTTCCACGATCTTTATTTAATAGTTCTTTAGGCATTGACGCGCTCATTTCCTTCCACAGCAGATCAACCAGTTTGTTCTTGGCAAAATGGCGCGAATAGACCAAACTAACCTCACGCAAAGGCGTTACATCGCTAAAGCTGCGAACATGTTTCCGGCGGCTTTCCGCCATATCAACGGAAGCCAGCTCCGGAATCAGGGTGATTCCTCCTTCCTTATCGATAATATTCATCAGTGTTTCAAGTGAGCCTGCTTCAAAGTGAAAGGGCAACTCTTCGTTTGATGCGCCTTTAAAGGAACACAAATTTACGACCTGGTGACGAAAACAGTGCCCATCGCTCAGTAGCCAAATTTCGGGGGTGGCAATATCTTTTACTTTGATTTTTTCTTTGTTATGAAGCGGATGCCTTTCATGCGAATAGAGCATCATTTCCTCATAAAAAATGGGGCGTTCATTAATCCGGTCCTCTTTAAGCGGAGTAACCAGTACTCCAACATCGAGCAAGTCGCGCTTCAGGTGATCGACAATATTTTCGGTGGTCAGCTCCTGAACTGTAATCAGAATATTAGGATACTTTCGTTTGTAGTTGCCAATAAACAGTGGTAACAGATAAGGCGCCAGTGTTGGAATAATACCGATTTTCAATTCACCGGAAATCAAATTCTTGTGATCTTTGACAATGTCGTTTACCTTTTCGGTCTCCTTTAGAATGATGCGCGACTGTTCAATGATTCGTTTACCAACATCAGTGGGAATAAGTGGTTGCTTGCTCCGGTCGAAAATAATGATTTCCAAATCTTCTTCCAGCTTTTTTATTTGCATACTTAAAGTTGGCTGCGTAATAAAGCAATGCTCGGCTGCCCGTCCAAAATGCCGGTAGGTGTCAACGGCAACAATATACTCCAACTGTGTCAGTGTGATCATGGCTTTTCATATTTATAGTTGCTAAAAATAGAAAAAATCGATGAAAAGAAAACTTACTTGCAAAAAAGTTGTTGGCGCACCCACTCAAACAGGACAACACTTAACGCATGGGAAATATTCATCGACTTGCAGGAACCGGTCATCGGAATATGGATGCTTTGTTCACAGCGGGCAATCAGATCGGGCGACAAACCATGCATTTCGCTTCCCAATAAAAAAGCCACTTTATCAGGAAATTGGGTCGTGAATAGATTTTCTGAATTTTGATCCGTTTCGACAGCAAAAACAGCATACCCGTCGGGGATGGAATGAAAAAATTCATCCGAGCTGGTCACAATCAACCTGACATTTTTAAAACTTAGTCCGGCCGTTTTCTTGATGGAACTTTCACGCTTGGGATTGTCATCATCCAACAAATACAAGGTGTCGCCTCCCACATTATCAACCAATCGCACTAAACTCCCCACATTCTGTGGATTCTTTACCCTCCAGGCGGCAACAAGGGGTTTGGCAGGAAGTTCAGGATAATTTTGCGACCGAAAAAAAGCAACTGAATTTGTTTCCATCCTGATAATTATTAATTTTCTTTGATGAATTGAAACTACGAAGGAAATTATTTAAATGCATTTGTCCATGAACTTGAGCCGGATTTTTTTTATTGTATTGATTGCTGCCTTGTTGTTTTCCTGCGGAAAATCGGAGAAAGAGCTGGCCGCCGACAGGCTTGCGCTGGCTAAAAATGCTTATCAAAAAGGCGACACCACACTGGCCTTACAACAACTGGACACGATCCAACTAAAATACAGGGGCGCCATTCAAACCCTGGATGAAGCGGATCAATTCAAAAAGAAGATTTACGGAGACCTGTTTTACCAAAAACAGGATGAAATGGATTCACTGAAGGTGAAACTGGAAAAACTGGAAGCTAAATTCGTAAAGGAAAAAACCGACTTCGATCGCTACACGCAATACGTTCACAAACGCCAGCAATTTGAGCGGCGATGGGACAAATCTTTTATTCAGATTCATTTGGATGAGCGCGGGGAGCTGTATATTTCGAGCAACTATTACGGCGACCAGTGGCTCGAACATACCGGCTTGCGGGTGTACGACCAGGACCTACAGGCAAAAACCGAAAAGGTCGACCTGGACAATGTGTTAAACCACCGCAGCGATTTTATGGAAACCAAGTGGGAAAAAGTTTCGTACCGCGATGGCACCGACAACGGCGTTATTGAATTTATAGCCGAACATGCGGACCGCAATTTGAAAGCCGTATTTCTGGGTTCGCGTTACTACTACATCATCCTGGAAGAGTACGACAAGCAAGCGGTAAAAGACGCCTTGGCCTTATCGAAACTTCTGAAACAAAAAGCAAAACTCGGACAAGAGATTCAATCGCTTCAATCGAAAGTTGGTTAAGTACTTTTTATTTCCTTAGCGGATTTTTTCAATTTGCTCGGGCGGCTGGGCCAGAATGGCTTTCTTACCGTTAATCACAATCGGACGCTTCATCAGCCGTGGGCTTTCGGCTAAAATTTTCACCCATTCATTGTCGGTCAACTCTTTGCCCCGGTATTCCTTTCGATACAATTCCTCCTGAGTCCGAACCAATTCAAACGCCTTCATCCCTGATTTGGCCAGGATATTTTTGATTTCATCTGCCGTGATTCCGTCTTTCATGTAATTCTTCACATCGATGTGGTATCCGTTTTCTTCGAGATATTTTAAACCGGCCCGGCTTTTCGAGCATCTTGGGTTGTGGTAGATTTTCATGGCTACTTGATGTTTTAATCTGATGTACTGATAATAATCTTCCTGTGCACGAAACCGGCCTTCCATATGTTGCCGGCTGTAGGTGTTCGACAATTCATTGTCTAAGATCCGCGATTTGGTGTTATCGCGAAGCTGAATCTTAAGCATTTCGCGCAATTCGGCTTTTAGATTTTCATCGTAAATTGGGCATGCCACTTCAATGCGTCGATTCAAATTCCGCGGCATCCAGTCGGCCGAGGAAATGTAAATCTGATCCTTTCCCCCGTTTCCAAACAAGAAAATACGGGAGTGTTCCAAGTATTTATCGACAATACTGATGGCCTCAATATTTTCATTTACACCTTCCGTCTCAGTTAACAATCCAAAGATCCCGCGAACAATCAGGCGAATTTTCACCCCGGCATGAGCAGCCTCATAAATCTTATCCATCATCTCTGGATCTATCAGACTATTCATTTTCAACACCATAAACCCGCGCTTACCTGATTTGGCAATAGCTATTTCATGATCAATTTTTGACATAAAAAAGCCTCGCATCGAAAACGGACTGACTACCAGGTGCTTGTAATTTGAAATCCGGTAATTGTGCTTAAAAAATCCAAACAGACGGGCCACCTCATCGGCGATTCTGGGATCAGCAGTCAGCAAACCATCATCGCCATATACCCGGGCAGTTCCTTCATGAAAATTTCCGGTTCCCACGTAAGCGTAATTTTTGAAAGAACCTTTCTCTTTTCTCTTTATCCAAGCCAGCTTACTGTGTACTTTGAGTCCAGGAACTCCATTCACCACATGAGCCCCTTCTTCCTGTAACTTATTCGACCAGTATATGTTAGCCTCTTCGTCAAAACGGGCTTGCAGCTCGATAACAACCGTTACTTTTTTCCCATTTCTGATCGCATTCAGCAAGGCATTCACCACCCGCGAATTGTCGGCCACCCGATAAATTGTGATGCCAATTTCTTTTACTGCCGGATCGATAGCTGCTTCGCGAAGCAAATCAAGAAAATGACTAAAACTTTGATAGGGATAATGCAACATGATATCTTTCCGGCGTAACCGCTTCAGAATACTTTCATGCTGTTTCAGTTCCTTGTGCCTAACCGGCGTCAGGCGTTTATAATAATGGTGGGCTTGCCCAATCTCCGGAAAGTCCATGAAATCTTTGTGGTTATGGTATTTTCCACCCGGAACCTGGTTGTCCGGATCCAACTTCATCTTTTTAATGATGAAATTCAATAAATCATCCGGAATATCCTTGTCGTACAGGAGCCGGACAGGTGTGCCCACTTTTCTTTTCTTCAAGCTGGCTTCCATCTTTTCAACGAAGCTTTTGGAAATATCGTCATCAATATCCAGCTCTGCGTCACGCGTTACCTTAATGGTATAAGCTTCAAACTGATCGTAGTTGAACAAAGGAAAAATATCGGGTAAACTGTAACGAATCACATCATCGAGCAGCATGACATATTTACGTCCATCTTTCTCTGGCAATACCAAAAAGCGGGACAAAGATATGTTTGGAATACGAACCAGAGCATAGGCAAACTTATCGGGCCGTGCCTTGCGCGAAAGCTTGATGGCCAGGTAAACTGACCGGTCGCGCAAGTACGGAAACTTGTTTTCCTTGCTCAACATAATGGGAATCAGGTTGGGAAGCACCTTGTCCTTGAAATAGTTTTTGACAAAGACAATTTGTTCCGGCTCCAGGTCGGTTTCATCAACCATGAGGATATTCTCCTGCTTAAGCTCTTGCATAATGTTGCGGAATATTTCCTGCGAGCGTTTTTGATGCGAAACAACCGTCTCCATGATTTTCTCGTGCAGCTCCTCGGGTCTGATGTCGCCAATTAAGGTTTCATCATTCTCAAAGTCAACCATTCGACGGACAGATGCTACCCTCACACGAAAAAACTCATCGAGGTTGTTCGAAAAAATTCCGATAAACCGAATGCGTTCAAAAAGTGGAACAGTAGGATCCTCTGCTTCCTGCAACACGCGTGCGTTAAACGAAAGCCAACTTATTTCACGATTAATATATTGGTTGCTTATCCTTGTCATATTCCATTGCTTTTATTGAGAATAACCCCTCAACAGCTAAGTAGTTAAACGATCTGTCCTAAATATGCGAAAAAGTTTCTGAATTTTTCGTATCCAGCAGACTAGTCTTCACTGAATTCCATTAAGTAAGCTTTCATAAATCCGTCAATTTCTCCATCTAAAACAGCCTGGACATTGCCTGTTTCATGTCCGGTTCTTGTGTCTTTCACCATTTTATACGGTTGTAACACGTACGAACGGATTTGCGATCCCCACTCAATTTTTTTCTTAGTCGACTCGATTTGCATTTCCGCTTCCCGAAGTTTACGAAGTTCCAACTCATACAATTGCGATTTCAGCAAGCGCAAGGCATTTTCCTTATTGGCAAACTGCGATCGGCTTTCGGTATTTGCAATGACAATTCCGGTTGGCGCATGCTTCAGGCGAACACCGGTTTCAACCTTGTTCACATTCTGCCCACCAGCACCTCCCGAACGAAAGGTATCCCAAGTAATATCTGCAGGATTGATTTCAATTTGAACGGTATCATCAACCAAGGGGGCCACAAAAACGGAAGTGAAGGAAGTCATCCGTTTATTTTGAGCGTTAAAAGGTGACAAACGAACCAGCCGGTGCACGCCGTTTTCGCTTTTCAGGTAGCCATAGGCATAATCCCCTTCAAACTCGATGGTACAGTTCTTTACGCCCACTTCATCGCCGGCATTGTATTCTGATACAGTCACCTTGTAGCCTTCTTTCTCACCCCAGCGCATATACATGCGCATCAACATCTCCGCCCAGTCATTGCTTTCTGTGCCACCTGCCCCTGCATTAATCCGGAGAATGGCTCCCAGCTTGTCTTCTTCTTTTCGAAGCATGTTACGGACTTCCAGCTCCTCGATATGTTTCAATGACTTTTGCAACTGCGCATCCACTTCGGCCTCGCTGGCTTCATTGGCCTCAAAAAATTCAAACAGCACTTGTAAATCTTCCAAGGCTTGTTCCACTTCTTTAAAACTCTCGGTCCAAGCCTTAATCGACTGAATGACTTTCATCTGATTTTCAGCCGCTTTGGGATCATTCCAGAAGTCGGGATCTTGTGTTCTAAGTTCTTCTTCTTGTAGTTGAATTAATTTTGCATCGTAGTCAAAGATGCCTCCTCAGCGCATCCCGGCGCTCCGCAAGCTCTTTTAGCTGCTCTTTCTGAATCATAGTTATCATTTTAAGTGGTCTACAAAAGTAGAAAAACCAGCCAGATTAATCAATAACAAAAACGGACAACTCCTTTTGTGGAGCTGCCCGTTCTAAATGACTGTTGTCTTTTATGCTATTCACCCCAAATGACCGGGTCTACACTAATTGACTTAGCCTGCAAGTTAACACCGGACTGCCCGGATTCGTACTTGAAGGCATCAATCTGGACAATATAAGTAGTACCGTCGGCAGGCTGAAATCCACTGGCCCACCCCGATCCCGAAGCGGAGATGGTGTATTCCTCTTTATCACCCAACAGCGATGAAGATTGAAACACCTGATCATCATCTTCTTCAAACATCTTAACGATGAGGTAATCGGCATCTTCAATCTCAGTCCAGGTAAGTTTCATTTTGTCCTGGGTGTCATCAAACTCGTACTTAATGGTATCCGTTGGATAAATCACATCATCTGACAAGTTATCACTGAGCATGCTTGTTTCACCTGATTGAGCTACAATATCAAAACTGTAGGAGCCACCGGATGGCATTTCAGATGCAAATTGGTTGTCCGGAGTCTGGTAATAAAAATCATACGGGTAACCCTCAAAGGATTCCAAGTCATAGGTTTCGTCGTCATCGCCCGTGACATCAACGCTTTGCATTGGCTTATTGGCAAACGCATGTAACGCCAGGCCATATACGGTATCTACCTCATTCTCCGTTTCAACCGTTTTTGTAATTACAAAAACGTCGGCTGCCGGATCAAAGGCTACCTCTTCCGGCTCACAAGCCAACAGCCCAATCATGAGAACACTTACTGCAATAGGAATAATCTTTTTCATGTCTTTTAAATTCTAGTTTAATTATTTCGAATGTCCAAGTAAGATGAACAAACCGTCAAATGGTTGCGGACCGAAAGCATTTTTCTTTATTTATTTAACTCAAAGTCGATTGTTTTATTTCAGAAATAAAAGTATATCTTTGCGCCACAATTAAAAAATTGTTTATCAATTAAAATTAATTCACATGCCAGCAAAAATCAGATTGCAGCGACATGGTCGCAAACGTTTAGCATTCTACCACATTGTGGTAGCTGATGGCAGGGCACCACGAGATGGTCGTTACATTGAAAGGATTGGATCCTATAATCCAAACACAAATCCTGCTACGATCGATCTTGATTTTGATAAAGCTTTAGACTGGCTTACAAAAGGTGCACAGCCAACCGACACAGTAAGAGCAATTTTATCTTACAAAGGAGTATTATACAAAAAACACCTGCAAGGTGGTGTTGCCAAAGGTTCTTTTGACGAAGCAGAAGCAGAACGTCGTTTCGACGCCTGGTCAGCTGAAAAAGAAGCCAAAATTCAAGCGAAAAAAGATCGTCTGTCGAAAGACTCTGACTCGTTGAAAACAAAACAACTCGAAGCAGAAGCCAAAGTAAACGCCGAGCGTGCAGCAGCAATTGCCAAACGCAACGCTGAATTGGCTGCGGAAGCCAAAGCTGCAGAAGCTCCGGAAGAAGTTGAAGCACCAGCGGAAGAGGAAGAAGTTGTTGTAGCAGAAGAAGCTCCAGTAGTTGAAGAAGCTCCAGTAGTTGAAGAAACTCCTGTTGCAGAGGAAGCTCCTGTTACTGAAGAACCAGCAAAGGAAGAAGCTCCCGCTGAAGAGGCCCCCAAAGCTGAAACACCTGCAGCCGAGGAAGAAACTTCGAAAGAAGAAGCTCCTGCTGAAGACAAAGAAGAAAAGAAAGCTGAGTAAGCATTTTTTCTTATCTCCTGAAAAAAGAATGACTAAATAAAAAGAGGCTGACTCCGAAGAGTTCAGCCTCTTTTACGTTTTATACGTTCCTGTTTTAAAGTAAAGCATCAACTTTTGTTGCCAGAGCCGATTTGGGAGCCGCGCCAACATGCTTGTCAACCACTTCGCCACCTTTAAAGAACAAAATGGTCGGAATATTCCGAATTCCAAATTTCATGGCGGTTTCAGGATTGCTGTCCACGTCAACTTTTGTCACCAGCAGTTTTCCTGCATAATCCTGCGACAACTCCTCAACAACGGGAGCAACCATGCGGCAGGGACCGCACCATTCAGCCCAAAAATCCACTAAAACCGGCTTGTCAGATTGAAGAACAACTTCCTCAAAATTTGCATCATTTACTTCTTGTGCCATAATCAATATTATTAAACTATTATTCTATTTAAAGCTTTAAAAGCTAATTAATCTTAAAAGTCAGTGATTCATGATTTCGAATGAAACGCTCCAGCTCGCTGGTCATTTCCACACGAGTGTTTCTTGAAAACAGGTTAACCATACTTTTTGTTTCTGAATCCCAGATATTAAATCTCAACAAAGCTTTCCCCTTGTTTTTTAGGCTAATGGTTTCAATTTCCTGAATTAATTCGGGCGTTACATTTTGCAGTGGTAACTGCAACGTTACAGTGTTTATATTGTTTTTTCGGATTTCGGACAGCAGCTCAATGTTTCGGATTTTAAACTCGAGCTGGTCGCCGTTAAACCGGGGTTGAACCTGTCCTTTAATCATCAGAAATAAACCGGTTTTACAATACTTCGAAAACTCAACATAGTCTTTCCCGAAGAAAAAGAACGTGTACGAATCGGTGTAATCCGTCAGTGTCATGGTGCAAAAATGCTTCCCAGTTTTACCAATTGCTTCCCGGCTTTCGGTGACCATACCGGCAAAAGTCAGGTCGCGCCCCTTCATGGCTTCAATGTTGTTATTGATGTCTTTCAGCGAAAACTCACGACTGGTAAAGTTTTCCACTTCCAGCCTGTAATCATCCAGTGGATGTGAAGAAAGGTAGATTCCAATCAAAGCCTTTTCCTTTTCGAGCAACACAATTTTGGGCCACTCCGGAACGTCGGGAACATCGGGTGTTTTCACAGCCTGAGCCGACATGACTTCGCCGAACAAGGATTGCTGGGCATTGTTGCTTTCCAACTGAATCTGGTGACCGTAACGAATCAGCTTTTCGATAAATGAGGGCTCATTTTCGGCCGAACTGGCAAAAAACTGGCTACGTTTGATCGTTCCAAAGCTGTCAAAAGCTCCAGCCATGGCCAGTGCTTCAATATTTTTTTTGTTGACAGTTTGCAGGTTCACCCGCTCTACAAAGTCAAAGACAGAGGTAAATAATCCATCCTGCCGGGCTCTTACGATATCAGTCACCGCTCCTGATCCTACGCCTTTGATGGCAGCCATTCCAAAACGCACATCGCCTTCCTTGTTTACCATGAACTTGAGAAAACTCTCGTTCACATCAGGCCCCAGAACGTTCATTCCCATCCGCTGCGACTCGCCCATCAGCTTGGTGATATCCGTAATGTTGCTTAGGTTACGGCTCATGTTGGCCGCCATAAACTCGGCCGGGAAGTGTGCTTTCAGGTATCCCGTTTGGTAAGCAATGTGGGCGTAGCAAACCGAGTGTGATTTATTGAAGGCGTAAGACGCGAACGCTTCCCAGTCTTTCCATATTTTCTCAATGATTGTCTCCGGCTCTTTCTTCATCTGCTCACAACCCTCAACAAATTTGGGGTTGGCCTTGCAGCCATCGATAAACTTCACTTTGAGTTTATCCATCATCGCCTTGATTTTTTTACCCATCGCTTTCCGAAGCGAATCGGAATCTCCCCGGGTAAAATTGGCCAGGTGGCGCGACAATAACATCACCTGTTCCTGGAAGACCGTAATTCCGTAGGTGGTTTCCAGGTATTTTTCCATCATGGGGTGGTCATAATGAACTGCTTTACGCCCGTGTTTCCTGTCAATAAAATCAGGGATGTATTCCATTGGTCCCGGACGATACAAAGCGTTCATGGCAACCAAATCCTCAAAACGGTTGGGTTTCAGGTTACGAAGGTGTTTTTTCATGCCGGGAGATTCAAACTGGAAAATGGCGGTGGTATCGCCACGACTAAACAGTTCGAATGTTTTGGCATCATCCTCCGGAATGGCATCAATATCCACTTCCAGTTTTTTGGAGAGGCGAATATTTTCCAGGGTTTCTTTGATGATGGAAAGGGTTTTCAACCCCAAAAAGTCCATCTTCAGCAATCCAATATCCTCCACAAAACGCCCGTCGTACTGCGTGGTATATAAATTTTCGTCTTTGGTGGGCATCAACGGAATGTGTTCATCCAGCGGATCGCGACTGATTAGAATCCCGCAGGCATGCACCCCCGTTTGCCGGACGGAGCCTTCCAAAGTTTCGGCAAATTTCAGCGTGGAAACAATTAAAGGATTGGCTGATTTTTTTTCGTTGCGTAATTCGGTACTTTCTTTATAGGCTTTTAAAAAGCTCATTTTTGGCGCTTCGGGCACCATTTTGGCCAGACGATCTGCTTCGGGCAACGGCAACTTCAACACCCGTGACACATCGCGGATGGCCAGTTTGGTGGCCATGGTTCCAAACGTACAGATATGTGCCACCCGCTCACGGCCGTATTTTTCTGTCACCCAGTCTAATACCATCTGCCGGCCGTCATCATCAAAGTCAATATCCACATCGGGCATGGAGATCCGGTCAGGATTCAGGAACCGTTCAAACAGCAGATCGTGCTTGATCGGATCGATATTGGTAATCCCGACACAATAGGAAACGGCCGAACCGGCAGCCGATCCACGGCCCGGGCCCACCAGAACACCCATTTCGCGGGCGGCATTGATAAAATCTTGTGTAATGAGGAAGTAACCCGGAAAACCCATGGTTTTGATGGTATCCAACTCAAAGTCAAGTCGCTCGGCAACGTCGGCCGGAACCGGACTGCCATAGCGGTATTCTTCTTTGGCGCCTTCGTAGGTCAGGTGTTTCAGGTACTCAGCTTCCAGTTTTACCCGAATGACTTTTTCGTAGCCACCCAACCGCTCGAAAGCCCCGTCTTTGAATTCGTCTTTAAGATCTTCTTCGGAATACCTCTCCAGGTATTCGGCTTCCGTTCCAAATTCTTCAGGAATCGGAAAAGGAGGCATAATGGGTGCTGAATTCAACTCATATTCTTCAATCTTGTCCGCAACTTCCTGGGTATTTCTCAATGATTCCGGCACGTCGGCAAACAGCTGGTTCATTTCGGCGGTTGTTTTAAACCATTCCTGCTTGGTGTAACGCATCCGGTTGGGGTCGTCCACATCTTTCCCGGTGTTCAGGCAGATTAGCAAGTCGTGTGCGTCGGCATCTTCTGCATTAATAAAATGCACATCGTTGGTTGCAATCACTTTCACCTGGTACTTCTCAGCCAATTCCAAAATAACCTGGTTGACCAACACCTGGTTTTTATAGACATCTTCATTCCGTTGCGGATCATCTGATTTATGGCGCTGCAACTCCAAGTAATAATCATCTCCAAAAACCCGCTTAAACCATTTAATGGTTTCTTCCGCTTCGGGAATGGCGTTGTTCATAATATTTTGAGCCACTTCTCCCCCCAGACAGGCGGAGGAAACAACCAAGCCTTCACTGTATTTTTCCAGAACCTCCTTGTCGATACGGGGCTTGTAGTAGAAACCTTCGTTGCTGGCAATGGAAATTAGTTTGACCAGGTTTCTGTAGCCACGTAGGTTTTTGGCCAGCAAAATCAAGTGGTCTCCTGACCGGTCTACCTTATCATTCTTATCGTTGATTGTTCGCGAGGCGACGTAGGTTTCGCAGCCCAAAATTGGTTTGATTCCTTCACGTTTGCACGTGTCGTAGAAGTCCTTTATCCCAAACATCATCCCATGATCGGTCAGGGCCAGTGCTTTCATTCCATCCCCTTTGGCTTTGGCGACAAGTCCTTTTACGCTTGCGGCCCCATCCAAAATTGAATATTGCGAGTGTACGTGTAAGTGTGTAAATGGAATCATTTTCAATCAGTTTTATCAATCTTCAAACTTGCCTCTCCTTGCAAAAAACAGTAAGCTAAAATTAGGGTTTTCATCTTGTTCATGAAACCCCTGTTAATAAAACATGATAAAAGGAAAAAAATTTATACTTGTTGTTACGAGCCCAATCCGGCTGGCTGATTTTTTCCTCCCTATAACAGCCGGGGCGATAAGAAAAATCAGAGCACATAGACGTGCGTTGCTCAATTTCACGGGAATGATTCCAGCTTTTTTTGATTTCCCGGGTTATTCCAGCCTCTGGAGTGAGTCGGAAAACCTCCTTATTTTCACGTTAACACCTCTTCTACCGCCCGATAGATTAAATCCATTTCAAAGCCACGAGCTTGGGCAAAACGAATCAATTTAGCTTTGCGATCATATGGATTCGGCACCTTCACGCTTTTATTTTTTTCGGTGATTATTTCAATCAGCATCTCCCAATAAGCCTCGTCGTCAATCCCATTCATAGACAAGTCAACGGTGTTTGAATTCATTCGTTTGGCATGAAGCTGGTAGGCGATTTTTATTTTTCCCCATTTGTTAAAACGGAATTTGTCTTTGGCAAAACTCCGGGCAAAGCGCTCATCATCAACATACTTCTCCTCAATCAACTGTTTCAGCACCACGCCCGCATCCATTTCGTCAACTCCCCATTGACTTAATTTAGTCAGGACATCAGCTGAACATTTTTCGGCACGGCTGCAAAGTGCTGCTGCACGATAAAAAGCTTCGGATTGCCGGGACGTCATTTCCATAGTAAAAAGATTCACTGGTTTAAATAAAATCAAAATTAACGATTCCATTGAAAAGCCGGACGATCAAACACTCCATTGCTCTTCACCTCGCCATTGTCCAAATGCAACAGGTGAGTTACGCAGCCAGGGATCTCCTCTTTGCGGTGAGTCACATAAATCAGTGTCGTTTTTAACTGGCTACAGAGAATATTGAGTAAATGAACGAACCGATTGGTTTGCTGCGAGTCGAGGCCCTGGCATGGTTCATCGAGAATAAGCAAGGGAGGCACCTTTACGAGGGCCCGGGCCAGCAAGACAACACGCTGCTCGCCCAACGATGCCTGCACAAACAGTCGCTTTTGCAAGTATTCCAATCCCAAAACAGCCAACCATGATAATGCATTTTTCAACTGATCGCCCGTTGGCAATGAATTAAATCCCACTTCATCGTGAAAGCCCGATAGAACAACATCGTTGCAGGTCATTGAACTATAAACCTGCCTACCCGAAGCGGCCAGCCCCGGAATCGTATTGTAGATGCCAGCTCCCCGCAGAAAATACAGGTGAAGTTCGGGTGATACAAAACCAATGCGCTTTTTAATGTCCCAAATACTTTCGCCGGTTCCACGCTGCCGATCAAATAAACACAGATCGTTCGCATACCCTTGCGGATTATCAGCGGTAATCAAGCTTAGCAAAGTGCTTTTCCCTGCTCCGTTTGGACCAAGCAAAGCCCACTGCTCGCCGAGGTTCACTTGCCAGTTGATGTCTTTTAGAATTTGCTTTCCACCCAATACCACATTCACCTTGTTCATTCGCACGACGATGCCGAACGCTTCGTCTGGCAATGGCAAACGGCCAAGGAGTCGCGTATCAATCTCAGTTTTATTTCGGACGCAGTCTACGTTCCTAGGTTGATAGGCTTCGGGCTTGACAAGCCGGCTTAGGCTTCCTTTATTCAATTCCGCTACGTAAGTTCCTGAATCCGGAATATGCTCCGGATCGGTCATGACAACCAGGCAAAGGCCGGAATCCATTTGCTGTTTTAACAAGCGACTCAAAGTAGCGCGCGAGTGGAAATCCAGCCCTACGAATGGTTGATCCAGCACCAGCAAGTCGGGTTTTTGCAATAGTACGGCCGCCAACTGTGTCCGTTTACGCTCGCCATTGCTCAATTGCAGGAGTTTCCGGTCAGCCAGGCGCTCAATCTCCACCTGCTTCAGCACGCGTCGCAAAGCTGCTTCTGAAACTCCAGTTTCGGTTTTCGCCTGTACCCGAGCCAAAAACTCCCAAACAGTTGGAACCATCTCCATGCCTTGGTTTTCATAGCGAAGCCCGTCGTGCATACTTCTTCGCCCCGAAAAAGCGACGAAATAATCCTGCTGATCAACCATCAGCCGCCTGATTTTCGGCTTGGTAATCAATTGACCCGAAGAAGGCGAAAGCTGCCCCGCCAGCAAACGCCCCAGCATGGTTTTGCCACTCCCCGAAGCACCGGTAATTACCAGTGATTCACCCTCTTTCAAAGCAAAACTAAGGGGATGAATAAGAGTTTCGCCCGCTATTTTCAAACCCAGACTAATCGCTTCGAGTACGTTTGTTGATTCCGGCTGCTTCATTTAGTGGATCCAATTTAGAATGAAAAACAAAGATAGGGAATCCAGCTGACGAAGCTTACCAGTCAACGCGGGCCGTAAAAAGAAAGACGATCTGTAGAGAATCGTCTTTCTAAAAAAAATAACCAGACAAACCGATTGACGGTTTTTATTGTAGCACGAAATGAATGGGAACGCTAAAAGCAACCCTCACCGGCTGTCCGCGCTGCAAGCCTGGTTTCCATACCGGCAGACTATTAACCACACGCAAAGCTTCTTTATCAAGCGAAGGGTCGACACTGCGTACGATCCGGGCATTGGTAACCTGCCCATCTTTCCCGACGACAAACGACACATAAACTTTACCTTCAATCCCATTCTCCTGGGCAATCACCGGATATTTAATGGCATTGGCCAAGAATTTTCGCAGGGCCAGTTCTCCTCCCGGAAACTCAGGCATTTCTTCTACAATGTAAAACACCTGCTCCTCATCTTTTTCCTTTTCCTCCTGTGCATAATCAATAACAATCGGGCTCACATCAATTTCGGTCTCCGCGTCAGCTTCGGTATCCTGAATTTCCAATTCATCTTCAATTTCAATGTTGTCGGATACAATGTTGAGCACTTCGACAACTCGCGGAGGAGGGGGCGGAGGCGGAGGTTTCACTTCTTCCTGCCGCGTGATCGGGATTACTTCACTCTCAATTTCCTGGGCGACAACGGCACCAGTAATTTCCGGTTTCTTCACATTGGTTTTAAATTCAAAAGCCAGTAAGATAACTCCAAGCGCCAAAACCAGCCCGAGTTCAATAAAAAGATTCCGGTAGCAATTTAAATCACAAGATGGATATTTCTTGATTTCCATAACTTTTGGTTTTATTTGAAATGAATAAGCAAACAAGGCTTGTGAAAAGTAATTTTAGACGGCTTTTTTCAGGAATATCCCCTGCTTAAAGGGTATGAACACGGTTCATGGCACAAGACGTCAACAGCCTTGTTTAATAAACTTGATTTCAATAATTTATACGAATATTACTGAGCCATGTTTCTATTTTGAAAGCTCATTGCACGAAACTAATCGCGTTATGCCGGGCAGAGCCCAGACCTCGTCCGATGGCATTCATCCCTTGACTAATGGAGCTTGCGCTCCCGCCTATGACATTTGACTTTCCAGGCTAAAGGAATTTTCGCCTCAGCTGGCAGAGTTCTCACTTCATGCGGAAAAACCCACGCCCAACCTTAAATATTTGGGGTTTGCCTGCTGGAATACGGGAGCATTTATGGCCGAGTGGTCGATGTTGTTCGTCTTTATTCAGCAAGAACCGAATGACGCCGAGAATAGCACAGAAAGGGCCGGTCATAGGATTGAACACATTCGACCGGCCCCTTTCTTTGTTTCGGTGAAAAGTTACAATTTCAAATCGTTTGATGCCGCCCCGGTTGCATTGACATTAAACACATCGGCATAGATCAGTCGGTCGGTTTCCTCCGACTGTTCCAGACGGTCTTTGTAGGCATTGTCCAGTCCGCTGATCTTATTCGGTCCACGTTCGTACTCTTCGATAATGATCTGGAATGGCGACCTTTTGTATCCTCGCGGCAAGCGAAACTCATTACTGATCGAATACCGGTTATTCTCAATATTGCGTTGGCTGATTTTGATTTCCACGCCTCTGTCGGTCAGGTCCTTCTCGTTGGAGCCATCGCTGACTGTTCCGTAAATGGGTTGCGCCATTTTATTGTCCAGGAAACTGATTCGCAGAAAGTTGTAATTGCCATACGCCGCAAGGCGTTCGTTGTAAATCGTACCCTCCACGGTTACTGTAAACCTGGAATTGACATCGTCGCGTTTAAACCTAACGGTTGTTTGGCGATCCGGCATTAGCTGGGTAAAACTGGCTGCAACCACCGGCGACAGGCAAACATCTTCTTCCTCCTTGCGTACGGAGTAGGGCTGATAGCGGGCTAAAATCAGTTTGACAAATGGGAAATACATGCTTCCGGGGTTAATGTTTAAGTCGCAGAACCAGGTCTGCCGGTCCTCGTCGAAATGAACCGGATAGGCTACGGCTTTGGCTTTTGCCGATCCCCTGCCCGGATATTGTAACTCTTCATCGATCACAGGATTCATCCTGAAATCAGCGGGTTGCGGAGAAAAACCAGCTGGCTGTACTGAATAAAGTAGTGGATCGATCCCCCAGTTGGTATAATAGTCCGAATAGCCGGGCGATAGCAAAGTCAGCCGGTTTAAATTGGCTTTACTGTCGGGCAAAATGACGGCCAGCATTTCATCATCGCCCGATGAAAACCAAGGTCGTTTCAGAAAAATACGTATTCCGCCACCGACTCGTTGGTGGCGAATCGCATCGTCCGACTGGGTTTTGCGCCACTCGAAGGTTGGGATGAGGTAGTCAATTTCGGGCGCTTTGGGCCGTGCCGAACTTGGGATATTATGCTTTTCTTTCCATTCGCTTTCACGTGTGGTGGTCAAACCGGAATCAGCCGCGAGTATTTTTCCGAAATATTCGCGGTAACGCGAAGCAGCCACCAGTTTGTAGTCCACCCACCGGTGTTTGGTGTCGCCAAACTGCTGCATGAGCGGCTTAATCCGCAATTTTATCGCTTTGAATACCGGAAACTTCAACTCCTGTACGTCAAACTTCACTTGGTTGACTAAGGTTTTGGGGGCGACTTTCCTTTGTTGCTCCAAGTTCTGAAACGAAACCGCCTGAGCCTTGTAGATGGCACTGATCTTTCGGGATTGAGGCTGCGGATCCGCTTCAAACTCCACCGGCGTGCGCATCTGGAATTTCTTGATGGGCATGATCTGTAAATTTTGAATTTGCGGCTGAATTAAGACGGCCGGCTGGGGAGTCGTTCCCTTGGTAATCACGTCATCCTGGTAATTGACCACAATATCGGCGATGCTGTTACGCCCCTGTTTCTCCTTGATCGTAACCGAAATACCATCGTCCATCGGCTCGGTCCACCGCGATTGCAGTTCTACCTTTTCGGTGCTTTCGCCGTGCACTTTGTAACGAATGTTGATGTTGGCGAAGGTATCGTTAAAATCGCGGTCGGGCAGTAATTGCTCTATTACGGGTTCTTCCAGCGGCTGTTGCAGCGCATGCACCAGCTCCATCTCGCGAGAAGGACTTACCATCCAATGCTGGCCCGTAAACGCCAGATCGGTCAACTCGGACAAGTTTCCGGGTGACTCATCTTTCACCAACTGCCAGATGGCGGCCAGCTCTTTCAAATCCGATTCGCGCCAAAATGTACTGAAGCGGATTTTTGTTCGCAGGCCTTTCGGCATGAAGACCGTGAGCTGACGGTCTGAAGCGCTCCACTGAACATCCTGCTGTTCACCTTCTTCCAGTCGGATCCGGATGTGGCCGGCGTTGTACCAGTCTTCCGGCCGGGGTACGGAATCCGTGTCGCCAGGCTGAATTTCCGCGTTGCTGAAAAAGCTAAACATACGGGGAGCAAAGTCCTGGGAGTGGGTATATTCGTAACCTTCAGAAAGAAAAAGAGCAACACCCGCAGCCATTGGATCAGGCAAATAAATAATTTCGACCTCGTTGGGTTGGTATACTTTTTCCTTGTTCTTTTCATCCTGCTGATACAATTCCTCGTGACTGGTGATGATGCTGTAAATTTCCTGTGCCTGTTGCGGATTGCCAAACGCATTCTCAAACATGCCATGGGTTTCTGCCATCAATTGGCTGTTTTTGGGTGGCAGCAAGTAACGCAGCGAGTAGTCGTCCAGTGTTTTCCCATCCACCGGATGAGCGCTTTCATAATCGGCCACCGACTGGTCGAAATTGGAACGAATAACCATGCTTTCCAGAAACTCGCCATCTTTCAGCTCGTTGCCGACCAAAACAATCGGGCTAGCCAGGGGATCGTACCGCAAATAGCGGATATTGCTGCGGATCGTCAGGTTGGGGGTTTCGGGCTGACTCCCGAGCGGGACGCTGTTTCCGGCCAGATCCACCGACCGGATGCGGACCCGGTAATCTTTTCCGTACCGAAGTTTTGGTAAGGTACCCGGCACAATCTTGGACTGCGCATTGATCCGGAATTCTACATCGGTATTAAATGCGTATTTCCGAGCTTCGTCGGTTTTATTTTTATACACAAAGTCTCGCTTAGTTTCTTCACCCGGCTTCAGTTCGTAGTCGTCCGACTCGTTGATGGCGTAGCCCGGCTTTCTAACCGACAGACTCCAGCCTTCCCAGCGGGCCAGCGTTTCCGGGATAAACACATCATCGGGATCATCAGGGTCTTCGGTAATTCCCAGCTGGATAAAACCCTCATCAGGTTCAATCCCTTCAATCGGATGCGGGATGTTTTGTTCGTCAAACCAAGTGTAGGAATCGTGCCGCTGGTGCAGCGAATACCAGGTGTCAGGTTCATCTTCATAGGCAATATCCATCTGGTATGCCTGAATAACATCGTTGGAATAAAGCACCTGGCTGGGTTGTTTCACTTGCAATTGGGTCATTTGAACCGTTTCGCCTTCGGTTTGCAGTTTGGGTTGAATTTGCATCATCATGGGCGAAGTGGTTACAAAGTTTTGCTTCAGTTGCAGGTTGCTCTGCACCTGGGAATACAAATATTCCGCCATCCCGTTTTTGGTAACGGCAATCCCCGCCGAACGCATGGCCGGCAGACCCTCCTCTTCGGGAGGTTCGACCTCGTCCATTTCCTTCAACCTAAAATTATTACTCACGCGCAATTCAGACCGGAGTTCATAAAAACGGGCGATTTGCTGCACCTTGTTTTCGGCCATATTTGAAGTTTTTAGCGCCGCCCCGTCGGCATCAACCTGGATTACCGAAAACTCGTTGGTATTTATTTTGACAAATCCCTGCTTGAAAATTGCATTGTTTTTATCGCCAATGTAAAAGCCGGTCTTTGTGATTTCATAAGCGGTTGCCGGCGTCGAAACGGTCGTTCCCGGCTCGTCAAAAACCAAGGCGTTGGGCACCAGCTGAATGGTGCCCTTGTTTGGGATCGCTGAATCATAAGGAATGGTGAAATCAAGCACGATGGCCAGCTTCCGCATGATCTGCGGATAACTGTTAACCACCGCCAAGATGTCATGAAATTCGAATGAAGGTTTTTGCAACTCCAGCTTGGGCTTGGTCCGCACCCGGTCAACCTGGTGAAACTGCCGCAACTGAGTGAAATCGTCCTTCGGGTTCATTTGTAACTCAAACCGCTTGAATTTATCCTGCTGCAACACCCGTTGGATCGTTTGATCCTCATCGGTTTGCTTAAACATCATTCGTGACGCCTGTATTTTTGTCGTCCGGCTCGGCTGAACAGCCTGTTGAACGGCCTGCAAATTCAGTTTCATCCGCGAAATCGCACCAAGGTTGGTTTCATCCACAAACTTTTCGGGTGTCACCCGCTTCCTGGGCTCAACAATCGCTTCCTGTTTATACGACTGGATTATAAAATCCTGAATGTGTTTGGACGGAAACGAATGGATGCGTTTTTCCACCAGGTTCTCTTCCTCTTTAAAATCATCGACCTTGACATCCGGGTGAAAAATATGCTGAAAAAGTTCCGGATCGATCGGTCCGTCAAGCATGGCCGGATCGAGCACGGTACCGTTTTGCAAACGGAACTTAAAATCAGCATTCAACACTTTTTGCGGCCAGTCCAAAATGTCTTCAAACTGGGAGAGCGTGGTGTCGCTTGGCGTGTTTAGTTTGATGGAAACAAACACAGAAAGTTTCAATATTTCTTTGCCCTCAACCGTGGTTCGCTGATGAGGTAACGTGGTAAATATAATTTCTTGTGGCATATCGTTTGATTTTCTGAATTCAATTTAACTTGCAAAAGCCAGACAGTATTCCTGCCAGTCATCCTGGTCAATCATTTCAATAAACTTCGGATCGGCATCAGCGCCCTTCAGTTCGCGGCGCACGGTAACCGAAACGGTTTTGCTAAAGAACAGCACTTCTACTTTCACTTTCAGCGTAGCCAGGCCTTCCAGCTTTTCAACCTTGTCGCCACTGAATACGGCGGTGAATGCGAGATAGAATTCGAGCGAAACGGTGATCAGTCCAAGGATGGAAAGGTGACCGTTGATCCGCAGGTAGCCGGTCAGGGTCGATTCGGCAATTTCTTCGGTTTGCCCGTTCACCTCAATATTAACCAGCTCCATTTTGAAATAGAAACCTCCCATGACCGATACGCCGCCTGAGGCAACCCCTACATTCAAAGACATGGCTGCCCCAAACTCAAACGCCGCCTCAATGGATTGCAATCCTTTTAAGGTCGTTACCATCATGAAGAAACCGCCGCCACCAAAGCACGAAACGGTGAGCAGGAACGGATTCTCGCGTTTGCAAAAGTTGAAACCAATCGTTAGTGGCGCTCCTGTGAACGGTAGTGTAACGCTAGCACCCAGGCTGATGTTGGAGATCATACAAATGCCCACTTCCACATTGGGAATGCTCATGTCGAAACCGGCAATAACCCGTGTCGGTTCCAGCTTGATGTAAGGGCCGTCATCGGAGAAGCCAGTGCTGGGAATGATGTTTTGCAAGTTATTGACAAAACTCAGCACTCCTTTAAAGGCAATTGGTTTGTCCTGGTCAATATCCACTTTGACGTCCGCTTTCTCCGAAGCGCCGGTTTTAAACTCGAGGTAATTGAAATTGACTTCGAGCAAGGGAACCAAATCGATCCCAAACTTGTTGAAGCGGGCCGAGCCATTCATTGTGGCCGATTTCGAACTGTCAAAAGGTTTCTCGAACTTGGTGGTGATGGTCAGGGCCTCATTCGGGTTACTGACATTCACATGCAAAATATCCGGAATTACCTGGATCGGATTCTGTTTGAACTCCGGCTGCCATTTGTATTCGGCGTAAAAAGCCTCTGTGGTTACATAGGTCTTAAAGTTTGGGATCTTGGGAATGTTCCCGTTCAGGGCATCCAGCAGTTCCTGCACTTTATTCTGCAATTCCTGTTTCAGGTTGTTCACCTGATCCTCGACATTTTGTTTCGTTTCCCTGGCCAGGTTTTCCAGATACAGAATATCATTCTTGATCTCCTCAATTTCTTTTTTTACCTGGTTAATGGTGTTGATCAGCCCGTCAAATACGCCATCCATGTTAAGTCCGCCCAGCAACAGATCGAATATTTTAATTACCCCGAAAATTTTGGCCACAGGAAATTCTTCCAGCGCTTCGAAAAACTTTTCCGGATTGAATGTCAAGGCTTTCATATCACTCACCTCACCACCAACCGGCCCCTGCAACTTACTCAGAGCTGTGATCGCCATATTGGGTGACAAAAATCCGCCGGACTTGTCGGATCCACCACTAAAATCGACTACGGCATCAGCCACCTTGGCAAACACCATACCGGCGTTTTGATCGTCCTCCAGCGTAATGTGAGTCGGCTTGCGCACACCGGTCATTTCATCCAGTTGTTTGATGAAAACCTGGGCTTCCTGCATCATCGGATGGAATTTCAGGTCGGCTTCGCCACTAGCCGGATATGTTTGCGCTCCAAAATTGAGCCATTCGGTTTCAAAAGCGGTATCGCCATCCACCAAGCTTTCAGCATAAGCCACATCCTGCCCAAAAAAATCCATCTGGGTGTAAGCGGTATTGTTCGGATTGTATTTGGAAATCACCTGCTGCATCAGGTTGATGTCACGGGCAATGCGGTTTTCCATAAACGCCAGCGGCATTCGAATGGCATGATCAATGCCCTCTTTGTCGGTAACCAGCAGATCAAACGGAAATCCCTTGTTTCCCACATTGATATAGAAATTGTAAACTGTATTTCCTCCAGTAGCTGCCCTGATAAAGCTAATCATTCGGGTTCCGCCGGACGGTGGAACCGTGATGATAGTCGAATCTGCCGGATTGTCAATATCAGGTGTTGTGCTATTTTTTACGCGGACAGCCTGAAACGGAAACTCAATAAATGCATTCTGCGGATCAGTTCGCGAGTACAATACCTCCTTTTCGAGCACCACAATGTACATGCGCTGCCGGTTAACCGCCGATTTAGTTTGCTTGTGGAACTTCCGTTCTGTAATTTTTACCAAGGCAGCCCGGTGTCCAAACGGAAACAGGTAACCTTCGCGCACGACTTTCACGTAGTGGTCGCGCCCCAGGGTGGCCAGGTGTTCCCATTCAATGATGTTCAGGTAATTGTCGGCCGGTGACGGCACATCAAAAAAGGCATGCCAGTCAAGATAAGCTCCCAGGCTGGTCAGCATCAGGTTATTGACGGGAACCGCCTTGGGCGAATAGTCGGGAATGGTATAATTGGAAGTGGTATGTACCAGGATGTGCCGATCACTGGCATCCAGCGAAGTCATAAAAGGTTTGCCCAGTTCAGCCAGCTTTTGGAAATCTTCATTGGCTTCATCAGCCCATAAGGCACGAATGGTTTTAAAGTTTGACAGTGTGCGGGTGGTTTTGCCGTCCTTTAGGCGAACCCCCAAAGTTGTGTGCCATAATTCGGCAACCTGTCCTTTGTTCGTCGACAAGGGATCCAGCACCCGGAATTGGGTCGAAATAACCTGACCTTCCAACACTTTTTGCTCCTCGATATCCCGCAACTGAACTTCTTTTTGGTGGAAGAAATCGTTGATTTGGTTTGGTGAAATGTAAAGGAGCGTCGGGGCTTCGATGGAGGTATTGAAATCGGGGATGGGTTCAACCTTCCAACTAATATTTTGGATAACAGCTGCATTAAATGAGGGCCTCACCGTTTGCATTTCCATGGGCTGCAACACCTTGGCCAATTGCGTTTCATCGTAAACGGTGCGCTGGCTGGCTTTCACCTTCGAGTGCTGCACCAGCTTGATTGCATAGTCTTTGGTGTTGGAATCCAAAAACCGGCTGCTTGTTGGTGCCTCAACAGCCTGGGTTCGCCCTTCCAGATACACGGGCGTTTTGAGCCGCGTAATTTGTGGAATTTTAATCCAGGCTCGCGGATGAACCTTCAATTTGAATTTTGACCAGTCGAGCAGTTCTTCCAAAATAACAGGAAATCCCCCATGACCTGCGGGTAACTCATACACCAGCCGGCTTCTACGGGCTCGCAAATGCTTGGCCGGCAATTTCACTTCGGTGTTGGTTCCGGTTCCCGGGATCTGATTCGACTCAAAAAACGCTTCTTCCAAAGTATGCTGGCTCGTAAAATAGACGATTACGACTCCTGCTTTTTTGCTGTTGTCCAGCTCCAGATAGGGCGACTGCCCCCGGTTGGTATAGTTGAAGTTGTGAAATTCAAACTCAAGCAAAATCAGGTCTTCCGGACGAAGAATCCTGATTGTCAGCGCCCGCTTGGGACGAAATCGGATTTGTTCAAATTGCAGGTCTAGCTGAGGCTGCCCCACGGTGGCCTTTCGGATTGGTTCCTGAGTTCCGGGTTTGGCAACCGTTATTGTTGGAACGTTCCGAACCGGTCCTTGCGTGTCTATGGAATCCGTCGGTTGTGTTGCGTTGCGGGAAAGAATTGCCCGCTTAACTCGTCTTACCGGTTCCTGCATATCAATCCGGATTGTTGGTGCGTCCCGAAAGACGGAAGTCAGACTGATGCCATGTGCCACATGCGACTGAAATGCCCGCATGCGGGGCTCGATCACCTGGCCATCTAGACTATTGGCATCACCGTAGGCCTCGAAATCGGGTAATTCAGACGACGGCTCAAATTTGAATGAGCCCAATGCCGTCGTAAACCATTGCCCCTTTTTCGGCAAGCTTGCCGAAAGGTACACTTGGGGAGCTCCTGAATTGGGATACTCGGCATAGTAAAAATATTTTTCGAATTGGAGCTTAGCTCGTCCAAAGTGTTGGTCGCTGATCTCCAGTTTACCCTTTTTACCGGATACCCACAGCATGTTTGAGTCGGAGAGGAAAATGTTTACCCCCGGGAGTTCGCCAGTATCCTGAAAAACCCGCTGCCCGTTTAACTTTACGTCTTTAATCATTTGGCTCCAGCCCTGAAAATCCGCCAATTCCAGCAGGGTCCCACGCCGTACCCGCGTTTTCATAAACTCAGGCGGTGTGTGCCCGCCTGAAGATAAGCGGAGCTGATCGGTCTTGTAATTCCGATTGTTCAGTTGCACGCTCACCTTTTTTCTGCCGCTGAAGCCCAGATTCCATTTCTGATCCAGTGTGGTATTCAGTTTTCCTTCCAAGTGCACACCGTCCTTATCGTTTAGCTGAACTAACTGGCTGGCTCTGCTGACGCTTCCTTTAGCCTGGACATTTCCATCGAGCCAACTGAGAAAATTAAGCCTTTGATTAATTCCGAGTTCAGGCACGTCCAGGTCCATGAGCCAGTCGCCTTGTTTGAAAAAAACCTGCAAATCCATCGAAAACCGGAGATCTGCTCCTGGAAACCGGAGTGAATCGGCACGAATCTCAAGCTGATTCCCATCGTTCTCATAAAGGAGAGAATAACCTGGCTCGAACTGTTTAGTGGAGAATTCCCAGCACAGCTGGCCTCCACGAAAAAACTGAAGTTTGTTTTTTGCGTGTTTTATGTCAAATGCCCCCTTGGAAAGAGACCTGACGGACTCCACGACCGGATTCCAAGCGATGGCGCCCAAGCCTATTGCTTTTACAAATTTTCGCCGTCCGGGAGACCGGACACCTTCTTTGTCATCCGAAAGGACAAATTGGTGGGACTTTTTTAAGTTTAGGTAATGAAAGTTCATGACTTCAGATATTTGGGAGTTGCAATACAAGTTACTACAATTCGAGCTTTTTGTAAATAGCTCTAAAACATCTTCATGCAGACGGAATCACGAAACCCGCACAAATTAGGACTTTCAGATCCTATTTTTTTGATTTTTTCTCTCGGTTTTTAATGGGATCTGTTGATATCCTTCGGGAGGAACTCAAAAACAAGTCGTTTATGGAAAATGCTTCAGCAGAATCATTCCATGCAAAACTGAAAGCTTTTAGAGCGACTCTGAGAGGTGTGACTGATGCTTCATTCTTCTGTTTTCGTGCCGCTCAAACTCATGCTTAAAACCTTAATCCCCCAGAAATATGAAATGATCCTCTAAGAGGAGTGACAGACACTAACTTTTTCCTGTATAGAGTAGCTAAGATATTTGCCTGAAAAATAATCTCCACAGAAATTTAAAGTGAGCCATAATATTGAAGTGAGCCATGATAAGTCAATGGCTGAAAAAAAAAGGAGAACCAATTTCTTGATTCTCCTTCAATGTAGCGGGGACACGACTCGAACGTGCGACCTTTGGGTTATGAGCCCAACGAGCTACCAACTGCTCCACCCCGCAATATATTTTTAAATATTTTTTATCTGTTTTGAACGTTCATCTTTGGCGTTCCTGCCTCAAATGCGGATGCAAATATAAACCATGTTTTTCGATAAACAAAAATATTCAACTATTTTTTATTTTTTCTCCCCGAATGAATCCGTTAAAAAGTATTAATTTCAATCCGCTACAATAGGCATTCATGGAATTGTTGCTAATTTTGTTGCTTGCAAAATCGGAACATGGCAAATCAGGACAAGAAAAAAAAATTAATCGACAAACTCAAAAACCGCTACCGGTTAATCATCTATAACGATTCGACCTATCAAACGGTGTGGAGCATGAAATTAAGCCGCATCAAAGTCTTTTTCATTGTCAGTTTTGGAGGATTGCTTTTAGTCCTATTTACAGTCCTGATGATTGCCTACACCCCTATTCGCGGGTTTATCCCGGGTTATCCGTCGGCCGAAGTGCGCCAAATGATCGTACACAACGCCATGCTGGTCGATTCGCTGGAAGAACAGCTCCAAATTCGTGACAACTATTTTGAAAAAATCCGCGCTTTGATAGAAGGTGAAATTCCTCATGACCCGGATTTTGTAGCCGATACCAGCATACCATCCAGCGAGCTGCAAATTAATTACTACAACCACGACTCGGTTTTTCAGCAAAAAATTCTTGAAGAGCAACTCGACCTTTCGCTTCAAAAAGAAACTCCAAAATCAAAAAATATTGCCAACCTTCATTTCTTCTCACCCCTGCAAGGAATGATTACCAATAAATTTGACAAACAAACGGATCATGTCGCCATTGATGTAGTTGGCATGCCCAATTCCCGGATTTCAGCGGTGCTTGACGGCACGGTGATTTTTGCCGGATGGACCGTTGAAACAGGCTACATCATCTACCTTCAACATCAAAACGACCTGGTGTCGGCCTACAAGCACAATGCCGAGCTGCTCAAAAAAGTAAATGAGCATGTCAAAGCCGGAGAAGCCATTGCCATCATGGGTAACACCGGCGAACTGACTACCGGCCCGCACCTTCATTTTGAATTATGGCACCAGGGAATAGCTCTTGACCCCGAAAAATACATTGACTTTTAAACTGTACTATGAAAAAACGGATTGCCATTTTGGGGTCTACCGGATCCATTGGAACGCAAACGCTGGAGGTGATTGCGCAACACCCGGATCATTTCGAGGTGGAAGTACTGACTGCCAACAACAATATCGAGTTGCTCGTGCAACAAGCCAAGACTTTTCAACCCAACATGGTGGTGGTTGCCAATCACTGCCGCTATCAAATGCTGGTTGAAGCACTGAAAGATGAACCTATCAAAATTTTCGCCGGCAAAGAAGCATTGGAACAAGTCGTTCAGCTCGATACGGTTGACCTGGTGGTGACCGCGATGGTTGGCTATTCCGGGCTGATTCCGACACTGAAAGCCATTGAAGCGGGCAAGCACATTGCGCTGGCCAACAAGGAAACACTTGTTGTGGCCGGAGAAATTATTACACGCGAAGCCGTTAAAAACAAAGTCAACATATTCCCGGTCGATTCGGAACATTCTGCCATCTTCCAGTGTTTGGCTGGGGAACACATGAATGAAATCGAAAAAATCTACCTGACCGCTTCCGGGGGACCATTTCGGAACCTGACGGAAGCGCAACTGGAAAAGGTGACCCGTGATGATGCCCTGAAACATCCGAACTGGGATATGGGGGCCAAAATCACCATCGACTCGGCCAGTATGATGAACAAAGGATTTGAAGTAATTGAAGCGAAATGGCTGTTCGACCTTCAACCGCATCAGATTGATGTGATTGTTCATCCGCAGAGCATCATCCATTCCATTGTCCAATTTTGCGATGGATCGATGAAAGCCCAAATGGGTCTTCCGGATATGAAATTACCGATTCAATACGCGCTGAATTTCCCGTTGCGTTTGCCGTCGGACTTTAAGCGTTTCAACTTTCTGGATTACCCAAAACTGACTTTTGAACAGCCGAATACAAAAAAATTTCGTAACCTTGCACTCGCTTTTGAAGCATTGGAAATGGGAGGAAATTTACCTTGCATCCTCAATGCCGCCAATGAAGTGGTGGTTCAGGCATTTCTGAAAGAGAAAATTCGATTTGTCGACATGCCCGGACTGATTGAAGAAAGCATGCAAAAGGTGACGAATATTAAAAACCCGGTTTTGGACGATTATATTCAAACCGACAAAGAGACCCGATTGTTAACAACTTCATTGATTAAACAAAGAAGTAAAATAAAGACGTAAGAAAAGAATGGAACAAGTACTGATAAAAGCCGCTCAATTAATCCTAAGCTTATCGATTTTAGTTGTGCTCCACGAGTTTGGGCACTTCGCTTTTGCCCGGTTGTTTAAAACCAGGGTTGAAAAATTTTACCTCTTCTTCGATCCATGGTTTGCACTTTTTAAGTTCAAACGGGGCGAAACCGAATACGGAGTTGGCTGGCTTCCTTTGGGCGGCTATGTGAAAATTTCAGGAATGATAGACGAATCGATGGATAAGGAGGCGATGAAATTGCCACCGCAACCGCACGAGTTTCGCGCCAAAAAAGCTTACCAACGATTGCTTATCATGTTGGGTGGTGTAATGATGAACTTCATTTTTGCCTTTGTCATATATGCCGGCGTGCTATACGCCTGGGGCACTCAATACCTGCCAACCGAAAATGTGACCCATGGCATCATGGTGTACGAAACCGGTGAACAAATTGGCCTTCAAAATGGCGATAAGATTCTGTCGGTCGATCAGCAATACATCGAAAACTTCGACAAAATTATCCCAACCGTGATTCTCGACAACGCTCATGCAATCCAGGTTTTACGCGATGGCAAGCAAGTGGAGGTTGAAATTTCGGATGAAGACCTGGCCCTCTTAATAAAAAGCAGGGCAGTTATTGCTCCGCGACTCCCTTTTGAGTGTAGCGCAGGAAAAATAATAGAAGATTCTCCGGCCGAAAAAGCAGGACTTAAAAAAGGAGATGTTTTTGTGAATATTGATGGTGAGACCTTCACTTTTTACGACCAGTTCACGAACTACATCAAAGCCAATAAAGAAAAGGAGATTACCCTGAATATCTTACGCGACGGTCAGGCACAATCGCTGGCTTTGACTGTGTCAGAAGATGGAACCATCGGTTTTTACCCTGCCTTTTTGGAAAGCGCTTACGAATTCCTCAGCTACGAAACCATCAACTATGGTTTTTTCGAAGCCATTCCGGCTGGTTTTAATCGCGGAATTTCAACCATTAAAGATTACCTGAAACAGTTCAAGCTAATCTTTTCGCCTAAAACAAAAGCTTACGAATCCTTGGGTGGGTTTATTGCCATTGGTAATATTTTCCCCGGCGCATGGGATTGGTTTCAGTTCTGGAACATGACCGCGTTTTTGTCCATCATTTTGGCCGTCATGAACCTGTTGCCCATTCCGGCCTTGGACGGCGGGCATGTGACTTTTCTACTCTACGAAATCGTTTCGGGACGCAAGCCCGGCGATAAATTTTTGGAGTATGCACAAATCAGTGGAATGATTATTTTGCTGACTTTGGTACTTTATGCGAATGCAAATGATATTATCAAGCTCTTTACTTAAGAAGCGATTAAATTTTTCCTATTTTTGCAGAAACCATTAAACTTTGGACTATGTACTTATCGATTATTTGCGGCATGTTTGGCCCACAAGAGATTGTCATCATACTAGTCATTGTACTTCTCTTATTCGGCGGGCGGAAAATTCCTGAGCTCATGAAAGGATTTGGAAAAGGAATGAAGGAATTCAAGAAAGCCACCAGCGAAGATGATGATGATGATGATCAAACAAGTGAAAAGAAAAACACTGAAAAAATTAATAAATAATCAGTTTTGCTTGACCTGAAATCCCGTCCACAGAGGCGGGATTTTTTGTGGTAGGATTTTTGTTGGACTTGGCTACACACCAGAGCATTATTAATTATGAAACGAATTGTTACCCTTGGATTCTTGTTGGCAGGCCTTTCACTCATCCTTAGCTCCTGCCAGGATTATAACACCAACATGCGAAAAAAAATTACCGGAAAAGCCGGTGAGTTGGTTGTTATAGTTCCCACACCAACATGGGAAGGCGCCACCGGAAAACGCTTTCGCGAAGTGATGGCCCAACCTCAGCTCGGCTTGCCGCAGGAAGAACCAATCTTCGATTTAATCGCGGTTCCACCGTCTGCTTTCAAAGAAATCTTTAAGACCAGCCGAAACATTGTGCAAATCAAGATTTCAACGACCATTGATTCATCCAAAGTCGAGTTTAAGAAAGACATCTGGGCATGGCCACAAGCTGTAGTAAACATCCAGGCCCGGTCGACCGAAGACTTCCACCAACTATTTGATCAGTATTCAGACCGAATAGTGGCCTACATGCTGCGTGCCGAACGCGACCGCCTGCAGATCAACTACAAAAAATACCACGACAAAGCGGCAAAAAATGTCATCCGCAATAAATTCAATATTGAATTGAATGTTCCTCCGGGTTTTAAGGTTACGAAAGAACGCGACGATTTCGCCTGGGTGCGCTACGAAACACCTGACATTAGCCAGGGGATTCTCATTCATACTTATCCCTATACTTCCGACAGCACCTTTACGGAAAACTACATCCTGAATAAACGGGATTCAATTTTGAAGGCTCATGTTGAAGGGCCGGCAGACGGTAGTTATATGACAACCGAACACCAGGTACCAACAATCTTCAACGTGTTTGAATTGCGAAAAAATTACGCGGCCGAAACGCGCGGTTTATGGAAAGTGGAAGGCGACTACATGGGCGGCCCCTTCATTAACCTGACCGTTCTGGATGCTGCCAACAACCGCATTGTCATGCTGGATGGCTATGTGTACGCGCCGCGTTTCGACAAACGGAACTTGCTCCGGCAGGTGGAGGCCATGGTACATTCCGTACAATTGCCAGATCAGGACAAGAATGACAAAATAGCCAGTCAAGTGAAAATGGGGAATTGATACCCCCAGAACGAGCAAGAGCGGGAACTGTATCTTTTTACTATTCCCGCTCTTGTTTTATGTTTTCAACAGCAAGTTCTACGGTTGCAAAGCCATTTGCCCGGCAAGCTCCAACTGCTCTTTCACTGCCAACTGGTCAAATCCGCTTTTTACATGCATGGTTCCTTCAGGCAAAACAACGCGATAGGAAGTTTCCTCCATCGTTTCTCCCAGTTCCACTTCAACCAATTTCTGATACTTGTTACCCTTTTTCAGATACCAGCTTTGATCAAGCTCACGAAAAACCAACTCCATTGATTCCTTGTTTTCACCCAACTCTTCAATCGTCATCTTATGCTTCTCCGAAGTTAGTTGATACATTTTACCCTCTATTTCAACAATTTTTTCACGCTTCTCCCCCGCTTTCATCGACATGGGGTTTTCGTCGGTCCAGAATTCGATCGTATTCAGAACAACCGCGTCCACAAAAACAGCAACACTGTAAACCGGCACGATGTTTAACGCTAAAAACACCAACTCGTTTACGAATTTATCACCAACCGATCTGTTCCAATCTAAAACAGTCCGGGTCAAATTAAAACTACCGATACAGCTACTCAGCAAAAAAACGGCTGAAATCAGTGCCACAAAAGTAACTTTTCTAACTTTTTTCATAATTTTTAAATTTAAATGACTGACTATTTATCAAAGATATTAAAGAGTTACCAAAACAACACCTTAAAAAACATCCAACATTTCGACTTGTTCTACATCAATCATTTTTATTCTATTTTTGAAGCTGGAAATAAACGAAGTATCCGGAGACACAATTCCGCCACTTAAGGGAGGAACAATTCCATGCAACGCATAAAAAACTGTGATTACAATGAACCAACAAGTTTCTTTTTTACCTGCCGAATGGCATCAACAGAGCGGAGTGCAATTGACCTGGCCTGACGAACAGACTGACTGGGCTTCCATCTTGGAAGAAGTGCTTCCTGTTTATGAGGAAATTGCCCGGGAGGTCTTGAAGCGCGAGAAACTGCTCGTGGTGTGTCGCGACAAAAGCAAGCTACCCGCTTTTCTGCAAAAGGAAACCGCCAAGCTGGTGATCCGCGAAATGCCGGTTAATGATACCTGGGCACGCGATCATGGTGCCATTAGCTTGATCCAGAATGGAAAACCCAGTCTGCTGAACTTCCGCTTCAACGGATGGGGAATGAAGTTTGCCGCAGCCCACGACAACCAAATCACCCCTAATTTAGTGCGCCATCAATCGTTTGCCGAAGGAATCATCACCCAGGACTTATCCTATTTTACACTCGAAGGCGGAGCCATTGAAAGCAACGGCGCGGGCTGTCTGCTCACCACAAGAGAATGCCTGCTTTCAAAGAACCGGAACGAGCATCTGAGCCAGGCCGAGATAGAATTCTTTCTACAAAAAATACTGTATGCCGAAAAGGTGCTCTGGCTCAACCACGGGTTTCTGGAAGGCGATGACACCGACAGCCACATCGATACGCTGGCCCGCTTTTGCAGCACAGATACCATAGCCTACATCCGCTGCACTGATTCGAGTGACATCCATTTTGATGCTCTGCAAAAGATGGAAGCGGAACTCAAGCAGCTAACCAATCAGAATGGGCAGCCGTTTAAGCTTGTACCACTGCCTTTTGCCGATCCTGTCTATGATGAAAATGGCGAACGTCTGCCTGCCACCTATGCCAATTTCCTGATTCTGAACCAAGCGGTACTGCTTCCTGTTTATGGAGTAAAACAGGATGCCGAAGCCATCGAAATCATGAAAAACCTTTTCCCCGAAAGGGAAATTATCCCCATCAACAGCCGGGTGCTCATCAAGCAGCATGGCTCCATTCACTGTATCAGCATGCAGTTTCCCGAAGGGGTTTTGTAACTCTTAAAACGAAGCACAGATGACAAAAAATAAGCTACACATTGGATTGGTCCAACAACAAAATACCGGAAATACCGACGAGAACCTCAGCAAACTGGCCGCCAACATTGCCGATTGCGCGCGGCAGGGTGCGGAATTGGTGGTGCTGCAGGAACTGCACAACAGCCTCTATTTCTGCCAGGTTGAAGATGTCAACCTATTTGATTTGGCTGAACCGATTCCCGGACCTTCGACCCAATTTTACGGCGAATTGGCCCAAAAACACCAGGTGGTGCTGGTGACCTCCTTATTTGAAAAACGGGCCAGCGGCATTTACCACAACACGGCGGTGGTGTTCGACAAAGATGGCAGCATGGCCGGAAAATACCGGAAGATGCACATTCCCGATGACCCTGGTTTTTACGAGAAGTTTTACTTCACCCCCGGCGACCTGGGCTACCAACCTATTGATACTTCGATCGGCAAGCTGGGCGTGCTGGTTTGCTGGGACCAGTGGTATCCAGAGGCTGCCCGCCTGATGGCCATGGCCGGCGCCGAACTGTTGATTTATCCAACAGCAATTGGCTGGGACCCGCGCGACGATGAAGACGAGAAAGATCGCCAGCGCAATGCCTGGATCACCATTCAGCGCTCGCATGCCGTTGCCAACGGCGTGCCGGTTGTTAGTGTCAACCGGGTGGGGCACGAAGCGGACCCCTCAATGCTTTCCGAAGGCATTCAGTTTTGGGGAAACAGCTTTGTCAGCGGCCCCCAGGGTGAGTTTTTGAGACAGGCCAGTACCGAGGCAGAACAAAACCTGCTGGTTGAGGTCGATTTAAGCCGATCGGAAGACGTGCGGCGCATCTGGCCCTTTTTCCGAGACCGCCGGATTAGCAGCTACAGCAACCTGACCAAGCGTTTTCTCGATTAAGTATTCACCGACAAGGCGAGTTTGAATGTTGATAACGGGATTTTGACTGTTGCCCGTAAGATTTTGAATGTGGACAACAGTGAAATGATTGCGAACAGCATCTTTTTGATTGCTGACAACACAGAAATGACTGTTTACCGTACTTTTTTTATTCGTGGCAAGAAAAGAATGCATCACGGTTGATTTTCTTTATTGCGTTTCGGCCAGGTATTGGTTTTATCCGGAATTATTCAAAAAATTTGGGGTTCAATTCGAGAACGAAGGTTACGCCCTCAGATCCCGTTCGCACAAACGGAATCACAAGAGGATGTAACAAGCTGTCATTTTAATATCAGAAGGCCATGGAGAATCAACTAAATTTTAACAAGGAGGCGATCCGTCTCGTATGTGAGAAGATGTAAGAACGGGGTTGGAACCAGGCCCAACCGGGTCAGCGACTCAACATGAAACCCAGCTTCATCCATCGGTTAATCAATGCCAACACCATGATGGTCGAAAAGCGGAAGCAATTGTCCCTGGTGTTTAACCACAACTTTCTCGAAGTATTGGCTGATGAACTCAACCTGCCTGAGCCAAAAAGAAAATCATTGATCCGGTGGACTATTCCGAATGCCGGGAGCGTGTCCGGGAGCTGGAGATCCAGAACCGCACCTTGCTAAAAATCCATAAGTCGGAGGGTTGAGGGGAGAGGGTGAGAGAGTGGGAACCGCAAAGGCGCGGAGACGCGAAGTAGATCGAATGACCCCGTACCCTGGGGTTGATAAAGTTTGCTGGAGGTATTGCCGGCTTTAGTCTACGAATCGTGGAAACAGCACCGAAAAAAGGCTTTGGCAGCATTCTCTGATGCGGCTAAAGCCCCGAAAAAACAGCGCACCATCCAAGCCGCTGGATAAATCCAACGGCAACACACAAGCCCACATGTGATTCGCCTCTCAGCACCGGGGAACTTGATAATTATTTCGTAGATGCTTGTCGCCTAAAAGAAATCGTCAAACTCGGCCGGTTTTTGTTCAGGGCTGTTTTCTTCATCGCAATCCAGGTTCATAATGAAGTTCATGGGCCTTTCAAACTCGTGATCGGGCCCGTACTCCAATGATTCGTCTGCATATACTTTCTGCATGAACCGCCCCCAAACAGGTAAAGCCATGTTGGCGCCCTGCCCGGTCGAAATGTCATCGAAGCGAATGCTCCTCAAGTCGGCCCCGGTCCAAACCCCACCAACCAATTGCGGGGTAACCCCCATAAACCACCCATCGGAATGGTTCTGTGTTGTTCCGGTTTTTCCGGCTATTGGTCCTTCAATCTGTCCGTAAACCGGATGCCAGCGAACCCGGCGTCCTGATCCGCTATCGACCACGCCTTGCAGCAGATTAACCATCAAATAGGCGGTCTGCTCGTCAATGGCATCGCGCCGATCAGGCCGGAAGCGGGAAATGACGTTGCCATGCTTGTCTTCGATATGGGTAACAAAAATAGGCTGCGTGTACACTCCTTTATTGGCAAAAGTACCATAGGCTCCAACCATTTCATACAAAGTAATATCCGATGTTCCCAGAAACATGGATGGAACAGGGTCAATGCGGCTGTAGACTCCCATTTTATTCATCACGTTTACCACCGACTTTGGGTTGAACTGCTTCATCACCCAGGCCGAAATCTGGTTTACCGAGTTCGCCAGTCCCCACTTCAGGGTGACCATTTCGCCTTCGCGGTCGCTTCCGGCGTTTTTTGCTTCCCAAATGGTTCCGTCGGGCATGACAAATTGCTGACGCACATTGGGGACCTTGGTGCACGGAGACAAACCATTTTGCATGGCCAGCGTGTACAAAAAGGGTTTCACCGTTGAGCCCACCTGCCGTTTACCGCCTTTCACCATGTCGTACATAAAATGCTTGTAGTTGGGGCCTCCCACATAAGCGCGAACCTGTCCGGTAGCCAAATCCATCGACATAAATGAAGAACGAAAGAACCCCAGGTAATGCCGAATAGAATCCAGCGGACTCATAATCGTATCCTGATCGCCCTGCCAGGTAAATACTTCCATTTCTACCGGCTGCTCAAATACTTCCTTGATTTGATCAAAATTCTTTCCTTCCAATCGCAAGACCCGGTAGCGTTCGCTTTGCCGGATGAACCGATTCAACAAATCGTCCACTTCGCTGGTGCTCATATCTCCCGAGAAAGGTGGATTAGCCAGCCGTTTCAGGTGCTTATCAAAGGCTGGTTGCAAATCCAGTTTCAAATGATCTTCCACCGCTTCTTCGGCGTACCGCTGCATGCGGGAGTCAATGGTTGTATAAATTTTCAGCCCGTCCTCATACAGGTCGTAGTTAGTCCCGTCAGGTTTAAAATTCTTTTTGCACCAGCCAAACAGCGGGTTGGTTTCCCACTCCACCGAATCTTCTTCAAATTTCACCTGTTGCCACGATGCATAGCGGCTGCGCTCAGGTTTTGATGCTCCCATGGTGATTCGCAGATACTCGCGAAAATAAGGTGCCAACCCGCGCTTAAAATCTTCTTTCTGGTAATCCAGCCCAAGGGGCAAAACCTTGACCGAATCATAAGTTTGCTGATTAATATACCCATATCTCCTCATTTGAGCCAGCACAACATTTCGCCGTTGCTTGGTCAGTTCGGGTCGCCGCACCGGGTTATAAAGCGATGAATTTTTGGCCATCCCAACGAACATGGCCACCTGGTGCAACTGCAACGAATCGGGCTCGACATTAAAATAAATCCGCGAGGCTGATTTAATTCCGACGGCCAAATTCAGAAAATCATACTTATTTAAATACATGGTCATGATTTCCTCTTTGGTATAGCTTCGTTCGAGCTTGACGGCAATCACCCATTCTTTAAACTTCCGGAACACCAACTGCAGTTTATTCTCGAAATCCTGCCGCGGGAAGAGCATCTTGGCCAACTGCTGGCTGATGGTGCTACCTCCCCCCGAACTTTCATCTCCTGTCAAAACCCCTTTTGCAACACGAAGTAATCCCCGAAGATCAATGCCTGAATGCTTGTAAAAGCGAACATCTTCGGTTGCCACAAGTGCTTCAATTAATTCGGGCGGTAATTTGTCAAAATCGATGTAACTTCTGTTCTCTCTGAAATATCGCCCCAAAACAACGTGATCGCGCGAAATGACATCCGAAGCCAGCAAACTTTGAGGATTCTCCAACTCCCTGAAGGTGGGCATTTCACCCAATTTCCCTTTGGCGATAAAAAAGAAGAGGGCAACAACCACAAGCAGACCTGCCAAGTACAGTGACCAAAAGAAGTAAGCGTATTTTCCAAATTTATTTTTCTCTTTTTCCATGTGGTGTTTTAAGAAAGTTTGGGGCAAATATAACGAAAGGAATAAGAATATTATTTTTCCCCTTCGAAAACAAGTTTAGAAGGGAAAATCCTTTTTAACATCATCATTCGGCGAAGAACGTGCTCATGCCAAACTTTTATTTTCTAAGCTGATTTTTCTCATCCAGCAAGCTATCAATGAGCATCGAAGCGCAATAAAATAATCATTATCAAACAAATATGAAACTAAAAATATTCATCTAAAATTTGAAGATGGTCAAGCATTTTCTTTTATTTGCAGAAATTTTTAGAAAACAGGAGGTTTTATGCACGAGAATCTGGTTATTGTTGAGTCCCCGGCCAAAGCAAAGACAATCGAGAAATTTTTAGGGAAGGATTATTTTGTTACATCCAGCATGGGGCATATCAGAGACCTCGAGAAAAAAGATTTTGGGATTGATATGGAAAACAACTATCAACCCAAATACATTGTCTCACCCGACAAAAAGAAGATTGTAGCTGAGCTGAAGAAACAGTCCAAGGATGCCAAAATGGTTTGGATCGCATCGGATGAGGACCGCGAAGGAGAGGCCATTGCCTGGCATTTAAAAGAGGTACTGAAACTGACACCGGAAAAAACACGTCGGATTGTCTTTCATGAAATTACCAAAGAAGCCATCTTAAAAGCGATTGCCAATCCACGCCCCATTGATGAAAACCTGGTGAACGCCCAGCAAGCTCGCCGGGTACTCGACCGCATCGTGGGTTTCGAAGTATCGCCTGTTCTCTGGAAGAAAGTAAAACCCTCACTGTCTGCAGGCCGGGTTCAATCGGTTGCTGTGCGTCTGATTGTGGAGCGGGAACGCGAGATTATGAACTTTGAAAGCAAATCGAACTTCCGCGTAACGGCGGTTTTTCTGGTGCCTGATAAAAACGGAAATGCTGTTGAACTCAAAGCAGATCTGAAAAAAAGATTCGAAACCAAGGAAGAAGCACAGGCTTTTCTTGAGAAATGCAAAACTGCCGAATTCAGTATTGCCGATATTGTTACCAAGCCATCGAAAAGAACTCCGGCAGCGCCGTTCACCACTTCAACCTTGCAACAGGAAGCCAGCCGCAAACTCGGATTTTCCGTATCGCAAACCATGTCGGTAGCCCAACGCTTATACGAAGCCGGAAAAATTACCTACATGCGTACCGACTCGGTCAACCTGTCATCGCTGGCTATCAATACGGCAAAAAGTAAGATTATTCAGTCTCTTGGCGAAAAATACCATAAAGTACGTCAGTACAAAACCAAGTCGAAAGGTGCCCAGGAAGCGCACGAAGCGATCCGCCCAAGTTATATTGACCAGGAAGATGTGAGTGGCTCGAATCAGGAAAAACGCTTGTACGAACTGATTTGGAAACGCACCATCGCCTCACAAATGGCCGATGCCGAGTTGGAACGAACGACCATTAATATCGCCGTTTCAAACAGTCCTGAACTATTCCAGGCAACCGGCGAGGTGATCAAATTCGATGGTTTCCTGCGTGTTTATATGGAATCGACCGATAATGAAGACGAAGCCGACGAAAACGCCAGTTTACTTCCGCCGGTAAAAGAAAAGCAAGCCTTGCGTGCCGAACTGGTTGAAGCCACTGAACGCTTTACCCAACGTCCTCCGCGCTACACCGAAGCCAGCCTTGTAAAAAAGCTGGAAGAACAAGGCATCGGACGACCCTCTACCTACGCACCAACGATTACCACGGTTCAAAACCGGGGTTATGTCGTGAAGGAAGACCGCCCGGGTGTTGAGCGTCAATTCGTTCACATGATGCTGGTCAACAATGAATTGAAAGAAGCGGTAAAAACTGAAATCACCGGAGCCGAGCGTTCCAAGCTTTTTCCAACCGATATTGGCATGGTTGTGAATGACTTTTTGATCAAATATTTTGACAAAATCATGGACTACCGGTTTACAGCAAAGGTTGAAGTTGAATTTGACGAAGTGGCTGACGGAACCCGCGTGTGGAGCGATGTGATTGATGAATTCTACAAGCCATTTCACGAGAATGTGGAAAACGCTCTGGAAGTTTCGGAGCGCACCAATGGCGAACGCATTTTGGGAGATGATCCGAAAACCGGGAAACCAATTTCGGTTAAAATTGGCCGTTATGGCCCACTGGCACAACTGGGCGAAACCACCGAAGAAGGCGAAAAACCGCAATTTGCCAGCCTTCGCAGCGGGCAACACCTGGAAACCATCACCTTGGAAGAGGCCTTGGACTTGTTTAAACTCCCGCGTGACCTGGGTGAATACGAAGACAAAAAAGTGAGCGTTGCCATTGGTCGCTTTGGACCGTATATCCGCCATGACAACAAATTTGTATCGCTTGAAAAAGATGTAGACGATCCTTATACCATTAAGCTGGATCGTGCCATTGAACTGATTGAAGCCAAGCGTGAGAAAGATCGCAAAGCTCTGATCAAAACCTTTGACGAGGAGCCCGAGCTTCGCATCCTGAATGGACGGTGGGGACCTTACATCTCGTATAAAAAGAAAAACTACAAAATCGCAAAAGGAACCGAGGCTGAGAATCTTTCACTCGAGGACTGTATGAAGATCATTGCAGAAGGTCCGAAGCCGAAAAGAAAAAAGAAAAAATAATATCCAAAGGCAAACCTCATAATGTTTGCCTTTTTTATTTATTTTCATCCGGGCAAAACTTTAGGTCATTGGCTATTTTGTTATTCACAAAGGTCTTGGCTGATACAAAAAAGTTTTGAAACTTGAAATACGACTATAATCACAGCACAGCACTTAGCGAATGGACACGAAGCTTTATCTGAAACCGGTTGATTTCTCGAAATTTAAACTTACGCCCTGGACACAGGCAAAATTCAGTTTGGGAACGGTTCTTGAAAAGAACCAGCTCAAACTACCTCTCGATAAAGCAGAGCTAGTGCTTGTTGGAGTTGAAGAAGACCGTAACGCCGTAATCCGGGGCAGCGCCAAGGCGCCGAACAAAATCAGGCAGCATCTCTACAATTTAAATCGCATTTCGCCCCGCTTTAAGGTGCTGGATTTAGGCAACATCAAAGTGGGAAAAACGGTTAACGACACCTATTTTGCATTGCGCGACGTATGCAGCAGCTTGGTAGAGCAAGGCAAAACCGTTGTTGTGCTGGGCGGCAGCCAAGACTTGACTTTTGGGATTACCAAGGCCTTTGAAGAAAATCTCTTTAACCTGGCCAACATCGATCCAAAATTTGATTTCAAAAAAGGAGTAAAGTCCATAAATTCAGAAACCTATCTGAATTTTATCATTGAAAAACAACCAAATCTTTATGCGCAAACCATTTTAGGTTACCAGAACTATTTTGTGGATGGCCTTGAGCTGGACCACAGTTACGAACTTGGGGCCGAAGTGAAGCGACTGGGCGAGATCCGGTATGATATGAACAATATTGAACCCTACCTGCGTGATGCGGATGTGCTTAGCTTCGACATCAATGCCATCAGGCTGCTGGAGGCTCCGGGACAGTATTTTGGCTCACCAAATGGCTTATATGCTGAAGAGGCTTGCCAAATTGGACACTATGCGGGCATGGCCGATCAGCTAAAAGTGGCTGGATTTTTCAACCTGATCCCCCGACTGGATCGTGAGGATCTGAGCAGCAAACTGATGGCACAGGTAATCTGGCATTTCCTGGAAGGCTTTTACTTCAAAAAAAGTGAAGCACCCGGAGGCAACAACGAGAACTTCAACGAATTTTTACTTGAAATCGATGATATTGACTTACCACTAACGTTTTACCAAAGTCAAAAAACAGGACGTTGGTGGATGAAAATTGCGGACGAAGAAGAGACCAAAGAGCATATTATCTCGTGCACCGAGGAAGATTACCGTATGGCGGCACAAAACGAAATACCGGATCGTTGGTGGCGGAACATTCGCAAATTAAACCGGCTGGTAAAATAAAAAATGACGGAATCCGTTGAAAAACATGACAAAACGTTTAATAAAACGGAAGGGAGAAATTATTATTTTCGCTTACTTTGGCCTGAAAACACGGCAGTAACAGCCAATTTATGAAAAAAATATTTTACTTTTTATTTTTATCAATATTCATTACCTTAGCCGCATACGGGCAGCAAGACCCTCAGTTCAGTTTCAACCGTGAAACTCAGTTGTTGGTGAACCCGGGCTTTGCTGGAAGTAATGATGCAATAACTGGATTAATATTGAACAGATATCAATGGAGTGGCTTCGATGGAGCTCCCAAAACACTGTTATTCAGCGTGGAGACTACTGCTAACATATTTGGCGGAACAAGTGGGGTAGGATTGAATATCATCAGTGATGAACTGGGATATGAAAAGAATGTTTTAGTCAATCTAAACTATGCTTACCATACAACAACCAGCATCGGAGATCTCGGTATTGGTGCTTCTTTTGGAGCATTTAACAAGGCCATTAATGGTGATTGGGTAGTTCCACAAACCGATTACACCACACCTCCCGGATCCGACCGGCTTATTCCGGACGGTGAAGTAAGCCAGTTAGCGCTGGATGTAGGATTTGGTCTATTTTTAAAATCAAATAATTATTTTGCAGGCATTTCTGTCACCCATTTAAATGAGGCCAAAATTGACTTTTCTGATTTGGCTTATACGTTTTTTGTGAGGCACTATTATTTGTCTGGCGGATACAATATTAGCCTCTCTAACCCGTTATTTGAGTTGCGACCAGCGATCTATGCAAAATCGGATTTGGCCAGCACCCAAATCGATTTTACGATGGGTTTGGTTTATAACGAACGGTTCTCTGGGGGACTAAGCTATCGGTTAGATGATGCGATTGCCATTTTAGTTGGCGTTGAAATGCTCAATGGCCTGAATATAGGCTTGGCCTATGATATCACGACCTCTGCCCTGGGGCGATATGGATACGGATCGCAGGAAATATTCCTGCGATATGCTGTTGATTTTGGGAAGGGTAGATTAAAAAAATATAAAAGTATCCGATTTTTATAAGCTAAACTTATGAAAGCAATACGCGTAGCTATGAAAAAAATATTTTCTTCAGGATTGATCCTCGCAACAATTTTGGCCTTGTCCAGTTGCGGCAAATCCGGCAGTGGAGAGCTGACCGGAGTTCAGGGAAGGGGCAAATGGTTCGAACCTGCCCCTTATGGAATGACCTTTGTCCATCGTGGAAGCGTGAATATTGGTCCGAATGATGAAGATCCAACCTGGTCGTCGACCCCAACCAAGACGGTATCGGTTGATGCTTTTTGGATGGATGACACGGAAATCACCAACAATGAGTATCGGCAGTTCGTCAATTGGGTGCGCGATTCCATTGCGCGCACATTGGTAGGGGAACAATATCCGGAATTCATGATTAGCGAAGATCGTGATGGCAACATCATCGATCCGCCAAGAATAAACTGGGATGAACGACTGGAATGGGATGATCCCGACTATATGGATGCTTTGGAACCCATGTACATTCCTAGTAATGAGCGGTTCTTTGGTAAAAAGGAAATCGATTCCAGAAAACTTTTCTACACCTATTATTGGATTGATTATCAGCAGGCAGCCAAAGGTGCCAACCGGTACAATTATGAAACCGAAAGCTACGAAGGTACTATAATTGATCAGGATGGTGAGGAGCGGCCAATCGAAAACCGATCATCGTTTATTTTCGGCGAAACGGCCAATGTTTATCCTGACACGCTGGTTTGGATTCGCGATTACACCTATGCCTATAACGAACCTTGGACAACCAAATATTTTTGGCATCCGGGATTTGACGATTATCCTGTTGTGGGGGTTACCTGGCAACAAGCAAAAGCCTTTTGCCATTGGAGAACCAAATTGCACAACGACTATCTGACAAGTCACCGGGAGCCTGAAATCCAGGATTATCGGCTGCCTACCGAAGTTGAATGGGAGTATGCTGCACGAGGCGATAAAGATATTTCCATGTATCCATGGGGGGGGTATTATACCCGTGATGATGAAGGCCGATTTTTGGCCAACTTTAAGCCCCTTCGTGGAAACTATGTAGAAGATGAGGGGCTCGTTACCCTCAAAGTTGGAAACTACGATCCCAATGGTTTTGGGCTTTACGACATGGCAGGCAACGTCGCTGAATGGACCATCTCCGCCTACGATGAATCGGCCTACATGTATGTTAATGATTTCAACCCAAATTTCGAGTACAATGCCCGTCCCAACGACCCTCCGGTAATGAAACGCAAAGTCATACGCGGAGGCTCATGGAAAGACATTGCTCCCTATTTACAAGTTTCAACGCGGAGTTTTGAATATCAAGATACCGCAAAATCATATATCGGATTTCGTTGTGTTAGATCCTCTTTTGGTAATGAATTTTAGTCGAACCTTAATTCTGAAAAAATGAACATCGGTGAAATAATACAAAGTAAACGTTGGAAAGTATTTACAGGCTATGTTTATAACCTGGGAGCCTCAGTCGTCTTGCTGGGTGCATTATTCAAACTTCAACATTGGCCCTACTCGGGACCAATCCTGATTATTGGGCTGACCACTGAAGCATTTATCTTTCTCATTTCAGCCTTCGAACCACCGATGGAGATGCCCCATTGGGAGAAGGTATATCCGCAGCTGAAAGAAGATTATGTGCTGGAGGAAGATCAGTATATGGAAGAATCCAAAAACGGGTTTGGCGACTTATTTCAAAAAGCAGATATCTCTCCTGAGTTGATCAACAAGGTGACTAAAGGGCTGACCGATTTGAGCAATACAGCCTCAAGTATCAGCGACATCAGCACAGCAACGCTAGCTACGGACATGTATGTAAAAAATCTGACCTCGGCTTCCGAATCGATGAATACCTTTTCAGAAATCAGTAACCAAGCCAACCACCAAATCAATGAGTCGGTGAGTCACCTGGTGAGTTCCTACGCGACAACAGCCAAAAACCTTTCAGAAAACGGAAATCAAATGCTCAACAAGCTGGCTACTTCCGGAGAAGAATTTACCAATCAACTGGCACAAGCAAGCAACAAATTGGCTTCTTCGTACCAAAAAGTAGCAGGAACCATTGACTCGGGCATGGAAGAGTTAAGCAAAAGCTCGGCCAGTTATGGAGACAATCTTTCGAAGCTGAATAAAAACCTCGAATCGTTAAACTCATCTTACGAAAGTCAGCTCAGAGAAACGAACCAACAACTCCAGTCTTCGCAAAATTTCTTTAAAGAAATGGCCCAAATGAATGAAATGATCGCCTCATCTACAGAAGAAATAAAGAAATACAAGAACAACGCTGAAGAACTGAATAAACACCTGGAAGCCCTAAACTCCATTTATGGCAATATGCTGGGAGCAATGAACTATAAAAATAAATAAAAACCGATAAGCTCATTAGCATATGGGAACCAAGAATTGTCCGGAAACTCCACGACAGAAGATGATCAACATGATGTACTTAGTGCTGCTCGCAATGATGGCACTAAATGTTGCATCCGAAGTGTTAGATGCCTTCCGAGTGGTTGATTCAAGCTTAATGCAGACACTCAAAAGTGTTGACTCAAAAAATAACCAACTTTATGCATCCTTTGCCCAGGCATATGAAGAAAATCCGGCCAAAGTGCAAGAATGGAAAGATAAAGCCGACCGGGTTAAAGCACTTACCGATGGTTTGACCAATAAAATTACGGATCTGAAGGAAGAGATTATCATGAAATCAGGTGGTACAAACCTGACAGAAGAAGGAGAATCGGTTAACCTAAGCAACAAATCATTCATGGTCAATACCAAGGGAGATACGATCGTCATTAAGAAAGATGACGAGCTGAACATTCCTTCCGAAGTCATGATCAGGATGAAGAAAGCAGAAGACCTGAAAACTGATATCGACGAATTAAAGGGGGCTTTCCTGTCCTTTCTTGAGGAAGATTCGCCCGTTCGCAAGTCGATTGAGCAAGAATTAGATACTTCTGATCCCAAAGTGCGGCTAAAAGACGGTGCAGAAAAAAAAACCTGGGAAATTCAACACTTCGACAATAAACCATTAATTGCCGTAATTGCTCTTTTATCGAAAATCCAGATTGATGTTCAAAATGCCGAATCCAACATTTTGACCTATCTCTACAGCCAGATTGATGCCAGTTCGTTCAAGTTCAACAAGCTTGGCGCACGGGTAATTGCAAAAACATCGTATGTACTTGAAGGGGATGTTTACCGTGCCGAAGTATTTTTAGCCGCAGAAGACACGACACAGCAACCCATCATTCTAGTAAATGACAGGCCGCTGAATATTGTGGATGGGAAAGGAATATATGAAGTACCCGCGACTTCGGCCGGAACATACAAATGGGGTGGAATCATCAAATACAAAACGCCAGAGGGAGGCTTTAACTCCTACCCTTTTGAAGAAGAATACATCGTCAGCGAACCTTCGGTAACCATTTCGCCTACGAAAATGAACGTATTCTACATGGGCGTTCCCAACCCGGTTAGCGTCTCGGTTCCCGGCGTTCCTTCCGAAGATTTGCAAGTAACTGTTACCAACGGGAAGATTCAGCAAGACGGAAAAGACTACTTGGTTTTTCCAACGGCTGAAGACATCAATGGACGTAACACAAAAGTGACTGTAAACGCGAACATTGGTGGACAAATGCGCTCAATGGGTTCCATGGTCTTTCGGGTAAAACAAGTGCCTGATCCCGTGGCAACCATCGCCGGACAAACCAGCGGTGTCATCCGAAAAGAAGATCTCCTGGCGGAAGATGGAATCTTTGCCGCCTTAATCGATTTTGATTTTGACTTGAAGTTTACGGTGACCCAATTCGACATTACTTTTACCGGAGCCGGAGGATATACCAACACCTGGTCATCCACTTCAAATCGATTTACGACTGATCAGACCAGACAATTCAATACCCTGACAGTCGGTAGTATTATTTACATTGATAACATTATGGCTCGTGGTGATGATGGAACTGACCGGCAGTTGTCACCAATTAGCTTCAAAATAAGATAAGCATGAAAAAGTTTTTGATTGGGATAGGAATTGTTTGCGTTGCATTTTGCTTCTCAGCAAAAGACACGCAAGCTCAGGTAATAGATGGTGCATTTAAACGGACCAACATCGAAAACAGAAAACCCATGGCTTTTGCCCCGATACGGGAAGCTGATGTGATGTGGTCGAAAAAGATTTGGCGCATTATCGATCTGAGGGAAAAGATGAACCAGATTCTGTATTTTCCAACCACTAATATGGATGGGCGTACAAATCTGATTAACCTCTTTTTACAAGGAATTGAAAACGGCCAGCTGACTGCTTACGATGCCCGAACAGATGATGAATTTAAAGTTCCTATGACCTTTGAACAGGTGAAGGAAGCTTTTGGGGCGACAACCCGTACCCGTCAGGTTCGCAACCTGGAAACCGGCGAAATGGAGACCCGTGACATTGTTGGTGAAATCCGTGCCGAGGAAGTCAAACAGTTCATGGTGAAGGAAGAATGGTTTTTTGATAAGCAAACCTCAACGCTGAATACCCGCATCATTGGTATTTGCCCCATTCAGGAGTATTACCGCGACGAAGATATAAACCGGCAGAATGTCCAGCGCCGCCAGGTCTTCTGGATTTATTATCCCGAAGCACGCGACTTGTTGGCAACACATTCTGTTATTAATCCAAACAACACAGCCCAAAGCATGTCGTTTGACGATCTGTTTATCAAACGTAAATTCAACAGTTACGTGGTCAGAGAATCGAATGTGTATAACAACCGGGCCATTAGCCAGTATTTAAGTGGCCGGGAGGCCATGTTGGAGTCTAAACGAATTGAAGCCGAGATTTTCGACTTCGAGCAGGACCTGTGGGAATATTAAAAAAATAAGCGTGAAAAACTAAGTGCCTTATGAGTTTGCCTCGTAAGGCTTTTTTCAATTCACACCTTACAATATTAGATTTTCAGGAAACGTTAAATCAAAGCAGTTTTTTTGGTAACAGCAAATGAGCAAAAGCTTCTTCATATTAGTTTTCCTGGCTTTGATTCTTCTCGTGTCATGCAAAAAAGATCAGACCCTGAGCTACCTCTATCCCGAGGATTCCAGGCCCTTTTATGAACCTTCGCCCTTCGGAATGTCGTACATTGACCGCGGAAGCTATGTCATGGGAGCCGAAGACGACGAACTTCAAGGATTTAATACCACGACCAAACGGGTTTCGGTTGAAGCCTTTTGGATGGATAATACCGAAATTACCAACAACGAATACCGCCAGTTTGTCTATTGGGTCAGAGATTCTATTGCACGAACACTGCTTGCAGAGACCTACCCGGAGTTTATGCTGACCGAAGACGACCGCGGCAATTTTTACGAAACACCACATTTGAATTGGCGCGACCCGGTTGAATGGAGAAACCCGGAATTCCAGCTGGCACTCGAAGAATTATACATCCCGGAGGAAGAACGCACCTATTTTTCAAAATCAATCGACACCCGGAAGTTTTCTTACAGCTATCAATGGATTGATTACAAACAGGCAGCTAAAAGAAAAAACCGCTACAACTACGAAACACAGTCTTACGACGGGACAATTATTAATGCTGAAGGAGAAGAAGTTCCGATAGAAAACCGGTCTTCCTTCATTTTCAACGAGCGTGTTCCCATCTATCCGGACACCCTTTGCTGGATTCGCGATTACACCTATGCCTATAACGAACCGCTCACCAAAAACTATTTTTCACACGTCGCGTTCGACGATTACCCTGTAGTAGGCGTAAATTGGCACCAGGCCAAAGCCTTTTGTCATTGGCGTACCAAGATGCTGAACAGCCACCAGGCACTTCTGTTAGAGCCATCAACGCATGCTTACCGCCTGCCAACCGAGGCCGAATGGGAATATGCCGCACGTGGAGGGCACGAGCGCACCTTATACAGTTGGGGAAGCTATTATACCCGTAACATCATGGGTTGCTTTAAAGCCAACTTTAAACCACGCAGAGGCAACTATGTGGCCGACAGCGAGTCGAGTACGACAACCATGAAGGTTGGTAGCTTCGATCCAAATGACTATATGCTTTACGATATGGCCGGCAATGTAGCCGAATGGACCAGCACTGCCTTTAACGAATCCGCCTATGAGAATTTAAACGATTTCAACCCTTCCTTCGAATACAATTCATTACCCGGTGATGCCCCCGCAATGAAAAGAAAAGTCATTCGGGGCGGATCGTGGAAAGATATTGCCTACTATATTCGCAACTCAACACGAAGCTATGAGTATGAAGACACCACCAAATCATACGTCGGTTTTCGTTGTGTTCGCACCTCGTTTAAAGACGAATTCAGGCAATAAAAAAAAGCTTCCTCATTCCTGAAAAAGCTTTATAGAATAGGACTCGACTTGCCTTTTAAACAAATTCGGTCCCTTTAACCATCTTCACATCGCTTACAAACTGACGAATTTGCTGTTCATCTTCTTTTTTACAAATCAACAAGGTATTATCTGACTCAACCACAATGTAGCCGTTCAGTCCCTGCAACACCACAATCTTGTCATGCGGCATATTCACGATGCAATTTTCGGTTTGATAGGTAAACACATCACCCCCCTTGATCGAATTATTGAATTCATCTTTTGAACTATTCTCATACAACGACCCCCAGGTTCCCAAGTCACTCCAGCCAAAATCCGCGCACAGCACATGAACATTCTCAGCCTTTTCCATAATCCCATAATCCAACGAAATATTCTGGCATTCAGAATAAGTCTTGTTAATAAAATGCACTTCATCGTTGGTTCCATAAAGCTTTTCACCCTTTCGGAACAAACTGGAAACACCGTCCAAATACTGATCAAAAGCCGACAGAATACTTTTCAGCGACCAGATGAAGATCCCTGAATTCCAGAAAAATTCGCCACTCGACACAAAGATTTCTGCCATTTCAAGGTTGGGCTTTTCGGTAAAAGTCTTCACCTTGAACAAGTTATCGAAATCTTTGTATTTAGACTTCCCATCAACCTGAATATAGCCATAACCTGTTTCTGGCCGGCTGGGAGTAATTCCCAAGGTTACCAGCACATCGTTGTTTGCAGCAAAATCAATCCCTTTTTGAATCTCCGCTATGAACTCATCTCCTTTTAAAATGATATGATCGGACGGGGCAACAATAATATTAGCTTCGGGGTTGATACTTTTAATTTTATAGCTTGCATAAGCAACACAAGGCGCAGTGTTACGCCGCAAAGGCTCTAATAAAATCTGGTCTTCACTTAATTCGGGCAGCTGATCCAAAACCAGGGCTTTATAATCGACACTGGTAACGATATAAAAATTTTCAGAGGGACAAACTTTTTTAAAGCGGTCGTATGTCATTTGGATGAAGGTACGTCCTGTTCCTAAAATATCTAAGAACTGTTTGGGCATTGAGCTTTTACTCATCGGCCAAAAGCGGCTCCCAATTCCGCCTGCCATGATAATACAAAAATTATTCTTCATTCATTTTATTTTTGAAGTCCGTTATCAAATATACCTATTTTACCTATAAATTATGCCCAAATTCGAAGGTTTCCTGAAAATAGAAACCGGGCTTGTATATATTCAAACGACAAGATTTGCTTTTTCATATCTCTGTTTTACACAATAATCAATTTTAAATTTGTTCTGTTCTCTTCATGCTATTGTGTTTACTTTTGCTATCATTGTTGAAGTAGGCGGGATTCGTAATGACCAAAAGAGAAACTTTCTCGCATGGCTCTTTTCATACCCAATTATTTGTAACTTTATGCTAAAGTATTGCTATGAATCTTTTTTTTCATGTAGGACGCTATTTCTCGTTACTTGGCCGGGCCTTTTCGCGACCGGAAAAGCATCGCATCTATTTTCGCAAGCTGTTTGTTGAGATTGAGCAACTCGGCCTGGATTCGGTTGGGATTGTCGCGATTATTTCCATTTTCATGGGTGGTATTATTACCCTACAGGTGGCTTACAACATGTCCAGCCCATTATTTCCGAGCTACCTTATTGGCCTTGGAAACCGGGACACGCTAATTCTGGAGTTTTCATCCACCATCATGGCGCTAATTATGGCCGGTAAGATTGGCTCAAATATCACCTCTGAAATTGGAAGCATGCGGGTTACCGAGCAAATTGATTCCCTCGAAATTATGGGAATCAATTCGGCCAGTTACTTAGTTCTACCTAAAACACTGGCTGTTGTCTTTATTTTTCCCTTTCTTTTTGTGCTAAGCGTGTTTTTTGGGCTCATTGGCGGCTTAATTGTTGGCCCCGCGGTTGGAGCAGTTACGGCGCCCGATTACATTAATGGGATCCAATACCTGTTCACCCCTTACTATGTCACGTTCTCGATGATAAAAACCCTCTTTTTTGGTTTTCTTGTGGCGACGGTACCTGCTTATTTTGGCTATTATGTTGACGGTGGAGCGTTTGAAGTTGGTGCTGCCAGTACACGGGCAGTCGTCAATACCAACATCTTGATTTTGGTTTTCGACTTGATTTTAACCCAACTCTTATTCTAATGATTACAATTCAAAACATCAGTAAATCGTTTGAAGACAACCTGGTATTGAATGATGTATCAACTGTGTTTGAGCCCGGAAAAACCAACCTGATTATTGGCCGCAGCGGAAGCGGAAAAACGGTTCTGCTCAAGTCAATTGTAGGCTTACACGACGTAGATCAGGGAGACATTTTTTATGATGACCGCAACTTCACGAAAATGAACCACAAGCTTAGAAAAAAATTGCGGCAGGAAATGGGCATGGTTTTTCAAGGTGGCGCTTTGTTTGACTCATTTTCAGTGGAAGAAAATGTACGTTTCCCCCTGGATATGTTTACGAATAAGAGTCAGAAGGAAAAGCAAGAACGGGTTGACTTTTGTCTTGATCGCGTCAATATTGAAAAGGCCCATAAATTATATCCGGCCGAAATTTCGGGAGGAATGCAAAAGCGGGTGGCCATTGCACGTGCCATTGTTATGAACCCCAAGTACTTGTTTTGTGACGAACCAAACTCGGGACTTGATCCGGAAACCTCGTTGGTGATTGATGAACTTGTTCATGAACTGACCGTCGATTTCAATATGACAACAGTAATCAATACCCACGATATGAACTCGGTGATGGAGATCGGCGACAAGATTCTGTTCATTAGCGAAGGTGTGAAAACATGGGAAGGCACCAAGGAGGAAATTCTACACGCGCAGAACAAAAAACTGCAGGAGTTTGTCTTTGCCAACAAAACCTATCGCCAGATTCGCGATGTGAAAATCGAAAAGAAAAGCTAATGTACTGCACTCTAAGGCATCAGAAACCCTTTCAATTGTCGACTAATGTTCGCCCTTCGTGATAACCAACATTCAGAAAATCATCCCCGAGGTGTCATCGTTATAATGGGTATGACCATTTCCTCCAATGAGATCCCTCCATGCTGATAGGTGTCGCGGTAATACTGCACGTAATGATTGTAATTATTCGGATAGGCAAAAAAGTCATCATTTAGAGCAAAAATGAAGCTGGAACTCACATTTCGCCCGGGCAAATAAGCTTTTTCTGGATTGGTTATCTCAAACACCTGCTTGTGGTTATAGTTTAAGTTGCGCCCCAACTTATAGCGCAGGTTGGTATTGGTTTCGCGATCGCCAATGACTTTCAGCGCATTATCTACCCGAATGGTGCCATGATCGGTTGTCAGAATCACCTTCACCTTATTTTCAGCCAACGACTTTAACAACTCGAACAGCGAAGAATGGTTAAACCAGCTTAAAGTGAGCGAACGATAAGCTTTCTCGTCACTGGCCAGCTCTTTCATCATATCCATTTCGGTTCGGGCGTGCGACATGACATCGACAAAGTTAAAAACCATGACCGACAAATCATGTTGCATGATACTGCCCAGGCTGTCGCTCAACTTTCTGCCCGACCGCCAATTGGTGATTTTCTCAAAGTTTAACCGTTCACTCCTGCCCCGACGCTTCATTTGGGTCTGCATCAGTTCGCGCTCGTGAATGTTTTTATTTCCTTCGTTGTCATCATCTTCCCAGTATTCGGGGTGCAAACGTGCAATCTCCAAAGGCATTAAGCCAGCAAAAATCGCATTGCGGGCATACATGGTTGCCGTTGGTAAAATGCTGCAATACAAGTCTTCTTCTTCGGTCAGGTAGTATTGATTAAGCACCGAATTCAACACCCGAAATTGATCGTACCGCAAATTATCAATCACCAAAACCAACACTTTGTGTCCTTTGTCAAGCTGGGGAAACACCTTAGCCTTGAAAATATCGGGCGATAGCAAGGGGCGATCTTCAGCTCCCTTTTCAAACCAACGGAGGTAATTTGTTTTAATATAGCGGCTAAAAGCCTTGTTGGCCTCTGCTTTTTGCATTTTCAGCACTTCGTCCATGGTGCTGTCTTGCGAAGCGCTGAGTTCAAGCTCCCAAAAGACCAATTTGCGGTAAACCTCGGTCCAGTCTTTCCAATCGAGGCGCTCATTCAGACGCATACCAATTTTCGCAAATTCGCTTTGATAAGCCGAAGTTGTTTTTCGCGTAACCAGTTCTTCCTGGCCAACATTCTTTTTAATTGACAGCAATATTTGTTTCGGATTGACGGGCTTAATCAGATAATCGGCCATTTTGGAACCAATAGCCTGGTCCATAATATCTTCTTCTTCGCTTTTGGTAATCATCACTACCGGCACATTTGGATTGATCTCCTTGATTTCATCGAGGGTTTGCAATCCAGTTAGACCCGGCATATTCTCGTCCAGAAAAATAATATCGAAGTGATTACCGCGAACCAGGTCAATCGCATCGGCTCCATTATTGGTGGTTGTTACATCGTAACCTTTCTCTTCCAAAAAGATAATATGGGCGCGCAATAAATCAATTTCATCATCGGTCCAAAGTATACGTATTGTCTTCATGCTTTCTCTTGTTGCTTTAAAGTAAAGTCTCGCTTATAGGAACAAAAAATATTCCTAAAAGGGTATGCTCTTAACAAAGTTTAACGCGACGGGCGGGTCAAATAGCTGGCTTTGTATAGTTCGAGGTATTCGCCAATGTCTTTGGTACGCATCAAAATGTCGTAGTTCGCCGGCGAAATTACAAAGTTGCGGTAGTTCAAGTCCATCAGGGGCTGGTAAACCTGCTGATTTTGAACCACACCTCTGAGGTAATTCATCCCCGCCTCCTTGTCCTCAATTCCAGAGACTTTCAAAATCAGATTTTCGGCATCAAACTCCAACGCCTCGACGAGCAGATTCACTTCCGGGAATTCCTGTTGATGATGAGTCTCAATCGCTGTTTTTACAGCTTCTCCGTCAACACCGGTTTTTGGGATCATGAGTATAAAAAACTGCTCCCCTGCCACATTTGGGTTAAACGGACCATCGTAAGCTGGTTTGTCAGGCTCAACCGGTGCTTCATTTTCAGAAGAACCCGGTTGTGGTTGACCGGCAGTAGCATCTACTTTCGCAAAACTACCGCTGATATAATAGTCGCGGAAAAACTCGATGTACTCAGCAATGCTGCTTTCATTCATCATTTTTTCCAGATTCCGGTCTGTAATAATGAAATTTCGGTAAGTTCTGGTCTCCAGACTTTTATACAGCGCCCGATTGGCTACCACATTGCCAAAATACCCCATGGCCGCTCGAATATCACGCATCGATTTAACAACCATCAACTGGTAATCACCAAATTTCCGCTGCTCAATTGTTAGGTTCAAATTGCCAAACGTCGAGCGGTTGTAGCTTGCGAATTCGGTGACCAGGGTCCGCAGGTTAAAATCAGGATCATCGACGGCAATCACGAAGTTTTGAGGCACTTCGGTCTCGCGCGAAAACAGGCCCTCGGTTTCATCAGCCTTCACCACCACAAATGAACCCCGTTCTTGCAATTCATCCTCCTCGGCTCTCACCCGGGCCATCAACTTTTCCGGGTCATCCAAGGCATCAGATGGAAAATCACTTGTAATGAAACGACTGTAGTTTTTTACGAAATATTTCAGGTATTCCAGGTAGCTTTGATCCGACAAAACCTCGCGATAGTTGTAAGACGAAGCCACAAAGTTGATGTACTGCACTTCACCCAGTGACTGGAATACCTCGCGCTCCCGGATAATGGAGCGAAAATAAATCAGGCTCTGCTCTTTGTCGGACAACGAACGCACAACAACCAGCTGTGTTTCAGGGTTCAGGCTCTCTGTTTCGATATCAAAATCCATCCGGGTATAATGGTCGATGTTGTAGTTGGCAAGGTCAAATTTTAACCGGTTCAGATCCACGTTGGCGCTGCATGGAAAGGCAATCACGAAGTAATGCAGCAATTCATCATCATAGGAAAATTTGCCTCCAAACTCGTCATTGGCTGCCTGATTTTCCGGCAGCAATTCGGCGTTCTGAATCTGATCGTTCAGATAGCCGATTTCAACCAGCTTCTGATAATCAGCCAGCGTGCTGTCTTCGATGAGCTTCAGTACTTGACGGGCCAGGGGCACCGTTCCACTTTCAGGATAGGCCTGGATATGGTCATTCAGCTTCCGTCCAAACTGGTTCAAGTCGGAATGAACACCTTCTGCAATGGTCTCGATGAATGAAATTTTAGGCAAGAGCAAAGTATCCGGCTCCAGCTTCCTGATTTGTTGAACAAACTCACCGGCAGTTTGATAATTTCCCTGCTGATAATTGTAATACGCTTGCTGGTACAGGTTATTCACGCTATCCCGTCGAGCCTCCAGCTCAATGAAGAAATTTGGATTTACCAGGTACCTGGCGTATTTGCTATCAGGATAGTTTGCGACAATCAGGTTTTTGTAATCGTCAGAACGTTGCTGGTTACCCACCTTTTTGTATAAGTCCCACAACTCGAAATAGCTGGACAACTGATAGGTATTCGGATCATATCGTTTCAACAGTTCTTCGTACTGCTGAATGGCACGCTCGTAATTTTCAAATTCTTGTTTGAAAATCCGCCCGGCATTAAACAAGGCATTGCGGATTTGCTGATGCGATTCAGCCATGGCTTCTTCAGTCAGCGGAACATCCTGTAAATAATATTCCCTTTCCATCGGGTCGTCCACACGTATTTCGGTACTGTCAACGCCGGCTTCAATCTGCTCCAGCTCTTCCATCTCAAACTGCGAGGCCGAATTTTTGTTGCCGCGCCTCCAGTCATCTTCCAACTTCCGCTGTCCCCAAATTTGTTGGAATTCAACCTTGCCGTAGGCCACCGTTGTGGGATTGTAAAAATACCAGCCACTTCCCTGTTGGTTTCGGTTCAGCCCCATGCGCGATTGGTTCATGCGAAAGAAGTTGCGATCACTCATCTCCTGGCTGGCTAACTGGCGCTGGCGCTGTTCTTCAATACGTGCTTCATTAATCCATCGGGACACGAGTGCATTCCGCTCTGAGTCACTCAGTCCGGCAATTCGCTGCAAGCTGTCTTCCCGAACCACCGTATATAAATTATCTGTCAGACGTGTCAAGCTATTATATCGCTCGGCAATCGATTCGTACTTTGGGTAGGTTTCGTCAATCACCACCATAGCACTGTCGTAGTAACTTTGCGCATTCATGTAGAGCTTTTCCTCGAAATAGATGTCGGCCAGGGTCAGACAGGATAGCGCCCGCTGAAACAAATTGACACTGCTGGCTGAAGCTGATTGAATGTAGTGATCAATGGCCGCGCTTTTGTTGCCTTCAGTCATGGAGATATTCCCGAGAGCGAAATAAATTTGGTCACGAAATTCGTAATTTTTACTGTCGCGAAGCATTTTACGCAACTCCTTCTTTAGCTTGTCAACATCTCCTTCACCCGAGAAAGAACCAGCCGCATTGATTCGGGCATTGAAAGCCATTTCATAGGGAGGATTCATCTTTGCCACCTCACGAAAAGTCTCAGTTGCCAAATCGTGCTGCCTGGTTTCCTGGTACAACTGGGCCAGGATATACTTGAGGCGTACCTTATTTTTCCTCCAGAATGTGTTATGAATCGCCACCCTCAAGTGTGGAATCGCCTCTTCAAACGCGTTTTGCCGCACATGAAAGTCAGCCACGGCCAATGCAAATTCCTCGTCATACTTTTTGGGAAAGTCGACACTGGCATCTACACTCTGAATCAGTTCGAGAGCTTCATTGTAGCGTCCCAGCTCAGTGTACGATCGAATCAGCCAAATGTAAGCCTCAAACTTGGTGTCCTCTTCACTGAATTTACGTACCACATAGTTCATATTTTCAATGGCTGCCGGGAAATTTTTCATGTAGAAATAAGCTTTCCCCATCAAAATATAACTGTCGTCCACCCACTTGTTGTATTCCTCCTTGCTGGCCATCCGAATGTAGGCCTGGCTCCGGTTACCACGTCTTCTGGGCTTTTTGGTAATTGAGTGTACTTTAATCAGTTTCGAAGCTTTCATAATGGCATATTCCATGTCAGATTGTGCCACACGGCCGGTTCCCGGATCACTCGACTTAAAAATAGGAAGCATGCGGGTGAAGTCGTCTTCAACCGACTCATTGATGCGTTCAACCCCTGCATTCAAACTTTCTTTTCCGTTGAAATAGATGTTGTATTGCGAGGTGATGTTGTGGTAAGTTCGCGATAAACGCGTGTTTTTCTCGGTTGAACAACCACCGATAAAAATCAGGAGAAATACACCGAATAAGGTATGTCGAAAAATTCTGCTCAAACGAGTATATTTTAACACTGTAGGATAAACTTATTTATTCCAATAATATTGCTTTTTCTGAAGGGTAAAAGAGGCCCCGATGAGCAGTCATTGTCTTCCTTTTAGCTGCCATGGCAAATCCATCCTATTTTCCCCGTCTCCCAAACTCAGAAAGCTTACAATATTACAAAAAACAAGCTAATTTATTGGGACTTGACGATAAATTGATTTACCTGACAAATCGAAAATCACCCTTCCGGAGCAGTTGGAACACCTCCTTTTTGCTCCGGAGCGTGTTCCAGGCAATTTCTTTAGTGTCCGGATTGCTTTTTCTTCGTTTCAAGGGCCCGACAAACCATTTGAAGTACTATTTCTCGTTTCCCAAGTACTATTTTCGGCTAACCTTGACTTTTTTCGTCGGGTCCAATTGAGCGTTTCTGTTTTCAACTTGCTTTACCGTATTCGCAGCCAGTGCGAGAAAAGCTTTTCCCATAGGCGACTGCTCATCAGTGGCAGCGGGCACACCGGAGTCGCCGCCTTCCCGGATTCCCTGAACCAAGGGGATTTGTCCCAACAAGGGAATATCCAGTTTTTCGGCGAGGTTTTTGGCTCCGTCTTTTCCAAAAATGTAGTATTTGTTGTCGGGCAATTCCTCGGGTGTAAACCAGGCCATGTTTTCCACGAGCCCTAGCACCGGGACATCGACATTCTTTCCACGGAACATGCTCACCCCTTTCACCACATCGGCTAAAGCTACATCTTGCGGAGTAGAAACAATCACTGCTCCGGTTACCGGAACCGTTTGAACCAAGGTTAAATGAATATCGCTGGTGCCCGGAGGAAGGTCAATCAGCAGGTAATCCAAGTCACCCCAATTGCCATCAGAAATCAGTTGTTTTAAGGCATTGCTGGCCATGGGCCCGCGCCACACCAAGGCATCGTCTCCAGCTACAAAAAAGCCGATCGACAAAATTTTCACCCCATGCTGAACCACGGGCTCAATCATTTCGCGTCCATCAACATTCACTCCAGCAGGCCGGATTTGCTCTGCTCCAAACATTTTGGGAATTGAAGGCCCAAAAATGTCGGCATCAATCACACCCACTTTAGCCCCCGTTTTCGCCAGCGCTACGGCCAAGTTAACTGCCACTGTCGATTTTCCGACGCCTCCCTTTCCAGACGAAATTGCCAGGATATTTTTTACTCCTGGTAAAATGGGCCGCTCCATCTGATGAATGGCCTTGGGCGTAATATTTCCCTTGATTTCGACATCAGAGCCCAGCTCGCGCACGATGGTTTCTTCACAAAGCCGGATGACTTCTCCCATGCTGGGATCGTCGGAACGCTGAAAAACCAGCGAAAACGTGACTTTCTTGCCGGCAATCCGGATTTCCTGAACCATGTCGAGGGCAACAATATTTTCTTTTCCTCCCGGGAACTGCACCGAGCGTAACGCGTCGGTTACATCTTTGGGAACGATAAATTTTCGTGGTGTATCAGCCATATTCTTTTGTTTTAATGTATTCCTAATTCTTTTACCGGGTCCCAGAAGACCACTTCAAAATCAACCACCTGGTTGTCCTCCACCCGCACGCCTTCGCTTTCAAGCAACTCCTGCATCACGTTGGAACCTGAAAAGTGGTGCTTGCCCGTCAGCAATCCGCTGGCGTTGACCACCCGGTGCGCGGGGACATTCACTTTTGAAGCCCGCGAGTTGCTCATGGCCCAACCGACCATCCGGGCCGAGCGCGTTGCTCCCAGGTAACGGCCAATAGCGCCGTAACTTGTAACCCGCCCCACCGGTATTTGGCAGGCCACCTCCCATACCTTCTCAAAAAAGTTGTCCATGTGCTTTTTATTCCCTCGCCGTTCGGCCAAAACTACGGTAAGGATCTTTTTCTATCTCAACATCGGGCTCGCACAATGGTTTATCCCGGTTGATATGAAAGGCCAGATACTTGATGGGCAGGCCTCTTTCGCGCCATTGTTTTTCGTAAAAAGTCTGAATGGAAAGTACTTCGTCCAACAAGGCAGATTTATACAAATCATCGGTCTCAGCCACGATCGGAAAGCCATTCTCTTTGGCCATGGCCAAGGTGTATTGGTATTGAAAATTGCTATCGGTTTTTAAATGGACAATGCCTCCCGGCTTCAGAAAATGCTGGTACTTATTCATGAAATTGGTTGATGTCAACCGTTTGGTATATTTCTTCATTTGTGGATCAGGGAAGGTCAGCCAAATTTCATCGACCTCACAGGCACCAAAAAATGCATCGATGATTTCGATGTTGGTGCGCAAAAAGCCCACATTTTTCAAGCCTTTGTCATAAGCCAGTTTAGAGCCTTTCCACATCCGGGCCCCTTTAATATCGACGCCCAAGAAATTTTTGTCCGGAAAATACTCAGCCAGCGAAACCGAATATTCACCCTTGCCGCATCCCAATTCCAGTATAATGGGATGGTCATTTTTAAAGAATTTCGCAGCCCACATCCCTTTCAGCTCATGATTTTTTTGATCGAGCTTGTTGTATGGTGCCTGAACGACATGTTCATAGGTAGCCATTTCTGCGAATTTGGCCAATTTGTTCTTTCCCACTTTCCTTTTTTATCTGCTATGCGTTATCTAATCTTGTGTTTCGAGGGCCTGCTACCCGGAGGGAAACAGCGATCAGAAAAAATTTAACCGGTCGATGACCTTAGTTTTATTTTTCAATCCGAAGCCCAATATCATGAATGCCTTTCAATTGTTCGGCTCGCATACCCTGACGAATGAAGAATTGGTATTCGCCCGACTTTTCGAATCGGACATTTTGCCGGTATAAAAACTGGTTATCGAACAAATCGCCAATACCACTGCCTCTCCATTTACCTGATTTTTCAGCCAGGATATACTCAACAGTGTCGGTCAGCATCTGACCATCCGGCGATTCAATGTCAAGAAACAACCAGATGTTGCTGTTCGGATAATTTCCTTGGTTTCGGATATTGATGTAGAGATTGTATCCTGGTTCTGCTTCATTAATCTCCACATTGAAACTTGCAACCGAGTCTTTATGCCACCCCCCTGGGTCGATGGTTTTATATTCCTCGTACACGCGGTTGGAATCGCAAGCTGCGAGCATTATCAGAACGATTATTCCTTTGAAGATATTCTTCATGATTTATTTCTTGGTCTTCTCGAAGAATTCTGTTTCGAAAAACGTTTTTTCTTCCGGTGACGTGACTTGGGTTCATCAAAACGGGTCAGGCTTTCTTCGGCAATCACATTTTCGAAACCAGGTGATGTTTTAGAGGAAACGCTGACCACCTTGTCAGCCAGTTTTTCAACCTTTTTCCCTTTTTTATTCAGGCGAATCACTTCTTTGGCCCGCTCTACCGAAATTGCAACCGGAGCTAAGGGCTTGTGCCCGTTGGCACCGTAGTACAATATCCCGTTGAAAATATCGGCTTTCTGAAAATAGTAACGACCGTCTTCGGTATCCAACGGCACATTGCTCGGCGGAAAATCCTTTTGTGCATCAATATAAGAATCTACTTCGAAATTCAGGCAACACTTGAGCTTTCCACACTGGCCAGCCAGTTTTTGAGGATTCAATGATATTTCCTGATATCGGGCAGCATTGGTGGTAACCGAAACAAAGTTTCCGATCCAGGTAGCGCAACAAAGCTCTCGTCCGCAAGGTCCAATACCGCCAATGCGTCCTGCTTCCTGCCGGGCACCAATCTGCTTCATTTCGATGCGGATGCGGAAGGTTTCAGCCAGCACCCGAATCAGTTGACGAAAGTCGACTCGCTCATCAGCAATGTAATAGAAAATGGCCTTCGTGCGGTCTCCCTGGTATTCCACATCCCCTATTTTCATGTTCAATTTCAGGTCAGCAGCAATCTTCCGGGTCTCGATCATAGTCGTGTGCTCCAGGCTCATCGCTTCACGCCACTTATCAATATCAACTGACTTTGCTTTTCGGTATACCTTGCGAAATTCTCCATTGATCAGGGTCGCCTTATGCTTCTTCATCTGGTGTTTCACCAAAGCACCGGTTAGGGTAACAATGCCTATGTCATGTCCCGGACTGGCCTCGACGGCGACAATATCACCGGCGGCCAGCTTCAGGTTATTGACGTTCCGGTAGTAGTCCTTGCGGGTATTTTTAAATCGAACTTCAACGATGTCATCATCTGCCGACTTGTTTACCACATCATTCAGCCAGTCATAAACTTCCAGCTTGGAGCAGGTTCCGGCAGATTTCTTACAACAGCCCCTTTCGATTGATAGTTGATCATCCATAGTCTAACAATTAATACCGGATTGGTCTATTCCGGCTAAAGCTCATTCACTTTACGACACAAAAATAATTAATAATGCTGACAAACAAAGTAGTAGCGACACATGTCAATAAAATTACAAAACATAAACCTTAAACCAACTAAAAACGAGAATTCAGCCGCCGAAAAAATAGCTTTTTTACTTAAAATGAGCTAAATTAGATTTGCATTGTTTTACCAATTATGGACACGCAAGAAGAATATCCGGAAAAGATCAGGCATCACAAAAAACAAAATCAAGCATTGAAAGAACAATCAAATAACGGAGCAGAAGATTTTGAGGCCAAAAAGCAGATTTATCAGTCGATTTTCGAAGAGTTGCCCTTGGGCTGTTGCCTGAATAAAATCCAGTATGACACAAATAAAAAACCGGCAACGTTCATCATTCTGGAAGCCAATCAAGCCTTTGAAAAAGCGACAGGCACAGAAGGCCTCCAACTGCAGGGAAGGCCCGTTCATGAAGTATTTGATCAACTACCCCGCAAGTGGCTCTCAAAATTTGCAGCTGTTGCCAAATCAGGCGAGAAAAGAGAATTTACTGAATTCTCGTTCGATGGGAATACCTTTTTCGACATTCAGATCCATTCGCCAAGGCCATACTACTTTACCCTGACCTTGACCAGGAAACTCAAAAAAAATCAGGAAGACGATAGTCCCATTCATTTCTATGAACGACTCATGGATCATCTCCACGAAGGAATATGGGTGACAGACAAGCATGACACCATTTTTTTCAGTAATTCCGGAATGACTTTTAATACCGGGTCAAAAAAAACAGATCTGATTGGCAAAAACATTCTCGATTTCAAAAAACCAAATCTTGGAAACTTTCTGGAGGATTATTTATCGGCAAAAAAAAGCTTAAAAGCCAAGAAATACGAAACTCAGCTCCTTACTCTTGATGGCAAAGAGGCTGTTTTGGCGGGTTGGCTGGTTCCGCTGATCAAAAATTACCGATTCGACGGAATGATTTGCACGACCCGAAACATAAGCGATGAAAAGAAAAACCGGCAAATCATCCGCGAAAGCGAACAGAAGCTCCGCAACATTATTGAACACAGCACCAACGTTTTTTATTCCCATTCAACCAACCACCTACTAACCTATATCAGCCCGCAAATAGAAAAACTATTGGGTTATTCGCCCCATGAAGCCTTGGTGAAATGGACCACGCTCACTTCTGACAATCCGATCAATCAAACAGGGTTGCAGATGGTTGAAAAAGCGATTGAGACCGGCCAGGTTCAAGAGCCCTACGAGTTGGAGCTGGTTCATAAAAATGGGAGTTTGGTCTGGGTTGAAGTCAGGGAGGCACCGGTTGTTGAAAACGGCAAAACAACATCCATTGTTGGCGCTTTAATTGATGTGACCGAACAGCGAAAAATTGCAAAGCAACTCCAACAGAGCCAGGAAGGCTTAAAAAATTTGGTGGATGAGTCGCCCATACCGATTGCCATTAACGATGAAGAAGGGAAGGTGGAGTATTTAAATCGGGAGTTTACCCGCACCTTTGGCTATACCGTTGAGGATATCCCCAATGCCGATCGATGGTTTGAGCTGGCCTATCCGGATAAAGCCTATCGTGAACGCATGAAGCGCCTGTGGACACTTGATCTTGGAATCCCACACAAATCCAGATCTTCAGAAAACCCCTTTGAAGCCCGAGTCACGTGCAAGGACGGGTCCGTCAAGTTTATCCAAATTCTTTGGAGCAGCGTTGGCAACAAGCTGGTATTGATTCTCAATAACCTGACCGAACACAAACAGCTGGAAGAGCAAATTCTACATAAGAACGACGAACTGCAAAATGCCTTGAATGAACTTCAAAAGTTGAACGGCGAACTGCAGATTGCCACTAAAAAGGCAAAGGAAAGCGATGAGCTCAAATCCGCTTTCCTGGCCAACATGTCGCATGAGATTCGTACGCCTATGAACAGTATCATTGGCTTTTCGAGTCTTTTGGCCCAACCAAATGTCAGCTCCGAAAAACAGCAACAATACACCAATTTTATCCAGAAAGCAGGAAAACACCTTTTACGGATTATTGATGACATCATCGACATTGCCAAAATTGAATCGAACCAGTTAAAAATCGAAATGAGCTATTTTTCAGTCGTCCCGTTTCTGCAAAACACTTACGACTACCACCGCCAGAGCTCGCTGCTGCAATCCAAAGCTCAACTCAAACTTAAGCTCAACTACCAAAAGGCCGATAAGCCGGTAGTCATGTTCACTGACCCCATTCGCCTGAAACAAGTTTTCGACAACCTGTTAACCAATTCGATCAAAAATACCAACGAAGGATTTATTGAGATGGGAATCCATGCATTGGAAGGAAACAGCATTACTTTTTATGTCGCCGATACCGGCATTGGCATTCCCGAAAAATTCAAGCAAGCTATCTTTAAGCGCTTTACACAGGTTGAATCTAAAACTATCAAGCCGGGAACAGGATTGGGTTTGAGCATCATTAAGGGCATCACCAACTTGCTGGAAGGCGAAATCTGGTTCGAATCAACCGAAAAAAAAGGAACCACCTTCTACGTTAAATTTCCTATTATCCCGAAAGAATAATCCAACGAATCGAAACAGAAGTTCAATCAATCCATGTAGAGCTGACGTGAGCTTTTATTTTCGGATCAACTTCACTATTTTCAATGACATATCCGTTAAGATAATTCGCGGATTACCGTTCATGGCAATGTGTTGGTAAGCCTTTTCCAATTCTTCACTGATAGGCACAATGTTGCGTTCGTTGATAAAAGGGGAGAAACGTGCCGAAAAAGCCTGTTCTTCCTCGTGCATAAACACCAGGGCCGGGTTTTTCAGGTTGTACACAAAGTTTTCTCGGATCAGCCCCATCGCATATTGCAGAAAAATCTTCTGGCGTTCGCGGCCCATACCCGACACCTCATTGATCCACTGAAACAGCTCCAGAAATTTTCGTCCATAAGAAAAGCGCATCAGTTCCTTAAATCGCTCCAGGTTGTAGCGAGTGCTTTCGTTCAGCTCCAGCAAGTTGATGGCCTGCCGGTAGTTGCCACGACTCAAATGCACCAGGTTGTCCACATCTTTGCCTGCTGCTGCCTCCAGTTTCTGAAGGGCAGCTTTCATGGGCTCCGGCTGAATGCCCGGAATTTTGATCAACTGGCACCGCGACCGGATGGTGGTAATGATTTCCTCTTCACTTTCGGTGACCAGCAAAAACAAGGTTTTTACCGGCGGCTCCTCAATCATCTTCAACAGCTTGTTGGAGCACGAAACATGCATCTTCTCCGGCATCCAGATAATCATCACCTTGTATTCGGCTTCAAACGACTTGAGATTCAGCTTGCGAAGAATCTCCTCGCTTTCGTGCGAGTAGATGAGGCCCTGTGCATTTTCAACACCAATATAGTTAAACCAGTCTTCCAGGTTGAAATAGGCATTCTCAAGAACCAGCTTTCGCCATTCGGCTAAAAAATTGTCGCTCACCGGATCCTTAAACTTGGGAGTTTTAACCACCGGAAATACAAAATGCAGGTCGGGATGAATGAGTTTGGCATACTTCTTACACGAAGAACAATGTCCGCACGAATCGCCGTTTTGTTTATCCAAACACGAAATATACTGCGCATAAGCTAACGCCAAAGCCAACTTACCCGAGCCTTCGGGCCCGGCAAAGAGTTGCGCATGGCTGATCCGCTCTTCCTTAACCGATTGAATTAATCTCTTTTTGGTGGCTTCCTGCCCAATAACATCCTGAAAAAACATAGGCTTAATTTGTGCAAACAAAAATAATAAAACCTCCCGCCTTTCCATCTTGTTCGTCCGGAAGTTTGTGAATTCTGTATGAACCCAGCAAAAACACCAGGAAAAGTCTGCGAAAATGAAACGGTTAAAACGGGAGCCTGCTTCCCGGAAGTTTCACACCCAAAAAAACACTTTACCTCTGCATTAATTATTCCAGATTAAGCAGATGAAGCAAAGCCGAACGTGATCTTTTTTGTACCTTTGAGTTCGATTTTTAAGAAACTAAAAAATACAATTATGCAGACTATTGAAACCTATGATTTCACAGGGAAAAAAGCGCTGATCCGTGTGGATTTCAATGTTCCTTTCAACGAAAAATTTGAGATCACTGACGATACCCGTATGCGTGCCGCGTTACCAACCATCAACAAAGTGATTGAAAAAGGTGGTTCTCCCATTATTATGTCTCACCTGGGACGTCCGAAAGATGGCCCGGAAGATAAATTCTCCTTAAAACACCTGGTAAACCACTTGTCGGAGCTGCTGAACGGTGCAACCGTAAAGATTGCTCCCGATTGTATTGGCGAGGAAGCCAAAACCATTGCCAAAGGCCTGAAGCCAGGCGAAGTGTTGATTCTGGAAAACCTGCGTTTTTACAAGGAAGAAACAGCCGGCGATGAAGAATTTGCCCGGAAACTGGCTGAAAATGGCGACTGCTGGATTAACGATGCCTTTGGAACAGCACACCGTGCCCACGCCTCAACAGCGGTGATCGCCAAATTTTTCCCGAACGACAAAATGTTTGGTTACGTAATCGGTAGCGAGCTGGAAAGCCTGGACAAAGTGCTGGCCAGTCCCACCCGCCCAATGACGGCGATTATGGGTGGAGCGAAAGTTTCATCAAAAATTACCATCATCGAAAACATGTTGGATAAGGTGGACAACCTGATTCTGGGTGGCGGTATGACTTACACTTTTGTGAAAGCCAACGGTGGAAAAATCGGCAGCTCGATTTGTGAAGACGACTACCTGGAAACTGCGCTGACCATTCAGAAAAAAGCAGCTGAAAAAGGTGTAAAGCTTTACATTGCCAGCGATGTGGTTGCAGCTGACGCCTTTAGCGAAGATGCCAACACCCAGCCGGCTGCTGCCAATAATATTCCTGACGGATGGCAAGGGCTTGATGCCGGTCCCGAAAGTATCAAGACGTTTAAAACCGTGATTGAAAACTCAGGAACCATTCTGTGGAACGGTCCCGTTGGCGTATTCGAATTCGATAAGTTTGCGGTTGGTTCACGCGCGGTGGCTGATGCCATTGCCGCAGCCACTAAAAAAGGTGCTTTCTCATTGATTGGTGGTGGCGACTCGGTTGCCTGCATCAACAAATTTGGATTGGCCGACGAGGTGTCCTACATCTCAACTGCTGGTGGCGCGTTGCTCGAATACCTGGAAGGAAAAACACTTCCCGGAATTGCTGCCGTTCGTGGCGAATAGAACACACAAAAAATCAAGATACAAGCCCGGGGAGTTTTTTCTTCGGGCTTTTTTTGACCTCTTTTGTTTCAGCTACCGGTAATGAAAAAGCGTTCCTTTATCGAATGGAGTCCACACGCTGGCTTTGAGCCCGGCCTCTTTCAGGCTTTGGTTGGTCCAGGTATTGCTCGTGTAAAACAAGTTGTAGGAGCCTGTTGCCTCATAAAACGCATCAACTGCTGAGTACCGAAAACCTTCAATGCGGATGGGCTGGCCATGCGCATCACGGGCAAAGCTTCTTTCAACATACGCAACAATGGACTGATATTGGTCCCGACGAACGGCAATCCGCTTGCAATCCTCATTGGTGGATAAACTTCGGTAATAGTCAACGTGCATGGCCGAACGGCTATTGACCAGCAAGGCTTTTGCTGCGGTCTTCACCGTCAGGTCCGACCACTGAGGAGTGTTCAAAAAGAAGTTCCGGTCTCCCCAGCCAAAGCTCACCAACCGCGCCTGGCTTGCCACCGCTTCATCGATCGCCAGAAAATCGGTCCAATCCCGGATCTCATTCCGCAAGGGTACGACCAATTCCAGGTGGACACCGTTCGACCGGATGTAGATATCAACATCGTCGCCTTGCGCGGTATCCACATTGACCGGCACCAGCGACAAAACAACAGCAAACACCGTATAGCAGGCCACCACAAGCAGCAGTGCCACCAACAGCTGTTTTATCCATCGAAACACCATACGAATCATTCGGCTCATGTCCTGTTTTTTTTATGCCGGAGTGAACGTAGTCTCCAAACAAGCTTTATTTGTTGAACATTCGGCTGGCGCTAATGGTTGTTGCAGATAGAAATGACAAAAGCAAGCAAACGATGGAGCTGAAGATTGAACGAATGACATTTGGCGCGCGGCCAAACAAATACATGCCCGACCAGGATTTATATCAATACCTGGGCGAAGCGGGTGTGCGAAAAATGGTGAGCGATCATTACGACTTGCTGGCACAAAGCACCATCAAACACTTATTCCCTAAGAACCCGGTGGGGCTTGATGCGGCGAAAGAACGGTCGGCCGACTTTTTTATTCAACGGTTGGGCGGGCCTGACTATTTCAACCAGCACCGGGGCAGCCCCATGTTGGTGCGGCGCCACCTGCCCTTCAAAATTAAGCCCGACGATCGCATTGTATGGCTCGAATGTTACCGCGAGGTGCTGCTCAAAATGGATGCGCCAGAACACCTGGTGATGGCATTCTGGCGCTACTTGCATGATTTTTCCAACTGGATGGTGAACACCCCCGACGGTTCGTATTCGATCATGCGTTAGGATTTATATCCGGCTTATTCTTCTATCAATTCCACCTCGACTTCAATGCCGCCAATCCAGCCCGAAATCAGGTTGTAAATGGCGCAGCCCAAAGCGGTGAAAAGGAAAAAGACAATTCCATAAAGAAAAGGCAGGAAGACAAACATCAACCCGCTGAACGGGAAATGGCTTCCAAACATCCCGCCAACGATGCTGCCAATGATCCCAAGAGGAATCATAAAAACTGCCATGATCAAAAAATACATCAGGGAAACGACCTTGGCCGTTTGCCATACATTAAAACGTTTGATTCGTTTCATACTTCATTTTTAAAATTGATTAGACTTTTATTATTGGTTTTTATGAGTGATTCTGCTTTTCAACTGAAAATGACCAAGGCGTCCTGACCAGGAGCAGCATCCATCTTTTGCTCGGCCCAATCGATGTTCGTATCCGTTTCCAGTCTGTTGCCGCTGACCCGGTAATTTTTAAAATAGCTGTGTTCAACAGGCGCATGTTCTTTTTGATGCCAGAATTCAACTCTCGCCCCTTTAGCCGACAAAATCTTCAGCACAGAGGGCGATTCGAGAATACGACCTGGTTCATCAATGATCAGCCTGGTGTTCTTCGAGAAGCTTATCAACATTTGCTTTTGCCGTTTGTCATAGTCAATTTGCCGGATCTCCAGAAAATTTCGGTACGGTCGTCCATGCCAATCTCCAAATACTTTAAGTGTTCCCCCTCGACACACATGCCCGTCCTTGCGAACCAAGCTTGCCAGTTGCCCGGGAGTAAGCTGCCTGGTTTTAGCGTCGGTCGTTGGTTCCAGGTTATCCAGATCCGGCGATGCAACAACAACGCTCATAAAGTCGCCAATACCTACTCGTTGCACTTTTTGAAAGATCTCGAAGCCCAGCCAAATTGCGAGCAGCGCAAGAAGTACACTGATAAAAATACCTGCTCCATTTGGAAGCTCATTGTAAACTAGCACCCCAAATAGTCCTGCGATCGCCAAAGGTGCCAGCCCGGCGAGAATACCAGTTAAAAAATTGATTGGTTTGTTCATGGTCTTCTATTTTCGAGATTAAGTGTGTGAAACTTCAATATTCATTACCCGCTTCCCGGCCCTTAGTCATCTCTTTCAGAAACAATACATCTACGCTGTTTTTTCCCTTCCTTTCGATTTCCTTTTGACGACCAGCGCGTGCTGTGACGTTTTTATATCTTCTTCCGTAAAATTTCGCCCTTGTGCTCTCATGCCCCGTTTTTGCGCCGTCACTGTTATCCACGACATCAGGACACCAAAGAACACCGTCATAAAACCCAGCTTCAAGAAATCGACTTCTCCTTCGTCCAGGTATTCCCAAATGGCCAGGACAAGGCCGTATATCAAACCTGATCTCAAAAACACCTTCCAATAAATTTTGGCTACAGTGTTCATGTCTGTTTGCGTAGGTTTCTGTTTATTACCGTATACTCCATAACTCAGTCATTATTCTTAGCAAACAAAAAAGCATTCCCAGCACAGCAAATACCCTGAGCATATTGAAAAGCTTAATCGAAATTAATTGCCTGCCAGCAAACAACAAGCCGAATAAAACCATCCATAATACGATGAAGTAATCTCGCCCGGTGTCCCAAAGAAATGCCGCAAACGATAAGCACACCAAAGTATCTATTGACCAAAAAACGTCTACCCTTTTACAAGAAGAAGTTGTTTGTGCTGTCATCGTATTTTTTTGTATTGTACGTTACATTCACCTATTCTCATGCTCCTTCAGACTTGCACCCACCCCGGCCCTTCACATGTAGGCAGTAAGAGAGGAGCAGAACTTCATTCTGCGGAGGGAGGGCCAGGAGAAATACTGGCCGGTCCTCCCAAAACACGTCCAATTTAAATAAAATAACTTAGATTAACATCTGCTCAGTTGATCAAAAGATCAAAAACAATCATCAAAACGGCTTTCCCAACCCGGAGACTCTATTTAACTATTTGGGGGTACCTCTAACAAGCAAGCGAGCACATCGAAACCTCAAGCATAAAACAAAAAGAATCAAGCGAGAAGCTCAGAGATCCTCGCGAGGATCTAAAACATGGAAGCATGTACCTCCAAGTGTATCGGTTGCGATAAGAAGGTGGGCCTTTTCGAGAAAAACAGGGGCGATAAACACCCCTGCCTTCTTTCTATAACACACTCATTTGAACCTTCACGCTCAAACAGTTTCATCGCTGGAATTAGCGGTTTTTTTAGTAAACCGGTTCTTTATGTCTTCATAAACGGCTTTTGCGCCCGGAATTCCGCTCCGGTCAGTGTACTTTACCGAGTTGTAATAACTGAGTGCAGCCATATAGCTTTTGGCACCAGCCTGCATGGTGGTGTTGTCATCAAGGGCGTCATACAGTTGCTTAATGGGCCTTACACCGACATCAGTTGCGACCAGGCTTCCATATCGCTTACAAACCCATCCTGATCCAGAAATGGTGGCGCATACTCCGGATCTGGTTTCCCGTAACTCCGGGCATTCCATGACAGAAAGCGTGCCTGCTTCGCCCATTTTAGGTAGGTTTTGCCGGTCTTCGGGCGTTAAACCCACTAAAAAAAGAATTGAGGATCTGATCAATCTCTGTTACTTTCTCCACAAGCTGGGTGATGGTCTCACTTGCAATTTGAAAACTGATTTTATTTTCCACAACAGCTTCGTTTGATTTATACTTCTCAAAAGTTAAAACACAAGATTCACTTTTCATCGGTTTTTTTAAAGAATTTCATGAGCTACACTTTTTAGGGGGGTAAAAACCCCTGTCGGACTCACGAACGATACTTTTGGGGTCAAGAATTCACGAAAATTGAAGGGTTTTTTGGCTCCTTTTTAGGTCATTTTCGTGTCCAAAACGCCAATTTTGGGTCAGCTTGTCCAAAAAAGTTACGACCTGCCCTGTTTTGCAGATCAATTCAAATTCTTGTGGACAATTTGCGTTGTCCTCTTCAAGAACCTTATTTCCGGCACTGACCTAATTTCTTTACAGGATCCAGATCATGCGCCAGAAACCGCCCAGATTCTTCAGAGAAGCTAGGATGATATCAGGAATAAAAATTAAGGATTTCTATTCACAAGATGATTTGATTTGTTGGTCACCCCGCAAAGAAGAAGAAGAAGAAG
>NZ_CAXBDD010000008.1:0-90214 GCF_963974515.1 uncultured Sunxiuqinia sp. | reverse complement strand
CTCATTCTCACCACCCGATCTTCTCACCCTCTTAATCCACCTTGTCGTGCAGGTATGAGTTATTGTCCCGCAACTTGGTGTTATCTTCGTCATCGGGCGAAAGTGAGAAGCGCGACAGTTTTTCTTCAAACTTCTTTTTCATATTTTGAATGTTCACCTTCTTGCGGCGGTAGGCCGGAATGTTTTCCAGCTCGTCCACCTCTTCGTCCGATGAGGAGGAATAGTCCAGCTTGACGGAGTATTCCTTTTTAGGATCGGCTGAATTGGCTTTGCCGTACAATTCATCAAACTCGTCCATTGGCTTGTTAATTTCAAACTCAATGGACTGCTGGTTAATGCTTGCCCGTTTTGTTTCACCTCCTGCAGAGGGTACACGAACTTCGGGTCTCGGTCGAACCGGTGGTGTTGGTTGCGGCTCATCAACCAGCGTGTGATAGGTTTTTTCCACCTTGCGGGCGGCCATCATTTCAGGAATACTGCTCACACTAAATCCAGTGGCAATAATCGTAACTGAGATCTCGTGCCCCAGAGCTTCATCCACACCATTTCCCCAAATCAGGTCGGCATCGTGTCCGGCTTTGGCTTGAATGTAATCAGTGATTGCTCCAATTTCGTCCATCGTCACTTCTTCGCTTCCCGAAGTAATATTCAGCAAAATATTGCGCGCTCCGTTAATGTCGTTGTTATTCAGAAGGGGAGAATTCAGAGCTTCTTCCACTGCCCGCAGCGCACGGTTTTCGCCTTCAGCTTTTGCCGATCCCATGACCGCGACGCCACTGTTGCGCATCACCGTTTCCACATCGGCAAAGTCCACATTAATGTAACCGGGAACAGTGATAATCTCAGCAATTCCTTTTGCGGCCGTGGTCAGCACGTTGTCGGCTTTGGCAAAAGCCTCCGAAATCTTAAAATCGCCGTACATCTCCCGAATCCGCTCATTGTTGATTACAAGCAACGAGTCGACATGATTCTCCATTTCGGCAATGCCATCAATGGCCTGTTTAATGCGTCGGCGCCCTTCATTCCGGAAAGGCAGCGTGACGATTCCTACCGTCAGGATGTTGAGTTCCTTGCAGGCTTCGGCAATCACCGGAGCCGCTCCGGTTCCTGTTCCACCGCCCATTCCGGCTGTAATAAAAACCATCTTGGTGGTTGACTTCAGCGTCTTTTTAATTTCATCGATACTTTCAATGGCTGCTTCACGCCCGATTTCAGGTTTGTTTCCCGCACCACGCCCTTCGGTGAGCGACTCGCCCAGCTGTAACTTCAGGGGGACCGGACTGTTTCGCAAAGCCTGCTCATCGGTATTGCACAGCATAAAACCAACATCTTTTATTCCCTGTTGAAACATGTGGTTTACGGCGTTTCCGCCGCCGCCTCCAACACCAATTACCTTGATGATTTCTTCGGAAGATTTATTTAGATCGAAATTCATTATATCGCTTGACATAGACTTTTCTGTTCTTAATCATTAATTTTCAATTTCTTCATCCTGATCCTCAAAAAAGCGGTTAAACTGGCGTTGAAACCAGCTATCGGTCGTCCCACTTTCCTGGGTTTGTTCAGAGACCAGCTCCCTTCTGCTCTTTGCTTTTTGTTTTCGGGAATTGGTTGTTCGTTTTATCGTTTCCGCCTTCTGCGGTTGTTTTTGCATTTCATTTTCGAAGATCTTTGCAAAATCTTCTTCCTCGTCCTCCAGATTTATATCAATGGCTTGCTCTTCAAAAAGTACTTCTTCTTTGGGTTTCTTTTCCTGAAGCAAGCTGTTTGGATTTTTGTCGAAGCGCGTGGCAATCAGGGTAACACTCACCTTGTTTTCGAGGCGTTTATCCAAGCTGTTACCCCAGATAATATTGGCGTCCTGTCCAGCTTTTTCCTGTAAGAATTCGATGATGTCTCCAATTTCACCCATCCGGATTTCTTCATCACCTGATGTGATATTCAACAAAATATCTTTGGTTCCTTTGATGTCGTTGCTATCCAGCAAGGGAGATTCAAGCGCTTTCATGACAGCGTCCATCGCACGGCCATCACCCTCTGAAATACCGGTTCCCATAATGAATACTTCGCTGCCCGCCATCACGGTGTGCACATCGGCATAGTCAATGTTAATGTTTCCGTGCAAGGTGATAATTTCCGCCACGCCTTTGACTGCCGTTCCAAGAATATTATCGGCTTTTTTAAAGGCATGAGACGCCGGCAGATCACCATAAATCTTATGCAGTTTCTCGTTGCTGATAACCAGCAAACTGTCCACCTGCTTTTTCAGTTTTTCAACCCCTTCAAGTGCTTGCTGAAAGCGGCGTTTCCCCTCAGCCGGCGACGGAATGGTCACTACGGCAATGGTCAAAATGTCAAGTTCACGGGCGAGCTCAGCAATCACCGGAGCAGCACCGGTTCCTGTTCCACCGCCTAGGCCAGCGGTGATGAAAAGCATCTTGGTGGTTCCCTCCAGCACACTGCGAATATCATCCAGATTTTCAATGGCTGCCTGTTCGCCCTGCAAGGGGAGGTTTCCGGCACCGCGACCTTCTGTCAGCGTAACACCCAGTTGAATTTTAATCGGGACCGGACTGTTGCGTAAGGCTTGGGCATCTGTGTTACAAATCAAAAAGTCAACGCCTTCAATCCCTTCTCCAAACATGTGATTCACGGCATTGCAGCCGCCACCACCAATCCCGATCACTTTGATAATCGATGATTTTGATTCCTGAAATCCAAAATTTAAGATGTCCTCCGTCATATCCGGGGATTTTTTTATTGGTTAAAACATTTCCGTATCCTGTTCATCTTCGAAAAACAGCGTAACCTGGCGGGTTACCTCTTTTTTCATTTGAGAGAAAAAACCGGGCTGTGTTGAGTGTGTCTTCTTTTTCTTCGGTTTGAAGAAAAACTCTTTCGCCGGTTCATCGTTTTCAACTTCATTCAGAGCAGTCAACAGCAAGCCTAAAACCGTTGCATTCCTGGGGTCTTCCAACTCTTTCCATTGTTCACCCAGCTTCAGGCGCGGAATGCCTTTGCGGACGTCCAATCCCGTTTGGAATTTGATCAACTGCCCCAGGTTGGGCAACAACGCGCTTCCTCCGGTGAGCACAATTCCGGCTCCTACCTTGTCCATGTAGCCCGATTTTTCAATCTGAAAGAAAAAGGCTTCGATAATTTCTTCCATCCGAGCCTGAATAATAAAGGCCAGACTTTTAAATGAAATTTCTTTCGGCTCCCAACCTGAAATGCCAGGTATGGTTACCACTCGATCTTCGGGGGCAAAATCGCCCATTGCCTGTCCAAACTGTACTTTCAGTGATTCGGCCTGGCGCGCCAGAATGGTGCATCCTTCCTTGATGTCGTGCGTAATAACATTGCCACCAAAAGGGATAAGCGAAGAGTAGCACAAAACGCCATCGTGGTAAATGGCCATTTTGGTGGTTCCGCCACCGATGTCGAGCAAGACGACACCAGCCTCTTTTTCATCGTCTGAAAGTAAAATTTCAGACGATGCCAGCGGATCAATCATTGTTTTGCGGATGGTTATTCCGGCGCGGTCAAAACAAAGTTTCAGGTTGGTTTCGTACACTTCAGGGGCAACCATTAATTTAAACTCCGCCTGCATCTTTTCGCCAGTCATACCTACTGGATTTGGGATGCCTGATTCATGATCGATGGTAAACAACTGCGGTGCTGCGTGGTAGATTTTGTAGCCCGCGGGCAATTCAATCTTTTTCGCTTGTTGAAACAAGCTATCCACATCTTCATCAGATACGATCCGGCGTTCCCCAATGTAACGTTCAGCCTGATTGCTCAGCGTCTTTAGTTGCTGACCAACAATGTTGACGTATACCTCCTCAATATCACCTTGAAAAGCATCTTCGGCCTGCCGAATTGCCTCGTGAATCGCAGAAAAGGCCTCGTCAATGTTCAGCACTACGCCACGCTTTACCCCCATGGATCGCGCTTTCCCGTAACCTAAAATTTCAATCTTACCATCCTCACTCTTTCTGCCGGCAACTACCACGACTTTGGTTGTGCCGACATCCACTGCTGCTATGATTTTTCCGCTCTTGCCCATATTCGCTATTTTTTTGTACAGACCACCTGATTGGTATATTTCAAGTTTATTTTCGAATAGTGATTCCACCCCATTTTTGGAAATGCCTGCTCATAAAGCGCTTTCAGATTCCTTAATTTAAGCTGGTAGTCCGAAGGTTTTCCAAATTCAATCAACTGGTCACCAACCAGCGTTGACAGGATCACTTCCCCTTCTTTACTCACTTGCAATTGCTCGATCTGGGCATTCCAAAATTCATTTTCATGAATAAAAATCACCAGTGGCAACAGTTGTTCCCTGGCGTATTTCTCGTCAGGATGTCCGTTGGCCAGCAGCACGTTGCTCGTAAATGACTGGCTTGCAGGAATCCGAACCCCTTCGCGATCAAGGTAGAAATCTTCCTTTTCATTCCTGATCCGGACAATCGGATCACGCTGTGATACTTCAACGATCAACTTCCCTTTGAAGTCCATATCCTCTCCGGTGATCCGCCGGTAAATCTCTATCTCCCGAATTGTTGTTTCCTTCTTTAGTTCATGTTCCAACTGCTCCGTATTGATTTCATTCAGTTTCTTTTCAAACAGCTTGCTGTCCGCTTTCTTCACCAAACGGGCTATTTCATCTTCGTCAATAAACCGGGGCGAATCGTCATCGATCAGCACCACCAGTTCATCGCAATTGACCTTGGCCAGCCTGCCGGACGAAAAAGCCATACCGATCATCACCAGCGTGATCAGCAAACCAAAGAGTCCAATATTAACGACCGACTTAAACATGTTCAATTTCCATTAACTTCATTTTCACCGGCTCTACCAAGGTGTCAATATCGCCGGCTCCCATCATCAATATCACGCCTGCGTCCAGCTTTTCGACCAGTTCAGGCAATTCGTTTTTGGTAATGAGTTGTTTGTTCTTGTTTTTTATTTGGTGGAAGATCAATTCAGAATTCACTCCCTCCATTGGTTTTTCGCGAGCAGGATAAATATCCAGCAACATAATTTCGTCCAGCTGATCAAGCTCCCGGGCAAAGCCATCAGCAAAGTCGCGCGTACGGCTAAAAAGGTGCGGCTGGAAAATCCCTGTGACTTTTCGTCCACTAAACATGGCACGCACTGATGCGATGGTCGCTTTTAGCTCTTCCGGATGGTGGGCATAGTCATCAATCAGGATGAACTGTTCGCTTCGATATTGAATGTCGAAACGGCGTTTTACTCCCTGGTAGGCTGCCAGTGCCAACAATAATTCTTCGGAATGAACACCGGCAAGCAAAGCCAGCGACGAGGCTGCAATGGCGTTTTCCACATTCATTAGGCCTGGATAATTCAGTCGCATACCTTCAATTCGTCCATTTGGATGAACCAAATCAAACTGGTATGCTTCATGGTCCAATTCAATATTTTCAGCATAAAAATCAGCCTGCTCATTCAACGAGTAACTGTAATAGCTGATGTTTTTATTCGGATCTTCAGTGACTTGCAGTCCTTTTTTTACAACGAGGGAACCACCTGCTTTCACCTGCCGGGCAAAGGCATTGAATGAATCCATGATCGCTTGCTGGTTCCCGTAAATATCCAAATGGTCGGCATCCATTGAAGTGATGACGGCCAGGTTTGGAAATAGCCGTAAAAAAGAACGGTCAAACTCATCGGCCTCGGCAACCACCCATTCGCTTGCTGAATCAAGCAACAAGTTGGTTTGGTAGTTTTTTGAAATACCTCCCAAAAAGGCGGTGCATCCCAAAACCGAGGTGTGCAGAATATGCGCCAACATGGTCGAAACAGACGTTTTCCCGTGCGTTCCGGCTACCGCGCAGCAATTTAATTCATAACAAATCATGCCGAGCACTTCGGAGCGCTTTTTCATCGGAATATCATTCGTTTCGACAAAAATACGCTCCCCAAGTTCGGCCGGAACCGCCGGCGTATAAACCACTAAACAGGCGCCCGGCAGCAAATGGCCGGCAAGCCATGCCGGCCGGTCATCGTAGTGCACATCAACCCCTTCGGCCTGTAGCTCACGTGTGAGTTTGGTTTCTGTGCGGTCATAACCCGACACCAGGAAGCCGGCATGTTTAAAATAGCGCGCCAAAGCACTCATCCCGATTCCACCAATTCCGAGGAAATAAACCTGTTTGATATGTGCCAGACCTTTCATTTACTTATTCACTTCATTTAGAATCACTTTAACAATGTCGCTCGTTGCGTTCGGCTTAGCCATTTTTAAGCTGTTTTCCGACAATTTTTTCAGTCGTTCTTCATCCTGAATCAATTCGAGCGCAATGGGGAACAAATTTTTTACTGCCATGCCATCTTTTACCATGATTGCAGCCTCATTCTCAACCAAAGCCATGGCATTTTTGGTTTGATGGTCTTCAGCCACATTGGGCGAAGGCACTAAAATCGATGCTTTCCCTAACAAACAGATTTCAGAAATGGTACTTGCTCCTGCCCGCGAAATGACCAAATCAGCGACCGCATAGGCAAAATCCATCCGCGATAAAAACTCAATCAGGTGGATATTTTTTCGCAACTTCCCATTAAATCGCTCCAGTATTGCCTTATGATAAAATGAGCCAGATTGCCAAATAATCTGAACGCCGGATTGATCCAGTAAGTCAAGGTTCGACAGGATGCTTTCATTCAATGTTCGGGCACCTAAACTGCCCCCCATCACCAAAATAACCGGCTTGCCTTCCTGCAGTTCGAAAAACTGACAGGCCTCTTTTTTGTCAACCTGATTCAACAGGTTCTGGCGAAAAGGATTTCCGGTAAGCACAATCCGCCATTTCGGAAAATAACGTTCCATATTGGGATAGGCTACACAAATCTTCTTCACCCGTTTTGAAAGCCACTTGTTGGTTTTGCCAGCATAGGAGTTCTGCTCTTGCAAAATAGTGGGTATACCTTTCTGGGCGGCCGCTTTCAATACGGGGCCGCTGGCGAATCCGCCGACACCAACAACTACATCGGGTCGGAAACCGCGGATGATCTTCCGCGCCTCAATCATACTTTTATTGAGCGACCAAAGGAAATGGATTAGTTTAAACGATAATTTTCGGGGAAGACCGATCACCGGCAAGCCCACAATCGGGTATCCAGCCATAGGAACCCGTTCCATTTCCATTTTTCCTTTTGCTCCAACAAAAAGGATATCGACCTCAGGTACCTGGGCCTTTAGTTCATTGGCAATAGCAAGCGCCGGAAAGATATGCCCTCCGGTGCCGCCGCCGCTGATAATTACTTTTAACTTTTTCATTTTACAGTTCCTCATCTTCATCCGGCATGTCAACCATTACCGGTGGTTCAACAACTACTTTGTTTCGCTGGTTGTGATAACTGACTGATAAGATCGCGCCAAAAGAAATTGCTGTGAATAACATGGACGTTCCTCCCATACTCACCCAAGGCATTGGCTGTCCGGTAACCGGGGCTACCCCCACAGAAACAGCCATGTTGATAGTGGCTTGAAAAACAATCAGCAACACCAAGCCCGCGGTTAAAAACGCGGGATAAGTCCGGTTTGAACGCCGGACAATGACCACGCCTCGGTATAAGAGAATGAGGTACAGCATAGCAACAATGAAACCTCCAAGCAAGCCATATTCTTCAATGATAATGGCATAGATGAAATCGTTGTAGGCTGCTTCCATGTAATTACTCACTTCACTTTTTCCCGGGCCCTTTCCGAACATTCCGCCTTCATAAATCGCAAGTTTGGCATAATCGGCCTGGGTTGTCCCAAGAGAGGCTTGATCGTCGCCGTACACAAAATCATCAATACGCTCTTTGAACGTGTGAACACGTCCGACCGAGTCAGGTAGATAGTCAGCTGTAAAATATAGTAACATCAACAGAAGTAATCCGGTTCCAACGGTCATCAACAAAAATTTGGCAGGAATTCGGGCAATGAGCATCAACACCATGACACTGCCAAAAATCAGGGCTGACGTAGAAATGTCGCCGTAGAAGATAATGCCGCATACGATGGAGCTTACTCCCATTACCCAGTAAAATGCCTTTTTTAGATCCTCTTTTGATGTTTGACGTTTGGCCAGGATTTTAGCTACAAACATCATTAACGAAATTTTGGCCAGCTCCGCTGGCTGGAAGCTCAGAAATCCCAAGTCGAGCGAACGCGGGGTGGGTTTTCCAGGTGTTAACCGATACTGAACAATTGCTGCCAGCAAAGCTCCAATGGTAACAAATAACAAAAGCGGGGCGATGTAAGTATAAAATTTTACCGGAATCACGTTGACCAAAAGCGCCATTAAGCCAAATCCCAGGAAAAGGAAAATTAACTGCCTGCTCAGGTAATAAAAGGTATTTCCACCAGCCTCGCGATAAGCCAGTCGTCCGGTTGCACTGTATACAATCATCAGTGATACGATGGACAAAAATGCCAGCACCACCCACAAGATCCGGTCACCCTTTAATATTTTACCCAGTGAAAAGTTCATCTTCAGTTTCCAATTTAAAATACCAATGACGAGTTTATAATTCCCTTACCGCGTTCTTGAACTGTCGCCCGCGGTCTTCATAATTTTCGAACAAGTCGAAGCTGGCACAGGCCGGAGACAACAGCACGGTTTCACCGTTTTTAGCCAGATAGTATGCCGAACGCACAGCATCAGTCATGTCCTGTGTTTCGATAATATCCGGAACAATGTCTGCAAACGCCTCCATGATCTTTTTGTTGTCCACACCCAGACAAATGATTGCTTTCACCTTGAGTTTTACCAAGTTCTTAAGCGCCAGGTAATCATTTCCTTTGTCAACACCTCCGGCAATCCATACGATAGGCTTATTAATGCTTTCCAAAGCGTACCAGGTTGAATTTACGTTGGTGGCTTTTGAGTCGTTGATAAACTCAATGCCATGAACCCTCAGGAAACGTTCGAGGCGATGTTCCACGCCTTTGAAATCAGAAAGGCTTTCCCTGATTTTTTCGTTCCGGATGTTCAACACCATCCCGGCCAGACCGGCGGCCATGGAGTTGTAGGTGTTGTGTCTTCCTTGTAAAGCAATATCAAAAATTGACATATTGAATGTTTTTTGTTTCCAGTTGATCACTAATTTCTCATCTTCAATTCCCGCCCCGTTTTCCGGAGCTTGTGTCGAGCCAAAAGGCAAACCAATGGCTGGTATTGTTCGTTTTTTCAATTCCTTTTGAATGATCGGATCATCGGCACCATAAATGAAAAAATCGGCCGGGGTCTGATTCTGTAAAATCCGGAATTTAGAATCCACGTAGTTCTGCAGCTGATAGTCGTACCGATCCAAATGATCCGGCGTGATATTCAGCAAGACGGCTATATCTGCCTTAAATGTATACATACCATCCAGCTGAAAACTGCTCAGTTCAATCACGTAATAATCAAAGTCGGCTTCGGCGACCTGCCAGGCAAAGCTTTGCCCCACATTTCCTGCCAGGCCAACATTCAAACCTGCTGTTTTCAGCAAGTGATAAGTCAGCATGGTCGTGGTGGTTTTGCCATTGCTTCCTGTAATGCAAATTGTTTTGGCTTTGCAGTAACGGCCGGCAAACTCAATTTCGGAAACTACCGGAATGCCGACTTCTCTCAGCTTGACAACCAAAGGTGCAGTATCCGGAACGCCCGGGCTTTTAATGACCAAATCGGCATTAAGCAAACGATCCTTAGAATGCTTTCCTTCTTCAAAAAGAATCCCATATTTGGTTAGAACGTCTCTGTATTTCTCTTGCACTTTCCCAGCATCGGTCACCCAAACCTCAAAGCCATGCTTCTGTGCCAGTATGGCTGACCCGACACCGCTTTCTCCTGCTCCTATGACAACCACCCGGCTCCCCATTGTTAACGCATTTTAAGGGTGACAATGGTAAGCACAGCCAAAATGATTCCGACAATCCAAAAGCGGGTGACGATTTTGGCTTCGGGAATGCCTTTTTTCTGATAATGATGATGAATGGGGCTCATCAGAAAAACCCTTCTTCCTTCCCCGTATTTCCGCTTGGTATATTTAAAGTAAGCCACCTGGATGACCACCGAAAAGTTTTCGAGCACAAAAATTCCACACAACAAAGGGATCAGAATTTCCTTACGAATAGCGACTGCAAAAACAGCCAGAATTCCACCCAGCGCAAGGCTTCCGGTATCGCCCATAAATACCTGAGCCGGGTATGAGTTATACCACAAAAAGCCCACAGTAGCACCAATAAAGGCAGCAATAAATACGGTCAATTCACCAATGTTAGGTATGTACATGATGTTCAGGTAGTCGGCATAAATAATGTTCCCACTCACGTAGGCTAATATTCCAAGCGTAGCCCCGCTGATGGCCGAAGTTCCGGTCGCCAGACCGTCGATCCCATCGGTCAGGTTGGCTGCGTTCGACACAGCGGTAATGATCAGGATAATGGCCAGAGCATAGATCAACCATCGCCAGAATTCACCGTGCTCACCAGCAAACGGCACTAGCCAGGCGTAATCAAACTCATGATTTTTAATGAATGGAATGGTTGTACGCGTCGATTTAACATCGTTGGTAATAAACCGTACTTCCTGCATGCCGGTTTCAATGTCTACCACAATCTCCTTTTTGAAATCACCGCTTACGCCCAACACTTTTTCGCGGACAATCACCTCATCAGAGAAATACAAGGTGGATGCCACCAGAATCCCCAAGCTCACCTGTCCCAGAATTTTAAATTTTCCCGCCAAGCCTTCCTTGTCTTTTCGGAACACTTTGATATAGTCGTCGGCAAAACCAATCAAACCAAGCCATGCTGTGGTGATCAGCATCAACAGAATGTAGATATTATCCAAGCGGGCAAACAGCAAGGTTGGGATGATAATGGAAGCTAAAATAATCAAGCCTCCCATCGTGGGTGTGCCCTTTTTTTGAATCTGCCCCTCGAGGCCTAAATCGCGTACGTCTTCTCCAATTTGCTTCAGCTGCAAATACTTGATCAGCTTGCCCCCAAACCCCAGAGTAATAAGCAAGGAAGTCAATACCGCAGCTCCCGAACGAAAGGAGATGTAAGGGACCATGCCCCATCCCGGAATATCAAAGTCTTTTAACCATTCGTACAGTAAATAAAGCATCCCGTTTCTTTTAGTTTAGCTTGAATATCTCTTGAATTACTTCTTTATCATCAAAATGATGTTTTACCCCCTGAATCTCCTGATAATCTTCGTGTCCTTTTCCGGCCACCAAAACAATATCGCCTGGTTGCGCGAGCATACAGGCGGTGCGTATTGCTTCCCGACGGCTAACAATAGCCAGCACCTTGTTTCTCTGGTGCGGCTCAATGCCCGTCTGCATGTCGGCGATAATTTGTTCCGGCACTTCGCTGCGCGGGTTGTCCGAAGTCAAGATCACCTTATCGCTTTGCAAAGCCGCTTCGTGTGCCATGATCGGGCGTTTAGTTTTGTCGCGGTCGCCACCAGCACCAATAACCGTAATCACTTGCTCATTCCCGGTGCGTATTTCGGTAATCCCGTTCAACACATTTTTTAAGGCGTCGGGGGTGTGTGCGTAATCCACCACGGCATATTTTCCATCAAGCGAACGTAGAATTTCGAAACGCCCGGCCACCGATCTCAGCTCGCTGATGACAGGCAAAACCGATTCGGACGATTCGCCCAGCAATACGGCAGCGGCGTATACGGCCATCAGGTTGTAGGCGTTAAACAAGCCTGCAAAATGTGTCCACACTTCCTGTCCTTCAACACTCAACAACATACCATCAAAATGCTTTTCCAGCACTTTGCACTTGTAGTCGGCCAACGCTTTCAACCCGTAAGTTTTCTTGTTCGCCACCGTATTCTGAAGCATGACCAGCCCATTTTTTTCATCGGCGTTCGTTAAGGCAAACGCGTGCCTGGGCAATTGGTCGAAAAACTTCTTCTTTGCTTTCAGGTACTCCGAAAAAGTTTGATGGTAATCCAGGTGGTCGTGCGTGAGGTTGGTGAAGATGCCACCGTCAAAGTCGATCCCGGAAATCCGGTCCTGATGAATGGCGTGCGAACTCACCTCCATAAAGCAATAGCCGCAACCTTGTTCCACCATCAAGGCCATCAACTTCTGAATTTGTAAAGCATCGGGAGTGGTGTGCGTTGCGGGTAATTCGTTATCGCCCACGTAATATTTAATGGTCGAAATTAGTCCTGCCTGGTACCCTAGTTTTTTAAATAGCAAGTACAACAAAGTGGCGATAGTCGTTTTCCCGTTGGTTCCGGTAACACCAACCACTTTTAGTTTGGTTGAAGGGTTGCCGTAAAAATTTGCAGCCAGCTTACCAAGCGCTTCGGCTGTATTGTTCATTCTGATGAAGGTGACATCCGTCGAATTTACACCCTCAAACTGCTGCGCAATGATTACTGAAGCTCCCTGCTCCATGGCTTTCTGAATAAACTGGTGTCCATCGACATGCGTCCCGGCCACCGCCACAAAAGCATCGCCAGACTTTACCTTTCTCGAATCGAAATGCAGATTTTCGACTTCAACAGCCAATGTTCTCGCCAGCAATTCGTAATCCAGTCCGTTCAATATGTTTTTCAATTCGATCATTAGCCTAAATCAATATAGATTGTTTGTCCTTCTTTTATTTTATCTCCGGCACGAAGTGATTGTTTGTGAACTTTGCCAATGCCTTTCATCTTTACTTTCAAGCCTGAGCTTTCCAATAAATAAAGGGCATCGCTGCCACCCATCCCACGGACATCGGGCACCAGGCCTTCGCCTACCGCCAATTCCGATGCACTCAATTTGTCTTGATCTGAAATTACGCGAATGAACTTCGAGTCGGTTTTCTCCGCCTGAATTTCCAGTTTCAGCTCTTCGGCTGTTAATTCGATTTTATCTTTAAATCCGGACTTCACCTGGGGTAACATGGCTATTTGTTCCAGCTCATTTTCGCGCGGCTCCATAAAGCTGGCATACACTTTTCCCACGATTTCTTTAAATACGGGGCCGGCAACAGAACCGCCATAATATAATCCTTTGGGGCCTACAATCACCACCACGCAGGTGTACTGCGGATCATCGGCAGGAAAATACCCGGCAAAAGATGCCTGGTAGTTTTTGCGTCCTTCTTTTTCGTAGCCTTGGTTATTATAAGCAACCTGCGCTGTTCCGGTTTTTCCGGCAATGGGAAAATACGGATTATTGACCGACCTTCCGGTTCCGTCAATGCAAACGCCCTTCAGCAAATCCTGCGCTTTGGCCAGGGTTTCTTTCGAGCAGATTGCCGGGTTGATCACTTCGGTTTTAAATTCTTTTTCGAGGATGCCATTTCGCCGAACTTCCTTCACAAACTTGGGCTTCACCATTTTTCCATCGTTGGCTACGGCATTGTAGAAGGCGGCTGTTTGAAGCGGAGTCAACTTGATTTCATATCCGTATGAAATCCAGGCCAGCGAGGGTCCCCACCAATCGGCATCGCCGGGATACTTAATCCGGGGTATGCCTTCGCCGAAAAAGCCCAGCCCCATCGGTTTATTCAGTCCAAAGTTGTAGATTCGGTCAATGTATTCTTGCTCGCGCCCTTCGTAATATTTGGTGATAATCTTAGCTACACCGACGTTAGATGAAAGCTCAAAAATCTCCTTCATGGTCAGTTTGCCATGTCCGCCACGATGATAATCGCTGTCATAAATGGTTTGTCCCCGGTATTTCCATACGCCATTGCCTGTGTCAAACACATCCGAAGTATCCACATAGCCGTGCTCCATCGCTACCATCAACGACATCAATTTAAAGGTTGACCCCGGCTCGCTGCTACCCTGGTGACCCAGCGCGAAGTTGTAGGTTTCGGCGTAACTGCCATCGGCTTTGCGTCCAAGGTTGGCCAATGCTTTTACTTCGCCGGTTTTTACCTCCATCACAATGGCTGTACCCCACTCGGCCTGCGATGTTTGCATTTGCCGGAATAAGGCATTGTTTGCGAAATCCTGCAGGTTCACATTCAGTGTAGTAATCACATCGCTGCCGTCTTTGGGCTCAATGACCGGTACGTTGATCCAGCGCCCGGAAAAATTCCGTTTCAAAGCGGTTCCGTTCTTGCCGCTTAAATAGCCTTCCATCAAACCCTCAATTCCTGAGTAGCCGACATTTCCATGTACACCGCCAAATGCCCCTTTGTTTAGGGTGCCTATGATCCGGCTACCCAGATCGGCATGTGGCATGATGCGTTCATTTTCGGTAACTACGATAAGGCCCGATCCGAAACTGTTATTCTGCATCATCTGCAGACGCTTAAATTGCTGAAGCTGGTTATAGTTCACATCGTTGGGATAAATCAAAAACCACCGGTTTCCTTTTTTGAATTGCTGGTCCAACTTCTGTTTGAATTGAGATTTTGAAATTCCGAAAAATTCGGCTACTTCCAGGGCAAAAGCATCGGCTTTATCACCATAAACCCGCTTGATCATTGGAGCAGCCAGGTCGAGGCGTAATTCATACTGCGGAACTGAAGTTGCTAAAATACTGCCATCGTCGGCGCAAATATTTCCGCGCTTCGCGGGAGTCTCAGCCGTATTGTTCTTTAAATTTTTGGCGATACCTTTCCACTTTTCAGTATCCATGTTTTGAACCATGAAGATTTTAGCCACGATGATCATCCCGATCAAAACGACGAGAAAATAAATAATCCCAAAACGGGCCGTTATGTCTTTTCTGATCTCCATTATTCGTTGTCTGTTTTTTCTACTTTCAGCTTTCTGGCCGGCTCACTGGCTTCCTGCAACTCCAGCCCACTGGCTTTCACTCTTTCAACAATTTCCGAGGGGCGGTTCATTTTCATCAGCTGCGTTTCCCAGGTCACCGACTCGGCTCTTAATTCCTTGATTGAATCCTGCACGGCCTCCATCCTTCGAATGGTTTTTTCTGACCAGTAGCGGTTCGAGATCATAAGAATTCCCAGAAATGCCACGAAAAACACAAAGGGCATTTGCTTCATCACCTTTTCGCTTGCCAACAAGCTTCCTCCCAGAAACGACTTGAGTCCATTCCTGCGGTTTTTGCTTTTTTCTGATGGTTTGGCTTCTGTACTCATACTTTCTCTGCAATTCGTAACTTCGCACTCCGCGCCCTTGGGTTTCGGGCAATTTCTTCGTCATCGGGAATAATGATCTTCCGGTTAACCGCTTTCAAAACCGAACTTACATTCCCATAAAAATCTTTGTCTTGTTGTCCCTCAAAATTTCCTGCTTTAATAAAGTTCTTTACCAAACGATCTTCGAGCGAATGATAAGTAATCACCACCAACCGGCCTCCCGGCTTCAGCAGTTCGGCGCTTTGCATCAGGAAATCTTTCAGTACCTCCAGTTCGCCGTTGGTTTCGATTCGCAGTGCCTGAAAAACTTTGGCTAAATATTTAGCTTCGTTCTTTTTCGACACACAGTCGGAAATGACCGATTTAAACTGGTCAATGGTTTTAATGGGTTGGTACTGCCGGGCTGTAAGGATTTGCTTGGTCAAACGATAAGCATTATCCACTTCGCCATATTCACGAAAAACTTTAATGAGTTGCTCCTCGCTGTATTCATTGACCAGATCGGCTGCTGTCGTTTTGGAATCGCGGTTCATACGCATATCCAAGGCTCCGGAAAACCGGAAGGAAAATCCACGTTCGGCCACATCAAAATCGTGTGAGGAAACTCCCAGATCAGCTAGAATGCCATCGACTTTTTCAACGCCATGATAGCGCAAAAAATTGCGGATGTATTTGAAGTTATGCCGGACAAAAATGAAACGCGGATCGTCAAACGCATTCGCCGCGGCATCTTCATCCTGGTCGAAGCCAAACAGGCGACCTTTGTCGATCGACTTCAACAATTCGCGCGAATGGCCGCCTCCTCCAAAGGTGACATCAACGTAGTCGCCATCCTTTTGAATGTTTAGCCCTTCGATACTTTCATTCAATAAAACCGGTATGTGGTACGGTTGCTCCACGCTTAATCCTCCTCTGATCCAAAAAATTCTGAAAATAATTCTCCGTAGTCGCCTCCTGTTTCCAGGTAGGCGTCGTATTCTCCGGCGTCCCACAAACGAATCCGATCGCCAACGCCAACAAAAACAACATCTTTGGAGATGTTGACCTTTTCCAAAAAGTTATTTGGAAAATTCATGCGGCAACTTTCGGGTACGCTAATGATTTTAAAGTTGCGGTAGATCATGTCCAGCAAACGACTTTGCCGGGGGTTGTTTCGGTTTAGTTTTGCCTTAAACGAAGCCAGCCTTTTTTCCCAGGCTTCCAGCGGATAGACGTTCAGGCACTTCTCAAACGGATCAATCTCAACAGCCAACTGACCATTGGGAATCCGGCCACCCATCTCGTTTTTGTAGTCGACAGGCAGCACAACACGTCCCTTTTCATCAAATGTTGCTTTTTTTTCTGCTGAGAAATCCATGCGTTAATTGTCTATTTTTCAATCGTAAAATTAGTAATTTCTTTCTCCAAATACCACTTTCAGTCACTATTAGTCACTTTTTTCCACCTTCCGATTGACTGAAGAATGTTCATTTATTGTTGATAATCCACATTGTCTTGTTAATAACAACATTCAATCCGCTGTTTTATTGCTTGTTGGCTTGGATTAAAATGTTTTCAACACCCGTTGATAAAACTGATTTGCAAAGATTGAAAATCACAAATGAATGTCAAGGAATACGGAGCTCAATTTTATTTTCTATTTTTCGACATTCAAAACTGAAGCAAATGGATGAGCAGTATCCAAAAGGAATAAAACCGATAGACATTCGAGCGGTCTTTAAAGAAAAGAGTCCTAAACTGGCTAAGCTGATTCCCAGCTTTGTCTACAACTACATCAGCCGGATCATGCACATCCGTGATGTGAATGAGATTCTGGCCAAATACGGAGATCAAAAAGGGATTGAGTTTGTTCACCAGGTCGTCGAACATTTCGAAGTGAAGGAACAAGTTTATGGCGTTGAGAATATTCCGAAAGAAGGCCGCTTTATTTTTGCGTCTAACCATCCACTTGGCGGGTTCGACGGACTGCTGCTGATGTCGAATGTCAACAAACTATTGGGCGATGTGCGTTTTTTGGTGAATGATGTATTGATGAATATTCCGCAGCTCGAAAGTGTCTTTGTGCCCATCAACAAGCAAGGGGGACACAGTCGGGAGATTGCTAAAGTTGTTCACGAGCAATACCAGTCTGATGCGCAGATCTTGATCTTTCCATCGGGTTATGCCTCCCGGAAAATCAAAGGAAGAATTACAGACCTGGAATGGAAAAAGCATTTTATTCAGAAATCGGTTCAATACCAGCGCGATATTATTCCGGTGCATGTGAGCGGGCGAAACTCCAGTTTCTTTTACCGGCTGGCTAACCTTCGCAAGGCTCTGCGCCTGAAATGGAATCTCGAACAGTTCTTCCTGGCCGATGAGACTTTTAAACATCGGGGGCAGGAATTTACCATCACATTTGGACGCCCAATCCCCTGGACCACCTTCGACAAAAGCAAGAAACAAACCGAGTGGGCCAATTTTGTTCGCGACCAAGTCTATTCGATGTCAGAATTAAATAAGCGCTGAATTTAAAGGACTATCGAATCAGTTTCTTAAATAAATTTTTATAGTTTTGTACCTCAACAAAATTAGCGGATTAAGTATGAAAGATATTGTTGCACCGAAGCCCAAAGAAGCAATTATTGCCGAGTTAACCCCGGAAAGGCTTTTGAGGAAGACGAATAAAGGTGCCAATGAGATCTACGTGATTACGCATCACGATTCTCCCAATGTTATGCACGAGATTGGCCGGTTACGTGAAATCACTTTTCGCGATGCCGGAGGCGGGACAGGAAAAGAAATTGACATTGACCAATACGACACCAACGATAATCCATACAAACAACTCATCGTATGGGATCCGGATGCAAAGGAAATCCTGGGTGGATACCGCTACATTATGTGCCCCAACCTCCCGGTTGATGAAAATGGAGACATTTCGCTGGCTACTTCGCGCTTATTTCATTTTTCTGAAGAGTTCAAAAAGAATTACCTGCCCTACACACTGGAGCTAGGTCGTTCATTTGTACAACCAACTTACCAGTCGAGCAAAGCGGGAGCCAAAGCGCTATTCGCTTTGGATAACTTGTGGGATGGACTTGGTGCACTGATTGTTGATCACCCGGAAATGAAATATTTTTTCGGCAAGGTGACCATGTATTCGCACTTTCACTCACAGGCGCGGAACCTGATTCAGTATTTTTTTCTGAAGTATTTCCGCGATCACGAAGGTCTGGTCACACCGAAGAAACCCATGGAATTGCATATGGACATGGAAGCCCTCGAAAAAGTTTTTAATGGTGGCTCGTACAAGGAAGATTATAAAATTCTGACCCAGCAGGTACGCGAGCATGGCGAGAATATTCCGCCGCTGATTAATGCTTATATGAACCTGAGCCCATCCATGAAAACCTTCGGAACAGTGCTGAACGACCGCTTTGGCGATGTGGAGGAAACTGGAATTATCCTGACCATTAAGGATATTTACGAAGCCAAAAAAGACCGCCACATTGAAACGTATATTAAAGGGAAAGAAGATGATTTCCCCACTCCGCGATAACATTCGTGCGATTGAATTTAAGGACATTAAAAAAGCAGGCTTCAAGCCTGCTTTTTTAATGTCCTTATGAGCGATGTTTCAAGTTTAATACGCCCGCCCTTCTTTGCCTTCGACAAAATTGATGAACGAGGTGTTGACGACTTTGTTTCCGCCCGGCGTAGGGTAATTCCCGGTAAAATACCAGTCGCCTTTATCGTTGGGGCAGGCTTCGTGGAGGTTTTCAATACTTTGATATACGATCTCCACCTCAGCTTTGCAGCCTTCGGGCTTCAACAACTCGGCGATTTTCGCCGAAATTTCTTCGGCTGTCGACTGGCGATAGATACCCTTCACGTAATTCATAATCTCCTCTTTCGGCAGATTTTCCTGCTCTTTGCACTTCTGATATACCTCATCAATCACGTGCTGCTTTCCTTTGTCTTTCAGCAGCTCGATAGCTGCGGTAAAAGCAATGAATTTATCCAATACCGCCATGTCAATGCCATAGCAGTCGGGATAGCGAATTTGGGGTGCCGACGACACCACAATGATTTTTTTCGGGTTCAAGCGATCCAGGATTTTCAGAATACTCTTTTTCAAGGTCGTCCCGCGTACAATGGAGTCATCGATAATGACGAGCGTATCCGTATTCTCGCGAATCACGCCATAGGTCACATCGTACACGTGGGCCACCAAGTCGTCGCGGCTGGCATCATCGGCAATAAAGGTACGGAGTTTCACGTCCTTAATGGCAATTTTCTCTACCCGTGGTTCCAGCGAAATAATCGCTTCCAGCTCTTCTTCGCTCATCGTTCCATTTCCGGCGCGGATCAGCTTTTTCTTGCGTTCGAGCAAATGCTGTCTTACCCCCTGCATCATGCCGTAGAATGCTGTTTCGGACGTATTTGGAATATATGAAAACACGGTGTTTTCAATATCGAATTTGATCGATTTCAGAATGGCCGGAGCCAATAAGCGGCCCAGCTGTTTCCGTTCCTGGTAAATATCCTTGTCACTTCCACGAGAAAAATAGATTCGCTCGAATGAACAAGAAACACGCTTGTGGGGAACGCGTATCATTTCGTTCGAAACCACGCCGTTTCGCTTGATAATCAGAGCTTCTCCCGGCTTAATTTCTTTCACCTGATCCGCTTTGACATTCATTACAGTCTGGATTACCGGGCGCTCTGAAGCGACGACCACAATTTCATCATCCTCATAATAATGCGCCGGACGGATTCCCCAAGGATCGCGGGTGACAAAAGCATCGCCATGTCCGACCAATCCCGCAATGGCGTAACCGCCATCCCAGTCTTTGCTGGCGTTCTCCAACACACTTTGAATATCCAGGTTTTCTTCAATCAATGGCGATATTTCCCGGTTTCCATACCCTTCATTTTTGTAGTTCCGAAAGCGGAATTGGTTTTCTTCATCCAGAAAATGCCCGACTTTTTCAAGTACAGTCACCGTGTCGGTGTAATTTTTTGGATGCTGTCCCAGGTCAATCAATTTCTGAAAAAGCTCATCCGTATTCGTCAGGTTGAAGTTGCCGGCCAAGACCAGGGTGCGTGATTTCCAGTTGTTCTGCCGCATCACCGGATGCACAAAATCAATACTGTTGCGGCCAAAAGTACCATACCGCAAGTGGCCGAGGTAAAGCTCGCCCGAATATGGCAGGTTGTTGTAAACCCATTCGGTGTCATTAATATCGTTGCCGCTCTTGATCGCTTTTTTGACACTTTTAAACACCTTGTCGAAAACATCCTTGATGGGATTTGGCTCAATGGAACGGTACCGGTTAATATACTCTTGTCCCGGTTTAAGGTTTATTTTCACACTCACCACCCCGGCGCCATCCTGTCCGCGGTTGTGTTGTTTCTCCATTAAAAGGTAAAGCTTGTTGATTCCGTATTGCCAGGTGCCGTATTTTTCCTGGTAGTAACTTAAAGGTTTTTTCAGCCGGATTAGCGCAATTCCACACTCGTGTTTAATCGATTCACTCATTGCTCTGTTTGTCGGTATAAAGTTTTGGAAACTGAATAATATCTTTCACTAGGAAAGCATTGGGATAACTCTTTTTGATTTGTTCTTTCAATGCCAGGGCTTCATTTCGGGTTCTGAAATCACCCACCCTGACTTTAAAATCAGGAGTTCGAAAAAGCATGTAGGCCTGTTCATTCGGGTATTTTCGCAAAAATTCGGTTTTCACTTCCATGGCTTGTTCGCGGGCACGCAATCCCGAGCTAAAGAAAATCTCGAGCCGATAACCTTCGGTGCCGTTCAAGCGCTTATTCATGGCAATGTGCCGCTGCAACAAAGTGTCAATCCGGGCATCCTGCCTTACGGGAAGTTGCAGAATACCTGAATCCGGCGAATTGTTGGGGCTGTATGAAGACTCTTGAGCACTTAGACTCAAACAAAAAAGGATAAGTATGATCCCTGTAATTTCAACTTTCATATACTATGGTCCTTTAAAAATGCAAATATAAACTTAATTGATGGAATACAAGAATTGAAGTTTTCAACTGCCTGAAAAAACAAAAAACTTTACATTCGCATCAATCCGTGTGTCAACATAACGCTGGCCTCCTTCAGAAATTTTACATTTCCAATTCTATTTTAAAAGGATAAATTTGCTGGCTGATTTCGAGTGCGATGAAAGTGAAAGAACAATTTATTGAACCCTGTGATTTGAAACCATGAGCAACTTAATTGAAGATTTTCAGGCATACCGTTCAAAAATGAACGAAAAAATTCTGTCGGCCGACAACAAGGTGATGAAGCGAATATACAGTGTTGACACGCTGGCTTACCAGGAAGGTGCATTAAACGTGAAAACCAAAGAAATGCTGGGGTTGGTGTCGAGCATGGTATTACGCTGCGATGATTGCGTTAAATACCACCTTGAGAAATGCCACGAACAAGGCACAAGCACCGAAGAAATATTCGAAGTTTTCAGTATCGCAAACCTTGTGGGAGGTACGATTGTTATTCCTCATACCAGGCGAGCTGTGGAATATTGGGAAGCACTTCAGTTGAAGTGAAGATTAGAATTTTAAACATGAACCATTAATTAGTACAAACATGATTGCAATTAGCGCAACAGACAAAAAACTCACGGCTCCGATGGATCTTCGCTTCGGACGTGCTCCATACTTCTTTGTTTCTGATGGGGAAGAGTCCCGTTTTATCGTAAATCCTTATTGCCACGAGGAGCATGACGTTGCTCCGCGGGTGGTCAAGCTTTTGACTGAGGCCAAGGTTGATAAAATAATTACCGGCGAGGTGGGCCCTAAAGCACATGCCAGCTTGCAAAAGAACAAGATCCAGATCATCATGCTTGACGAAGAACGTGTTAAAATCAGTCAGGTTCTCCGAAAGATTAAATTTTAAACGTCTGCATTCGCGGTGCCAAAATAAAGTTTTCGGTTCATAAAGGGAATGAATGCCAAGACCAGTGCGTGTTGGTATAGTTGTTCGCGGCTCAAACGGTCATGCGTCAAAAGGCCTACAGCACCGTTTTGTTGCTTGGAGTTTTCCTTTTCGAAAACCCTGTCATCGGCGTCGCCCAGCTCCATGCCTTCGAAAATGAGGCGGGCCACTTGGGGTGGCAGCTCAAAGCTTCCAGTCCGCCCCAGCGAATGCTGCTGGCCATCTGACACGGCCATCCAGGCAAAAGCATGCAACTTGCCATCCACTACATCAATTCCACCTTCAATTCCCACATAAAGGTCGGCTTTTTGTGTCCGTTTCATCAGGTTGTCCACCCGGTTTCGAGCTCCGGCCCGGGTTTCACCATCGCTTCGGGGCTGGTGTGAAACATTGGAGGCAATGGCAATTCCCTCTATATCAAAGGGTTCGGAAAAGCATATTTTGAAGGCCTCGGCAACGGCATTCACTTTAACCGGGTTTTGAGAGGCAACCAGAATCTTCATTCCATTAAATCATTTAAAAATTCAGGCAATAAAGCTACTTTTACATTTTATAAACGTCAAACGTTCAACCCTAAAATGATCATCCGGAAGGCAAAAAAAGACGATGCCGGGCAAATCGCGGCTTTTCAACTTGAAATGGCTTTGGAAACCGAAAATCTTCAGCTCGATAAAGATATTGTGAATCGCGGTGTATGCCAGGTATTTAGCGATAGCTCAAAAGGAACCTACTATGTGGTCGAGAAAAACGGGCAGGTGATCGCCTCGCTGCTAACCACCTACGAGTGGAGCGACTGGCGTAATGGCACCGTGCTTTGGATTCAATCGGTTTATGTCCGGCCGCCGTTCCGGGGGAATGGTGTTTATAGGAACATGTACCGGCACATTCAGCAGCTGGTTGAACAGGACGAACAGCTAAAAGGCATTCGCTTGTATGTTGACAAGACCAACAGCCGGGCTCAGCAAGTATATCAAAAACTGGGAATGACCGCGGAACACTACCAATTATTTGAATGGTTAAAAGACTAAGCCATGACACGAAGACCAATTTCACCCGAAGTGAGGCGGCAACTGATTATTGCCCAACGAAATGAGATCACTGAACATCATCTTTACAGTCGATTAGCTGCTGAAGTAACCGATAGGCATAACAGCGAGGTGTTGGCAAAAATCGCGGACGACGAACTCCGGCACTACCACATTTGGGCAAAATATACCGGCCGTGAGGTCAGCCCCAGCCGCTGGGAGATCTTTAAGTTCTACTGGATTGCCCGCTTGTTTGGCATTACGTTCGGCATCAAATTGATGGAAAAAGGCGAAGAAAGCGCTCAGATTAATTACAGCCAGATTGCCAGTGAGGTTCCGGAAGCCGCCGGAATCAGCAAGGAAGAAAATGACCACGAGCAGGAATTGATTCACATGCTGGAGGAGGACAAGCTGAAATACATTGGCTCCATTGTCTTGGGTTTAAACGATGCGTTGGTGGAAATTCTGGGGACGCTGGCTGGCCTGACCTTCGCGCTGCAAAACACCAAAATCGTTGCCCTGACCGGAATTATTGCCGGAATTGCCGGAGCCTTGTCCATGTCTTCGTCCGAATACCTGTCAAACCGTTCTGAAGGAAATGAAGAAGGCGCGGTGAAGTCAGCCATCTTCACAGGGCTGGCGTACCTTTTTGCGGTGGTGTTTCTGGTGGCGCCCTACCTTGTTTTTAGCTCGCCGTTTGTGGCCCTGCTGGTGGCTGTGGCTGACTCCATTTTTGTCGTCTTTATCTACAGTTACTATATTTCCATTGCCAACGATCAACCGTTCCGGAAGCGATTTCTGGAAATGGTGATACTAAGCACCGTGGTGGGATTAATTTCGTTTGGTCTGGGCTATTTGGTTCGCATTGCATTTGGAATTGAGGTCTAAAACAATCCGGAATCAGGACTTGTTGATTTGAGAAAGGAGGACGACTGTGAGTTATTACCTGACAAAACTGATCGCCGAAGGAGAACACCAGAAGCAAGATTTCAAATACTGCATCAGCGACTCCAGAAAGATTGCCAGATCGTTGGTGGCTTTTGCCAATACCGACGGCGGACGGCTGCTTATTGGGGTGAAAGATAATGGCAACATTGCAGGAGTGCGGTCGGAAGAAGAATATTACATGGTGGAGGCCGCTGCAAAAATATTCAGCCAACCGGAGATTGATTTTAAAACACGACAACACCTGGTTGATGGAAAAACCGTGCTGGAAGTCACCGTTGAACCAAGCCATAATAAGCCACATTGTGCCCAGAACGAACGGGGAAAATGGCTGGCTTACTTTCGTCAAAGAGACGAAAATAAACTGGCCAATGCCATCATGATCGAGGTTTGGAAAAAGCAAAAGCGGAGCGATGGCATTCTACTGGCCTATTCGGACACAGAACAGTTTCTGCTTGATTTTTTGGAGAAGAATGAAACCATCAGCCATGCCGCATTCAGCCGGAAAGCTCAAATTACCTATAGGCAGGCCGCACAAATCCTCTCAGATTTAATCGTTCTGGGAATTATTGAAATAAAAACCGATGAAAAAATAATTCGCTATGCCCTGTCAGAAAAGTTCGACCGGGATGAATGGAATGCTGAAAAATATCAGTAAGTAGATCCGTCCCGCCTAGCAACCGGGAAAAATTAATCCTCTTTTAATTTGCCGATTAAACTTTTCGTCTTCAAATCAGTTTACCTTGTTGTACATGAACTAAAAGTATGAATCACCTGATCCGTTACTCTTTTCTTATTCTGCTGACCATGGGGCTTTTCGCCCAATGCTCACAAGAATCTTCCGATTTTCCGGAGGAAGAAGAAATCCTGAAAGATAACGCCATCAAACCCCGTGATTTTCTTTCCGAAGATCAATACGATCAACTGGTGGTTCAACTGGTGTATGTGGAAGGCTACAAGCCCGAAAGCAACTCCACCTACCATTTGGCTTCGTTCTTACAGCAGCGGCTGAACAAAAGCGGTGGAATTACCATGAGTTCAAAAGCGATTGAATCGCCCGGCAAAAGCAGCTACTCCATTGCTGACCTTCGAGACTTGGAAGAGACACTCCGGACACATGCAGCCACCGACAAAACTTTGACGGCCTGGATCATGATTGTGGATGGCGACTACTCGGAAAATGAAGGCGATGCCAAAACCCTGGGGGTCGCTTATGGCCCAAGCTCCATGGCTCTCTTCGGAAAAACGGTACGCGATTTTAGTGGCGGACTTGGGCAGCCTTCACATCATGTGCTTGAAACCACCGTTTTGAAGCATGAATTTTGCCATGTACTTGGATTGGTGGACAACGGGACACCTATGGTTGAAAATCATTTGGATACGCAACATGGAAAACATTGCAGTAACCAAGACTGCCTGATGTATTATGCCGCGGAAACCAGCGACTTTATCACAAACTTTTTTGCTGAAAGCGTGCCCTCGCTTAAAGCGCAATGCCTGAATGATTTAAAAAACAATGGTGGAAAGTAACCCGGCAAGTTTCACCAAATCTTAATCATTTACACATGATTACTTGCATTTTTATCGCTAGTTTTGAAACGAGAAGAAAAGAATACAAACGAAACCGGCTTCGCCAACTGGCAGATTGGCAGGTTCTCCAATTATTAACCTAAATCAAATTAAATACGTTTACGATGAGAAGTTTATTGTTTGCTATCGTGTGTTTTCTGATCGCCTTTCCAGCATTGGCACAAGAAAACTACAAAACACGTTCGAAGGAAGATTCCCTAAAAATCTACATTGGTAAATCCACTTACGAGGTCAAGACCTACACGGAAAACCATAAAACACAAAAGCCCAGAAACATCATTTTCATGATTGGAGACGGCATGGGTGTTTCGGCCGTTCATGCAGGAATGACGGCTAACGGTGGTCGGTTATTTCTACATAACTTCAAGCATGTTGGTTTTATCACAACCCATTCGGCCAGGAACTACGTCACCGACTCGGCAGCCGGAGGAACAGCCCTGTCCAGCGGTTACAAAACATACAATGGCGCCATTGGTGTTGATACCGATACGGTTGCCCAACCAACGATTTTGGAAAAAGCCGATGGTAAAGGTTTCGCCACCGGGCTGGTGTCCAGCTCTGCTATTACTCATGCCACGCCGGCCTCGTTTATCGCTCACCAGCCGTCGCGTAACCATTACGAAGCCATTGCCGGCGATTTCCTGAAGACCGACATTGATGTGTTTATCGGTGGTGGCTACAAGCATTTCACGGAGCGGGAAGATGGCCGAAACCTGGCTCGCGAACTGGAAAGCAAAGGTTACACCGTGCTTCAGGATATGAAGGAAATTGACCGGTTCAAATCAGGTAAATTGGCCGGATTAACAGCTCTTGAGCACAATCCAGGAGTAGATGAGCGCAAAGATATGCTACCACGGGCCACTGGCAAAGCTATTGAATTGCTCAGCCATAGCGAAAACGGATTCTTTCTGATGGTTGAAGGCTCCCAGATTGATTGGGCGGGACACCAAAACAACACCATTTACCTGGTTGAAGAGATGCTCGATTTTGATCATTGCATCGCCAAAGCGCTGGAGTTTGCTTCGAAAGACAACGAGACGCTGATTGTTGTTACGGCCGATCATGAAACAGGAGGCTTGGGAATCAACAATGGTGACTACGCCAGGAAAACCGTTAACGGCGAGTTTACCACCGGAGGACATACTGGCGTGATGGTTCCGGTTTTTGCTTTTGGCCCGGGAGCGGAGCACTTTACCGGAATAATGGACAACACCGACATTCCGAAGAAAATGATGGAGCTGTTGGGCTTGTAACTTGACGATTGGTCTTGATTATTGGAAGATTGGGTATTAGTGATCAGTTCCTTGGATAAATAGTTATTTGTCATTGGAGGTCATTAGATAGTCATTCATCGCAGGTGTTTGGACTTGCAGACTGATAATTGACGCGTCGACAGCTTGGGACCCGAAACTCGGATACTAGGTGAAAATCAAATAAACAAAGAAGCGCTTAAAATCAATGATTTAAGCGCTTTTTTGTTTTCCCGAAATATCAAAGAAAAACGCTTATTATTCAAGAAAAATGCGACAAAATAGAGACCTATGGTTAAATAGACCCGACAGGTATCGCTAATCTCCGTAATTAACTGATTCATTTAATATTAATTGACGCCAGTTGGTTCGTTTTGCTGTTTGAAAAGTGCCTTCTATAATATAATTTTAAGCAGTGAAGCGAGACCTAAATTTTAAAATTTATGGATTATGAGGGTTACAATAGTATTTTTACTCAAGGCTTCGAAGAAAAAACAGGATGATATTTGCCCAATTTATGCCAGATTTACCTATAAAGGCAAACGGGCAGAAATATCCACAAAAGTATTTACCGAAAAAGGAGCATGGGATACCGTGAAAGAAAGAATGGCGGGATCTTCGAACTAGGCTAAAACGATCAATAATCGTTTGGATAAGATTGCCACCAATATCCTGGATATTTATAATCAGTTTGAGGCCCAGAATAAAAGCTTCAATGTAACTGACATAAAGGATAAACTGTGTGAAATTGACTCTGAACACGGGATAGTAGAAATGTTCGACACCTACATGCATACCATTAAAGCCAATATTGGCAAAGGCTTTTCTGCAACAACTCTGAAACACTATAAAACCTCAAGGACCCGGCTGGTGAATTTTCTTTCTGATATCCACAATAAGAATGAATGGGCATTGAAATCGATAGACTACAAATTTATTAATGCTTTTGACGCGTACATGAAAACCAAGTTCAATAATAGTGTTAATACCGCCTGGTGTTACCACAAACACATGAAGAAAGTACTCAATTTAGCCGTTGCGATGGATTACATTTTGATAAATCCCTATGTGAAATTCCAAGTGAAAACCGAAAAACCAAAACGTGAATATCTCACATCGAACGAGCTAAATGAAATACGCAAGAAAAATATTGAAATTGAACGTCTTAACACTGTTTGAAGTCTTTTTCTTTTTGCTTGTTACACAGGCCTTTCCTATGCAGACATCTCAAAACTGGCAAAGTACCATATACGGACGGGAAATGATGGCAACCAATGGATTATTATTGACAGAACTAAAGCAGGAGAAATACGAATGTTGTCCAGGGAATTATACTTACCAAAAACAAGCTGATTTTTAATGGTTCATAAGTTGACCGGCAGTTTAGTTACTCAAAAATAGACTACCGGTTGGATCAAAATAAACTACAGGAATATTTTAAGGTCATTCAAAATCCATCGCTTGACTATGAATTTCAAAAGTTAATTAGAGACGGGCCTATTCCGGCTGAGAAAGATCAGGAAAGGCAGCGTAAAAAAGAATCAAATCAAAGAATTGAACCACAAAAGAAAAAGAACAGAGGGTACCGAATGTGAAAATTTGCATGGGTTTCCCAAATCTTCAACAATTTGATTTCAATTCAGGCAGACGTCAAAAGCTTACGGCATAAACGCAGCCAGCAAATTGACAAGAGTTTTGAAATTGTTGATTCTCTTTGCTGCTAAGCTTCCTTTCTCATGCTTCGAAAGGAAGCTTAGCAGCAAAGTATGAGTAAAAACACGTGCCAATTTACTGTCCTCCAACGCCTACTTTCAGTCCATTTATATCCGTTTCCTTTTGCCTCATGCCTGAATTGGAAAGAGCGGGTGTTTACGATTTGAGATTAAGAATGGATTTGGAAAATAATTAAAATGGGAATATTTTTCTTTTCATTGGCACCAAAAGTCGGTAGAAAAAGTGTACTTGGAAAATGCAAACAGGGCGCTTATATCAATGTATAGGTTTGTATCGTCTGAACTGACCATATTGGGGCTACAAAAGTGATCTTTATAGCTTGTGCGCCAATTTAGATATAAAAGTGTCGATTAAGTTCGACAAAAACATTGCTAATGTGTCGAATTGAATAGACAGAAAAGGTCAAATAGATGTAAGGTCACAAACATAACTTCACAACAATAATTCAAATAAGTCTGAAAATATCCAAATAATTATAAAAAATTCAAGTACATTTGAAAAAATACACTAAATAAAAATAAACTCAACTATGGCTGAAAAAATTGCAAGTATATTTGAGAAAACAAAAAGATATAATGCCTGGGAAGGACAAACAATACAGATCGGTTATGAGCGTAAGCAATATCTTGAAAAAATAGCTGGATTTCTGGATACTCGTTTGGTAAAAGTACTGGTAGGTCAACGTCGATCCGGAAAGAGTTATCTGTTACGACAAATAATGAATTATCTCATTACGAATAAGAATGTTGATCCAAAGAATTTGTTCTTTTTGAATAAGGAATTTATTGCATTTGATGAAATACAAACAGCTTCAGACTTAGAGGAGTTGTTTTCCATTTATCGAACTCAATTGCAGGTAAAAGGAAAGATCTATATTTTTCTTGATGAAGTGCAAAATATTGAAGGATGGGAAACCTTTGTTAATTCATATTCTCAGGATTTTACACAGGATTACGAGCTATTTGTTTCCGGCTCAAACTCTACTTTATTATCAGGAGAATTAGCAACATTACTATCAGGCAGATATGTTGAATTTGAGATCTTGCCTTTTGATTATTCCGAATTTTTGGATGTAAGGGAATTAACTCTGGGAAAGGAAGGTTTTCTTGAATATCTTAAAACCGGAGGTTTACCTGAATTGTTTCATCTTAATTCAGAAGAACTTAAACGCAATTACATAGCCAGTTTAAAAGATACTGTCATTTTACGCGATATACTGGACAGACATAAAATTAAGGATTTACCATTACTGGAAGAACTATTTAAGTTTCTTGCGGTTAATATAGGAAACCTGACATCGATAAGTAATATTATCAGTTATTTTAAAAGCAAACAGAAAAAAACAAATTATGAAACTGTTTCAAGTTATGTGCAGTATTTAACTGATGCCTTTATTTTTCATCAGGCAGATCGTTTTAATTTACGAGGGAAACAAGTACTCGGAGGTGCCTGTAAATATTATCTGAATGATTTGGCTTTTAAAAATTTCTTGTTTGGATTTCTTCCGACAGATGTAGAATATAATCTTGAAAATTACGTTTACCTGCAACTAAAACGTATGGGATATGAAGTGCAGGTTGGAGTATTAAATAATCTCGAGATTGATTTTATTGCCCAAAAGGTTGATAGGATAATTTATGTTCAGGTATGCTATTTATTAAACAACGAAAATGTTATAAACAGAGAATTTGGCAACCTTTTACAGATAAAAGATAACTATGAAAAGTATGTTGTTTCTCTTGATGATATGAAATATTCGAACTATGAAGGTATTCTTCATCTACATCCGTGGGAATTAGTCAACATTTGAATAAGTAGTAATATTTTTGTATTTTTAAGCTACAATACATTGAAAATGAACCATTGAGAGACAAAAACGAGACCTTGCGATTTACATTGAAGTAACACGTGGATTATAAGCGCATGATCGGGGAGATTCGATTCCCGCCTCGAGACGGGTCTTTCGAAAACTAAAAGCTTAAAAAACTATTGTGGGAAACACGCTTTCTTTCAATAGTTTTTTACTTTTAGGGCCTCAATGAAATAAATTGAAGCTTATGAACTCCTCCATGGAAGTTTTGGATCATGTGCGGTTGAACTTTTCACCTTCAGGGTTGCTCTTTTTGAACATCGCGCTGGCATTCATCATGTTTGGGGTGGCGTTGGGAATCAAACTAAGTGATTTTACAGACATTATTCAGAAACCAAAATCAGCCATTACCGGAATTATCTCACAGTTTTTACTGCTTCCGCTATTGACTTTCTTATTGGTCATCATTTTGAAACCAGCGCCCACAATTGCGCTTGGGATGATTCTTGTCGCATCGTGCCCCGGAGGAAATATTTCCAACTTTATGAGCTCTATGGCCAAAGCCAATGCTGCTTTGTCGGTGAGCCTGACGGCGTTTGCAACTCTCAGTGCCGTGTTTATGACCCCGCTCAATTTTGCCATCTGGGGAAATCTCTATGTGAAATTTTACAACAACCAGTCGGCTCAGGCCTTACTTCGCCCGCTCGAAATTGATCAGTACCAGATGTTCGAAACGGTATTCATTTTATTGGGAATCCCGGTTATTCTGGGGGTTTTGTTTGCTTCCAGATTTCCGGAAACCACAAAAAAAATCATCAAGCCACTTCGAACGGCTTCGCTGCTGTTTTTTATCGTGATGGTCATTGCCATGCTTTCGGCTAATTTCAGTCATTTCATGAGGTTTGTTCATCTGGTGTTTTTCATCGTGCTTATTCATAATGCACTGGCGTTAGGCACTGGATTTGCTTTCAGCACGCTCATGCGCCGACCATCAGCCGACCGCCGGGCCATTACTATTGAAACCGGCATCCAGAACTCCGGCTTAGCTTTAGCGCTGATGTTCAACCCGAAAATTTTCCCTCCTGAACTGGAGTTGGGAGGCATGGCAGTTATTGCTGCCTGGTGGGGAATCTGGCATATTATCAGTGGATTGACTATGGCTGGTTTGTGGGCTAGAAAACCGATAATCGCTTAGTATGAAGAAATGGTCATTGGGATACGCCTTCCTTAAACAAATTGTACGTCTGGCCTTGTGGTTGAGCCACAGGAGCATCACTGTCATTGGCTTGTCAAAAATTCCGAAAAACAAACCTTTGATCTTTGCCCCCAATCACCAGAACGCCCTGATGGATCCACTGGCTGTATTGTGCACCAATCATACGCAACCGGTGTGGCTGGCCCGCGCCGATATTTTTAAACTCCCGATCACGCGTCCGATTCTGCGGTTCCTGAAAATTCTGCCGGTTTATCGTATTCGCGATGGAAAGGAAAACCTGGGCGAGAATGAGCGGATTTTTGAACGGGCCATCGATATTCTGGAACACAACAAAGAGCTGGCACTTTTCCAGGAAGCCGGCCACTCAGGGAAAAGACAAATGCTTGCTCCCAAAAAAGCCATTCCCCGAATCGCCTTCTTAGCGGAAGAAAAAAATAACTTTCGACTGAACCTGCTCATAATTCCGGTAGGGATTTACTACAGTCACTACTGGCACTTTAACCGTGAATTGCTGGTCAATTATGGTGAACCGATTAAGGTGAGCGAATATGAAGAGGAGTTTAGGCTCGATCCTCAGAAAACAACCCTGAAATTGCGCAACGAAATTACCAGTCGCATCGAGGCGCTTACCATCAATATTCGGAGCAAGACCCATTACGACAATTATGAGTTGATGCGCGAGTTGCTTGCCACGAAGTTAGGTGATACTAATTCACACTATGGCAGCGGAGTTGAAGCTCGCTTTTACCGCGATCAGCAAATCATCAAAATGCTGGAAGAAAAAGAGCTTGAACAAGCCGGGGAATTTCAAACGCTTCATAAGCAGTTGGATCACTTCCGCGAATCACTGAAGAAACTCAACATCAGCAGCGAGCAATTGGATCGGGAGCGAATTGCGATGTGGTATCTTGTCACTCAAAGCTTGATTGGCCTGGCTCTTACACCGTTGGTTTTAATGGGCTATTTACTCCATCTGATCCCATTTTTTCTGCCTCGCTATTTCATTCAGAAAAAGATTAAAAATCCTGAGTTTTTTAGCACCTTCCAATTTGTGGCCGGTCTGCTCATTTATCCATTGGTGGCCATCGCACTGGGGCTGGTCGCCTATTGGTATACTGGCTACGCTGCTTGGGGAGTCCTGGTTCCGGCCGCCTACTTGTTATTGGGCAAGCCGGCCTTTGCTGGCTTGAAGTACCTTCAGGAACTGATGACCAATTGCCGCGTGTATCGCTTTACACAGAGGAATAAAGATGAGGCCATCAGGCTGTTTAACCAAAAGTCGGAACTCAGCAAGAAACTCTCAACCTTGCTTAATAGCTGATTTTTTCTACTTTTGCGCCCAATCTTTTTGCGATGGACTACCTCACACTCATCATTCTTGCAATCGGCTTATCGTTCGATTCGTTTGCCGTATCGGTCATTAGTGGGCTCAACCTACCCCGGATTCAATTTTTTCAGGCATCCCGGCTGGCCTTCGTTCTGGCATCCTTTCAAGCCATTATGCCTTTGTTGGGGTGGGGACTTCAAAGCAGTGTCCGAACGCTGATTGATCCGATTGACCACTGGATTTCCTTTGTTCTTCTTGCAGGAATTGGATTGAAAATGGTGCATGAGAGTTTTTCCAAAGAAGAAACCCCAAGCATAAAGAACCCGCTGAATTTTCGGGTGGCGTTTTTCCTTGGGCTAGCTACCAGCATGGATGCCCTGGTTGTTGGATTCAGCGTGGGCAACCTCCTCGCAAAAATCATGATAGCCATCCTGATTATTGGCTCAGTGACTTTCTTCGCATCGATGACCGGCATTTTGATTGGGAAAAAAACCGGCCCGCACATCAGTCGCTACGCTGAATTGGCAGGAGGCTTGATCCTGTTGTCGATCGGGTCAAAAATTTTATTGGAACACATTTTTCTGGCTTGATGTATTTCTATAAAGTTTTGTATATTCACCTCTCATTAAGGTTGCCGGGCAGGACCATGTTCTCTTACTTGCTTTGATGCCAACAAATTGAAAGAATGAAGCACAACAGGACACCATTCACCGTATTTATTTGCCAGTGAGACACGAAATTGGGCCATATTTGATTACCCCGCTGCTCCTCGTTCTTATTTTTTCAGGGGTAGCCGGACTGATCATTAGTGTTTACCTGCTTAAATACAAACGATCACCCGGGATACTCTACCTGTCGCTTATGCAGTTTGCGACGGCCACATGGGCGTTTTTTTATGGATTGGAATTTGCTGCTACTGATCTGAACCTGAAAATCTTTTGGTCTAAATTCTCTTACATCGGCATTGTTTTCGCGCCTGTCTTTTTTTATTTTTTTAGTATCTATTTTGCTTCCAAGCAGACCAGGCTGAGTAATACGGTCAAAGCTGGATTAATCGGGTTGGCGGTGCTATTCCTAATTTCAGTTTTCACCAACGATCTTCATGGCTTACATTGGGCCGGTTATCACATTAATCCGGAGAATAATACAACAATCTACCACTACGGTATTTCCTTCTGGCTGGTTTTTGCATTTTCCTATACGCTCCTGATTTTAAGCATTGCCAACATCGTCCCCTTGCTATTCAATTTTCCTGAAAATTTTCAGGGGCAGATTCTTTTGCTGGTCGGAGCCTGTCTGTTTCCCGTCACAGGCAACCTGCTGTATGTTTTCAATATCGGTCCCATTGCCGGATTTGATTGGACGCCTATCTTTTTTGTCTTTTCAGGAATGATTTTAACATACATCAATGTTCGCTACGGTACGTTTGACCTAATTCCATTTGCACGGAATAAATTTTTGGACATACTCCCTGACGGGATTGCCATTGTTGACCGAAACCACCGGATTGTCGATGTAAACCCGTCTTTTCTGAGCTTGACCCAGCAAGATAAAAACGCCATTCTGGGTAAATTATTGGTGGAGGCTTTCCCGAAGCAACAATCGCTTATTGAGCAGCTGTCCAATAGAAAGACCATCGAACCTGTGGAGCTGGAGGCGCAAATCAACGGCAAAACCATTTTTTTCGACCTGCGGGTGACACCATTATACGATCAAAAGGAGAAACTTTCGGGCCGACTGTTCACCTTGCGCGACATTACCGAAAAAACCGTTTACGAGCAAAAAATCAAAGAGGCCAACCAACAACTCAAGCTCGAAATTGAAGAAAAAGAGAAACTGATTGCCGATCTGGATGCTTTTGACCACACTGTAGCACACGATCTTAACAACATTATCGGAGCCATTGTCACGTCAACGGATCTCCTTCACTACGAATTGGAGCAGAAAAACTACGCGAACCTGGAAGAAGTGACTGACCTGATTCAGCTTTCGGCCAACAAGTCGTTCCATGTCATCAAAGAATTGCTGACTCTGGCCAGTGTCAGACAACAGGATGTTAAGACCGATCGGGTTGACATGCTTCAGATCTTTGAAGAGAGTGAAAAACGCCTGGTCGACATGATCAAGTCGTCAGGCGCTCAAATCATAAAGCCAGGCGATTGGCCATCCGCGTGTGGCTATGGCCCCTGGATTGAGGAGGTTTGGGTAAACTTTTTGAGCAACGCCATCAAGTATGGCGGTGATCCGCCGGTGATCGAGCTGGGAGCCAACCAGTTTTACAGCCAGAAAAAAATTCGTTACTGGATCAAGGATAACGGTAACGGCTTGACGAAAAGCAAGCAAAAGAAGTTGTTTAAGAAGTATGAGCGATTCAACCAAACCCATATTGAGGGGACGGGACTGGGGCTCTCCATTGTGAAGCGCATTGTGGAAAAGCTGGGAGGTGAAGTTGGCGTGATCAGCAACGGTATCCCGGGCGAAGGATGTGTGTTTTATTTCACACTTCCACAGGAATAGTTCGTTTTATGTCTTCACGAAGGAACCAACTCCGGAAGAGACCATGAGAGGAGCCTGAGAAGATACAGCGAGAAACTCGGAACGTGAAAGCCTAAACTCCTGCTACCCGCGCTTCTTCTTTTTCCGTTGCTTGCGTTCTTTACCCAAATTTTTGTTGCCGCTTGCTTTTTCATGCGGCCGGCGCTTCTTTTCGTGAAAAGCTCCCTGGTAATCGGGGTCGTCCATCTTTTTCTGGCGGTCAATTTCACGCATCTGCTCCTGGTGTTCTGACTTCCCGGTCGGTTCAATCACCAAATCTTCGGGCAGTGGTTTTTCCTCGATGGGCATACGGATCACTTCTTCAATCTTTTTCAGGTGATATTCTTCCGAAGGATTGATAAGTGTGATGGCTTCGCCATGATTATTGGCTCGTGCCGTTCGTCCGATGCGGTGAACGTAATCCTCGTAGCGCTGGGGCAGGTCAAAATTGATGACGTGCGTAATCAGCGAAACGTCCAGCCCACGGGCCGAAACATCCGTCGAAATCAGGATCCGAAGCTCACCGTCTTTAAAAGCCTGAATGGCATTCATCCGGGTATTCTGTCCCTTATTGGAGTGAAGGATACGCTTTTCGCCCTCCGTCTTTCGCTTAATCACTTTATACACCATTTCAGCGTTCTCTTTGGTGCGTACAAAGATCAGTACACGATTAAAGACTTCTTCGTCCTGCAGCCAGTGGCGAACCAGGTTTAGCTTGGTTTTAAAATTCGGGACTTTATAGTAGGATTGCTTGACCAACTGTGCAGGAGTAGCCGATGGAGATACTTCCACCCGCTCCGGGAAGTCGAGAAACTCCTGGGTCATCAACTCCACTTTTTCATCGAATGTGGCCGAAAATAGAAGGTTCTGGCGTTTTACCGGAATGATTTCCAGCAACTGCCGGATCTGTGGCATAAAACCCATATCGAGCATGCGATCGGCTTCGTCGATCACCAGTGTCTTGATTTTTTTTAGCGAAACGGCTCCTGCATGGTACAAGTCGCGCAAACGCCCGGGCGTAGCCACCAAAATATCAATGCCGGGTTCTATAAGCGCGGCATGTTTGGTCCAGCCAACACCACCATAAACAGCCGCATGGCGAATATCGCTGTAGCGGGTCAGCTCCTCAATATCGTCTCCCACCTGGATGGACAACTCGCGTGTGGGCACTAAAATCAAGACCCGGGGATCAAGTCCCTCCGCTTTCACCAACTTCATAAATATCGGCAGCAGGTAGGCAGCCGTTTTGCCGGTCCCGGTTTGTGCAACGCCAACCACGTCGGCGCCCGATCGAATAACCGGAATGGCTTTCTCTTGTATGGGAGTAGGACGTTCGAACCCTAACTCATCCAACACTTTCAAGATCGATTTATTAACTTTTAATTCGCTGAAACTTGTCATAGTTTGCAAAGATACACTTTTATAGTTTCCGAATTACAGATGGAGTTCTAGACGGATACTGAGACGCCGGAAGTGGGATGCTCGGTTTTGGATGAAAGAATCTGTACGGACATGACGCTGATTGGTGATGATTGTCAATGGATGTTTGATGCTCGGCTTGTTTTTTATAACTTGTGGCTTGGGTAGATTATATTTTTAGTCATACTGGTTTTTTCCTGTGTCTCTGTCCTATCAGAGCGCTGAGCATTTTTACTGTTTTTAAACATTGTTATCGTAAGCGATAGATGGATTAAAGTCAGTTTTTAAGGTATTTTTCATCTTTTCCTTTGTATATAGCAATAGGTTATTCGTTTTGAAATAAAATAAACAAGATGAGAGCAGATTTCAATGAATTTATGATGGCTTTAAAAGCCAAAACGCCGGGTGAAAACGAGTTTCATCAGGCTGTTCAGGAGGTGGTTGAATCCATATGGGATGTATACATTAAAAATCCAAGGTATAAAAAAGCAAAAATTTTGGAACGTATGGTTGAGCCCGAACGCGTGATCATGTTCCGTGTGCCTTGGATCGATGACCTGGGCGAAGTTCAGATTAACCGGGGTTACCGGGTGGAATTCAATTCAGCACTTGGGCCCTATAAGGGTGGTTTACGGTTTCACCCTACCGTAACGCTTTCCATTCTGAAGTTCCTGGGATTTGAGCAAACATTTAAAAACAGCCTCACAACGCTGCCGATGGGCGGTGGAAAAGGAGGATCTGATTTTAGTCCAAAAGGAAAGTCCGATAATGAGATCATGCGTTTTTGTCAAAGTTTCATGACTGAATTACAACGACATATTGGCCCAAATACCGATGTTCCTGCCGGGGATATTGGTGTTGGCGGTCGGGAAATTGGTTATTTATTTGGACAGTACAAACGCATTCGGAATGAGTTTACCGGCGTTTTAACCGGCAAGGGACTGGCATGGGGTGGAAGCTTGATTCGTCCGGAAGCTACAGGTTACGGTGCAGTGTACTTCGTACAGCACATGCTTGAGTTGCTTGGAAAGAAAATTGCCGGACATTCGTTTGCCGTTTCGGGTTTTGGAAATGTGGCTTGGGGAGCAATCATGAAAATTAATGAGCTGGGCGGTAAAGTTGTCACGATCTCCGGGCCCGATGGCTATATCTACGATCCGGCCGGAATAAGTGCGGAGAAGGTCGATTACTTGCTGGAGTTGAGAGCAAGTAACAACGATATTGTGGAGCCCTATGCTGACGAGTTTGATGCCGAATTCTATCCGGGAAGAAAACCTTGGGAGCAGAAAGTTGATATTGCTTTGCCTTGCGCCACCGAGAATGAGCTTGATGTGGGAGATGCAAGCCTGCTGGTTTTAAATGGCTGCTTTTTATTGGCGGAAGTTTCCAACATGGGCTGCACGGCCGAAGCAGCCGAATTTCTGATGGAGAAAATCAGCTATGCTCCCGGCAAGGCTGTTAATGCAGGAGGAGTGGCTGTTTCAGGTCTGGAAATGACACAGAACAGTCAGCGTTTGAATTGGACCCGTGAGGAGGTTGATGCGCGCTTACATCTGATTATGCGCGAAATTCACGATACCTGTGTACGTTTTGGGCGTGAGGGCGATCGGATCAACTATGTAAAAGGCGCCAATGTTGGCGGTTTTGTGAAAGTTGCCGATGCCATGCTGGCTCAAGGGGTTGTTTAGCAGTTTTTTGACTTTTCCTGGTCCTCTTTTCAAAGCAACGTTTAGCTGACCATAGGTTGAATTATCAATTAGATAATATTCGGGTTAAGGTTAGCTAAACGAAATTGGCTTTCTTTGAGCCAAATTTTTGAAATGTTGATTGATACACACGCGCATATTTATTCGGAAGAGTTTAATGATGACATTGACGAGGTGATTACCCGGGCCTACGACAGTGATGTCCGGAAGGTAATTTTACCTAATATTGATAGCTCATCTGTCAAGAAGATGCTGGATTTGGCCGACCAATATCCACAGATTTGTTATCCCCTTATGGGGCTGCATCCTACATCGGTGGGCGAGGACTATCAGGAGGAGCTGGAGTTGGTTGAGTTTTGGCTTAAGAAGAGGAAGTTTTACGGAATTGGTGAGATCGGAATTGATTTATATTGGGAACGGGCTTTTTTGGAGCAGCAGATCATTGCCTTTCGGCATCAACTTCAATTGGCAAAGAAATATCAATTGCCCGTCGTTCTTCATGTTCGCGATTCGTTTGAAGAGGTCTTTGAAGTTGTTCAAGAAGAAATAGAGCCTGGGTTGACAGGAGTTTTTCATAGTTTTACCGGTTCGGTCGAACAGGCTGCTCGAATCACTGACCTGGGGTTTAAAATAGGAATTGGTGGTATTGTTACTTTTAAAAATAGCGGATTGGATGAAGTGGTTCGTCAGATTGATCCCAAACATCTGATTTTGGAGACGGACGCACCCTATTTGACGCCGACTCCGTTTCGCGGAAAACGAAATGAAAGTTCCTACCTGATCCATATCGCCCGAAAAATTGCTGAGCTGCATGATCTGTCCGTACACGAGGTTGCCAGAATTACTTCTGTAAACGCTGTAAATTTATTCGGGATTTAGAGAGATGTTTGCTTAACTTTGAGCTTAAATGCTAGCAGGTGAATAGTCAATCAATACTTATAATCTATACTGGCGGAACCATTGGTATGGTCCAAAAAAACGGACGGGGAGCTTTGGCCCCGGTCCGGTTTGATCAAATCGCAGATGAGGTCCCTGAATTAAGGCGGTTAGGCTGCCATTTGGAGTCCATCACATTTAATCCACCCCTGGATTCGTCGGATATGTCACCCAAAACCTGGGGGCGGTTGGCTAAAATGATTCAGCAAAACTACCGGAAATTTACCGGTTTTGTCATTTTGCACGGAACCGACACCATGGCGTATACCGCATCAGCCCTAAGCTACATGCTGGAGAATTTGGATAAACCCGTAGTGATGACGGGTTCACAACTCCCTATCGGGGTTTTGCGCACTGATGGTAAGGAAAACCTGATCACAGCTATCGAAATTGCCGCAGCCCACGAGAATGGAATAGCCGTGGTCCCGGAGGTCTGTATTTATTTTGACAATAAATTATACCGGGGAAATCGGGTAGTCAAGCGGCATGCCGATCATTTTAGTGCCTTCGATTCTGTTAATTATCCCATTTTGGCCAAAGCAGGAGTCGATATTAAATTCTTTCACGAGAACATTTATCACCCGCAGAATAAGGGAATATTAAAAGTAAGTTCTAATTTTGATGACCGGGTTGTCATTCTGAAAATATTTCCCGGAATGAACCGGGAGATATTTGAACAAATTATCAATATATCCAGTATAAAAGGAGTGGTGCTTGAGACTTTTGGTTCGGGGAATGTTCCTACCCTAAGTTGGTTGATTCGAGTGGTGAGAAAAGCAATCCGACGCGGAGTGATTTGCGTGAACGTAACACAATGTCAGGGCGGAACCGTGAAGATGGGGCAGTATCAAACCAGTCGTGAATTGAAAAGAATCGGTGTTGTAAGTGGTAAAGACATGACCACCGAAGCAGCTGTTACCAAGCTCATGTTCTTGCTTGGGCAAGCTTTGAGTCATGAAGATATCAAGTTGCATTTACGTAAAAATTTGAGTGGGGAAATAAGTGAGTAGCTTATTTCTTTTTCACAATTTTTTTGTATTTTGCAGCCCTGAAAAAATTGGTGCCAGGAAATATTGGAGAGGTGCAGGAGTGGCTGAACTGGCACGCCTGGAAAGCGTGTGTACCCCTAAAGGGTACCGAGGGTTCGAATCCCTCTCTCTCCGCTGACAGGCTTAAGTTCTTTCTAAAAGAATGGCGATTGTCATGTTCAGTTAATAGTCAATAAATAGGCTTAATGCCTTTTTGTTCAGTTAATTAAAAAACAAATAGTATTATAAAAATTAAAATTCAGAAGATTTACTAATTAAAATTAAAACCAATGATGAAAAAACTATTTGCGTTTATAGCAGTTCTTGGGATGCTTTATATTGGAGCATCGAACAATGCCGTTGCTCAGGACGATACAGCCGAACAAGCAACAACCGAAGCAGCAGCTCCTGCCGTTGATTTAGCCGCTGATGCGGAAGAAGAAGCTGCAGCTGCAGCCGAAGAAGGCAAATCGCTTCACAGCCAGTTGAAGCAAAAGTTCATTGAAGGTGGTCCAACTTTCATGTCTTTTGTATTAATTACCTTGATTTTAGGTCTTGCCCTTGCTTTGGAAAGAGTAATCTACCTGAATCTGTCAACGACAAATACCAAGAAATTGTTGGTGAATGTTGAAGAAGCACTTGACAATGGCGGTATTGAAGCAGCAAAAGAAGTTTGTCGTAATACACGTGGCCCCGTTGCCAGTATTTTCTACCAAGGTCTTGACCGCTCAGAAGAAGGGCTGGATGTAGTAGAAAAAACGGTTGTTTCTTATGGTGGTGTTCAAGCCGGATTGCTGGAAAAAGGATTAAGCTGGATTTCATTGTTTATCGCTTTGGCTCCGATGCTTGGGTTTATGGGAACAGTAATTGGTATGATTGCAGCATTCGACGCCATTGAGGTTGCAGGTGATATCAGCCCGTCTTTGGTAGCTGGTGGTATTAAAGTGGCATTGATTACAACTGTATCAGGTCTTGTAGTTGCCATTATTCTTCAGATTTTTTATAACTATTGTGTAGCAAAAATTGACAGTATCATCAATAATATGGAGGATGCTTCTATTTCATTGATCGACATTTTGGTAAAACACAATCTTAAAAAATAAATTAGCTTATGAAACTAGAAAAAGTATTATCCATCGTATTGTGGGTACTTTTAGCAGTTTCAGCGGTTCTGATTGTGTCTATGATGACGAACATCAGTGAGAACGAAGCTGATCCCACTATGGGTGCCTGGATCAATACCACATTAACCTGGTCTTATATCCTGCTGGGTATTGGGGCAGTGATCGCGATTGTATTCGCATTGAAGAATACATTTACAGATAAGGAAGCAGCAAAGAAAGGCTTAATCACCCTCGTTTTTGGGGCGGTTGTTGTAGTCATTTCTTATGCGTTGGCCTCTGATGCTATTCCTCAATTTTTCGGTGTTGAAAAATTTGTAGAAGACGGAACACTAACGAACTCCGTATCTAAATGGATTGGAACAACATTGATTGCATCTTATGTATTACTTGGGTTATCGGTGGTTGCTATTGCAGCTTCGGCGGTGACTCGTGTTTTTAAATAAGCATTGTGGTCAAGTAAAACAGGAAAAAATTAAATTATGGCAAGAAAAATTCCCGAAATACCAGCAGCATCATTGGCAGATATTGCTTTTATGTTGCTCATCTTTTTCCTGGTAACCACCACGATGGATGTTGACAGCGGATTAGAACGTCGTCTCCCTCCGATGCCACCGCCGGATCAAGAGGATGATGATACACCTCCAATTAAAGAACGTAACGTGTTTGTGGTGTTGGTAAATGCCAATAACCAGTTACTGGTTGAAGGTGAAGTGAGCCGTGTTGAAGACCTTCGTGAAAAAGCAAAGGAATTTATGGCAAACCCTTATAATGAGGAAAACCTACCTGAAAAGGAAGTCAAGGATATTGACTTTTTTGGAGAGGTGGAAGTTACCAAGGGTGTTATCTCTTTGCGAAATGACGTAGGAACGCAGTATGGAACGTACATCGCTGTACAAAACGAGTTGGTTGGTGCCATCAACGAATTAAGAGAAGAACTTGCGAAACAGAAGTTTGGTAAGTCGTATGAAAAGTTAGACAGAGATCAGCAAGGGGCTATTAGAGATATCTACCCCTCGAGAATCTCGGAAGCAGAACCTAAAAAAGTGGGAGGAAATTAGTATGTCAAAGTTTAGAAAAAGCGGCAGTAAAGAGATGCCACCCATTTCTACTGCTTCGTTGCCCGATATCGTATTTATGTTGCTGTTCTTCTTCATGGTTAGTACAACCATGCGCGAAGTTACCTTAATGGTTAAAGTAACCGTTCCGGCGGCAACAGAATTATCGAAATTGGAAAAGAAATCTTTGGTTAGCTATATTTACGTAGGAACGCCCCACAACCAATACCAGCGGGTATTTGGATCGGAGCCCCGCATCCAGCTGAACGATCAGTTTGCAAGAGTAACCGATATTCAGGATTACATTACAAGTGAGCGTGAAGCCCGTGATGAAGCGGAGGTGCCGTTTATGATTACATCGCTGAAAGTGGATGAATATACGAAAATGGGTATTGTAACCGATATCAAGCAAGAATTGCGTAAAGCTTCGGCCTTGCACATCAACTATTCTTCGCGTAAACGAGAAGACTTATAGTTTTTTAATCATCAATATAGAAAAGAGGAGGGCTTAGGTTCTCCTTTTTTTTGTAGTTTTAAGGAAAGACAGAATTATGGCTACACTGAAATTTGATGAAGTTCCCTACGAAGTTGTGAGGAACGGTTTACAGCGGAAAATTATTCATACCGATCAGTTAATGACAGTTTTGATTGATTTTACCGATGGGCCTTGGGATCAGCCCGAACCAAAACATTATCACCCACACGAACAAACTTCTTATATCGCAGCGGGTGAAATAATCTTCTTTTGTGATGGGGAAGAGCCTCAAAAGTTGAAATCCGGAGACATGTTTGCAGTTCCGCCAAATGTGCCCCACACAATTCAATTAGTTTCAGAAGCAGCACGGCTGGTAGACAGTTTTACTCCTTTGCGGGAGGATTTTATGAAATAAAAAAAGAGGCTGATTAAGCCTCTTTGCTGCATATGCTTTTTTCAATTGAAGATCCAAACGTCTTGATATTCAATCTACTTCTTCTCTTTTAACACCACTTTCAAGTTCAATTCTTCCAGCTGATCTTGGGCAATGGGGGCCGGAGAATCGATCATGACGTCGCGACCAGCGTTATTTTTAGGAAATGCAATCACATCGCGAATGCTGTCCAGCCCGGCAAAAAGAGATACCAGGCGATCAAAACCAAAGGCAATTCCGGCATGTGGCGGAGCTCCGAATTTAAAGGCACTCATTAAGAAACCAAACTGCGCCTGGGCTTCTTCTTTGGTAAATCCAAGCAAATCAAACATGCGGGATTGTAATTCAGAGTCGTAAATACGAACGGAACCACCTCCAATCTCCACACCGTTAATGACCAGGTCGTAGGCATTGGCACGGACCTTTCCAGGTTCGGTATCCAGCAGGGAAATATCTTCCGGTTTTGGAGCGGTAAATGGGTGATGCATGGCATAATGTCGTTGGGTTTCTTCATCCCATTCCAGCAAGGGGAAATCAACCACCCATAACGGCTTAAAAGTGTTCTTATCCATCAACCCCAACTGTCTGCCCATTTCAAGTCGAAGGGCGCCCAGCGCGTCGAGTATGGGGGCCTTATCACCCGAAAGAAGCAGGATCAAATCACCAGCTTTGGCTCCACAAGCCGATGCCCACTTTTGCAGCTCATCTTCGCTGTAAAACTTATCGACTGAAGATTTAAATGAGCCATCGGTATTGCATTTTAGGTAGACCATCCCTTTAGCTCCAATTTGAGGGCGTTTTACCCAATTGGTCAATGCATCCAGTTGTTTGCGGGTATATTCAGCACACCCTTCGGCACAAATGGCTCCGATAAATTCAGCGTTATCAAAAACACTAAAGTTGTTTCCTTTAACAACACTTGTGAGGTCGTCGATTAACATGCCAAAGCGAATATCAGGCTTGTCTGATCCGTAGTTTGTCATGGCATCAGCATACGACATGCGCGGGAAGTCTTCCACGTCTACGTTTTTGATTGCTTTAAACAGGTGCTTGGTTAGTCCTTCAAAGGTATTGAGTACATCTTCCTGCTCAACAAAAGCCATTTCGCAGTCGATTTGTGTAAATTCGGGCTGACGGTCGGCACGGAGGTCTTCATCCCGGAAGCATTTTACAATCTGGTAGTAGCGGTCGAACCCGGCCACCATGAGTAATTGCTTAAAAACCTGGGGCGATTGTGGCAGCGCGTAAAACTGCCCTTCGTTCATGCGCGATGGAACCACAAAATCACGGGCACCTTCAGGCGTTGATTTAATGAGTACCGGCGTTTCCGTTTCAATAAATTCCTGATCATTCAGGTACGAACGAATGGCGTGGGCCATTTTCGAGCGTAAAACCAGGTTCTCGCGCACCGGATTCCGGCGTAGGTCCAGGTAGCGGTATTTCATCCGAATGTCATCACCGCCATCGCTTTCATCTTCAATCGTGAAAGGGGGAACGGCTGAAGGACTCAGTACCTTCAGGTCGGCTACATCAATTTCAATATCGCCTGTTGCCAGGTGGTCGTTTTTGCTGCTGCGTTCACGAACAAGTCCTGTAGCTTGAATCACGAATTCCCGGCCAAGTTTTTTCAGTTTGTCGTTCAATTCGGCTGAAGCTTTTTCGTCTAACACCAGTTGTGTAATTCCGTAGCGGTCGCGAAGGTCGACAAAAGTCATTCCTCCCAACTCGCGTTTGCGTTGTACCCAACCGGCAAGTGTTACTTCAGTACCCTGATTTTCCAGGCGTAATTCGCCACAAGTATGTGTTCTGTACATAAAAGGTTCGTTTTTGTTTGACTGCAAAAATAAGCAGATTTTAGCAATATAAATTGTAGGTTTGTGATTAATTCTGAACGGATCTGGATGATGGAACCTTTTGATGATACCTATTTCATGAAGAAAGCTTTTCAGGAAGCCCAGCAGGCCTATGAAAAGGGGGAGGTGCCTGTTGGTGCGGTGGTGGTGGCCCAAAACCGCATTATTGCCCGAGCGCACAATTTAACGGAAACCTTGACCGATGTAACGGCCCATGCCGAAATGCAGGCGGTTACGGCGGCCGCTAATCTGCTGGGTAGTAAATACCTGAATGAGTGCACGCTTTATGTCACGCTGGAGCCTTGTGTCATGTGCGCCGGTGCTTTGGGATGGGCGCAGTTGGGCAAGCTGGTTTATGGCGCGGGCGATGATAGACGGGGTTTCACAAAGTTTGCTCCCAGAGCCCTTCACCCGAAAACGGAAATTGTGGGTGGTGTCATGGCTGATGATTGTTCCGATCTGATGACGGCTTTCTTTCAGGAACGACGATAGTTTTTTTGAACAGATCCTTATGCTGCCCCTGAAGGCCAGCAACCAACCAAGCACCAATCAACTGCTCAACCCACTTCCCGGCTTGAGTAGCATCTGCGCATGTCGCCTATTCAGTTGTTTATAGACGATGAATATGGGCTTTAAACCATCCCTTAGCCAACACCTTCGCCTGGCGTTCCTTGATCAGTTTGTTTCAACTTCGCGATTAGCGACCGAACCGTTTTCAGCTGATCAAACGACAATTGATGCGTTAGGTTGCGGGTTTTAAAACAAGCAAAAAATGGTTTCGTGAATTGAATAAGGTTGCTTGCCGACAAGGCTGTTGAACGGACCCGTTCTCTGCAAAGCGCAACAAAAAAAAAGAGCTTCCAACCGGTGAGGCTGAAAGCTCTTGTATTTTTATGACTCGCTGATCGTTTTAACTTCCAAAATCGTCAAACATGACGTTTTCGTCCGGAACACCCAAGTCATACAACATTTTTTGAACGGCGTCATTCATCATTGGTGGGCCGCACAAGTAGTAGTCAATTTCTTCGGGTTCTTCATGCTTTCCGAGGTACATGTCGTGAATCACCTGGTGGATGAATCCCTTTGGTCCATCCCAGTTGTCTTCGGGCTGTGGATCAGACAGGGCCAGGTGGAAGGCGAAATTTGGGAATTTCTCTTCAATGGCCCTGAACTGGTCGTAGTAGAAAACTTCTCTCCAGGAGCGGGCACCGTACCAGAAGGTAATTTTCTTATCCGATTCTTTCAGGGTATGAAACAAGTGGAACAAGTGCGAACGCATGGGAGCCATTCCGGCACCACCACCAATAAACATCATTTCGTTGTCATTATCTTTCAGGAAGAACTCTCCGTAAGGGCCTGAAATGGTCACTTTATCGCCTGGTTTACGCGAGAAAATGTAGGAGGAGCAAATACCGGGATTTACTTTTTGGAAACCACCATTTACACGGTCAAACGGCGGCGTAGCAATCCGAATGTTCAGCATCACGATGTTTCCTTCGGCAGGGTGATTAGCCATGGAATAGGCACGGAATGTGGGCTCCGGGTTGTTCATTTTCAGGTCGAACAAGTTGAATTGTTCCCATTCGGGGCGGAATTTGTCTTCAACTTCAATGTCCTTGAAGTCGACTTCAATTTTCGGGACGTCAATCTGTATGTAGCCACCTGATTTGAAATCAAGGTTTTCACCTTCGGGCAAACGAACCACAAACTCCTTGATGTAGGTAGCCACGTTTTTGTTCGAAACCACTTCGCATTCCCACTTCTTAATTCCCATGATTTCCTGGGGAATCTTCAGTTCCATGTCTTCCTTTACTTTCACCTGACAAGCCAGACGCCAGTTGTCGTTTTGCTCTTTTCGGGTGAAATAGCCTGTTTCAGTGGGAAGAATGGAACCTCCGCCATCGACAACCTGGCAGCGGCACATGGCACAAGTACCACCACCGCCACAAGCGGAAGGAAGGAAAATCTTGTTGTTACCAAGGGTGGTCAGCAAAGTGTCGCCGGGGTTGGTTTCAATAACCTTATCTCCCTTGTTGATATCAACCTTGACGATTCCCGAGGGCATCAGTTTCTTTTTCGCGTACAGCAAGATCGATACCAGCAGAATCACCATCAACAGGAAAACAGCGATACTGGTAATAACGACTGTCGTTTGAGTTGCTAAAAATATCATTGTTAAGAGTTTTTATCTGATTATAGTTTTATTCCCATGAATCCCATGAAGGCCAATCCCATCAAACCGGTCACAATAAATGTAATTCCAAGACCTTTCAGGGGAGCTGGAACATGCGAATACTCAATTTTTTCGCGAATTGCAGCAATACCTACAATAGCCAGAAACCAGCCAACGCCGGACCCGAGCCCGTAAACAGAGGCTTCACCGATATTGAGAAATGCTTTCTGCTGCATGAATAACGATCCCCCAAGGATGGCGCAGTTTACTGCAATCAAGGGTAAAAAGATACCAAGCTGCGTGTACAGTACCGGGGCGAATTTTTCAACGATCATTTCTACAAGCTGAACCATGGATGCAATGACGGCAATGAACATGATGAAGCTCAGGAAGCTCAGGTCAACTTCTGCGAAAGTCGGGCTCAACCAATTTAAGGCCCCTTCCTTCAGCACGTAGTTTTCGAGCAAATAATCCACAGGGACTGTAATTCCTAATACGAAGATGACAGCCAATCCAAGGCCGGTAGCCGTTTTAACCGATTTGGATACCGCCAGGTAAGAACACATGCCCAGGAAGTAGGCAAAAATCATGTTCTCAATAAAAATGGATTTAATGAATATATTTATCAGGTTTTCCATAATTTCTTTTTTTTAGCGGATTAATCTTCAATCAGTTTACGGTTTCGGCTACGCTGAACCCAAATAATTACACCAATGGTAATCAGCGCCATCGGAGGCAGAATCATCATTCCGTTGTTGGCATAAAAACCACCATTCGCAATGTACCAGCTGGAAGGGATAATGTTATATCCCCAAATGCTTCCTGAGCCAAAAAGTTCGCGGACAAATCCAACGATAACCAGGATGACACCATAACCGGCGCCATTGCCAATACCATCCAAAAATGCAGGCCAGGGCTTGTTTCCCAAGGCAAAGGCCTCCAGGCGTCCCATGATAATACAGTTAGTAATAATCAGGCCCACAAATACCGACAATTGCTTACTGACATCGTATACAAAAGCCTTTAGCACCTGGTCAACCAAGATTACCAAGGCGGCAATGACAACCAGCTGCACAATAATCCGGATGCGGTTGGGAATGGTATTTCTGAGCAGTGAAATAATCACATTGGCAAAAGCAAGTACGGCGACTACCGACAGCGACATCACTAAGGATGGTTTGAGTTGTGCTGTAACGGCTAAAGCCGAACAAATCCCAAGTATCTGAACCGTAATGGGGTTACTGCTGTTTATTGGATCGCTCAGCAGCTTCAGATTCTTCTTTGAAAATAAAGGTTCTCTATCACTCATTTTCTTCTATTTTTTCTGGTTCAAAAAAGCACTGTAGGCGTTCAAGTCATCCAAAAGCATTTTCTCCAATCCTTTTGAAGTAATCGTTCCTCCTGAAATTCCATCAACCCGGTGCTTCGGCGGAGCTGTTTCGTTTGACTTGGCTACAATCACGGAAACCAATTTGCCGTTATCGTAAATTTCCTTGCCTTTAAATTGGTCTTGAAAATTGGCGGTGGCTATTTCAGCACCCAGACCAGGAGTTTCACCCTGGTGGTCGAATGAAGCACCGTATATGGTTGACATGTTATTTTCCAACGAAAGATAGCCCCAGATTGGTCCCCAAAGACCTGCTCCACGGAGAGGCAAAATATACTTTACACCACCGTCAACCTGACATTCAAAAACTGGTAGCAGTTGTTCTTCTACCGGTTTGGCACGTTCTTTTTTCAAATCAATCGTAAACGCGTTACCTTCAACTTTTTCTCCTTTGGAGTTGACGACGTAGCTATTCACAATTTTTTCGGCGTAAACTTCTTCCGCGTTTTTTACATCAGTTGTAATATTGACCGAAGCCAGAATATTCTGCTTCTTTTCGACTTCAATATTTTTATCTTGAAATGGTTTTAAGCTGATGGCAGCCACCGAAAGAATGGCAGCAACCAAGATAACCATTCCTGATGCGTATATAAATGTGTAAACATTACTGTTCCTATCCATTTTCTTCTTCTTTAAGGGATTAAGCGCTCTGTTGAACTCGTTTTAAACGACGTTTGATATTTCCCTGGATGACATAGTGGTCAATCAGCGGAGCAAAGGTATTCATCAGCAGGATGGCCAACATCATTCCTTCCGGGTAGGCTGGATTTACCACTCGAATCAGGATGGCCAGTAAGCCAATCAGGAATCCGTAAATCCATTTGCCGCGGTCCGTTTGTGCGGCCGATACCGGATCAGTAGCCATAAAAACAGCTCCAAAGGCAAAACCCCCTATAATCAGGTGCTCCCAGAAAGGCATCGCCATATACGCGTTGACCGCAAAAATATTCAGTAGAATACCCATAAACAGACCACCCAATACGCTGGAAAGCATGATTTTCCAGTTGCCAATGCCAGTGATAAGCAGAATAGCAGCTCCGATGAGAATGGCCAAAGTCGATGTTTCTCCGATTGAACCGGGAATCAGGCCAATAAAGGCATTCCAAACATTCAGGTCGGTATTCCCCAAAACCGCTTCGGCCATCGGAGTCGCGCCTGTAAATCCATCGGCCATTTTATCCACGCCGCTAGCTGAAATCCATACCGAGTCGCCCGACATTTGGGCCGGATAGGCAAAGAACACGAAGGCCCGGGCAACCAGTGCCGGGTTCCAAATGTTCATTCCGGTTCCTCCAAATACTTCCTTGCCGAAGATTACAGCAAATGCGGTGGCTACTCCGATCATCCAAAGGGGCGTGTTGATAGGCATGATCAACGGAATTAACATTCCGGAGACCAGAAATCCTTCGTTTACCTCGTGACCACGAAACTGGGCGAAAATGAATTCAATACCCAGACCAACGCCATACGAAACAATGATTACCGGCAATACTTTCCACAGTCCAAAAAGGAACATGTCGAAGAAGGCAGCGGTTTCCAGTTGGCCAAGTGCGCCGAAATGCTGGTAGCCAATGTTGTACATTCCCATCAACAATGCTGGGACAAGAGCCATGACCACGATTCCCATGGTCCGTTTCAAATCAATATAATCATGAACATGAGTTCCTGATTTGGAGGTATCTTTCTGAACGAAGGCCAAAGTAAAGAACGCATCATGCGTAGAATGCAGCCAGTGGTATTTGGCGCCTTTCTGTACATGTGGCTTCGTCTTTTCAAAAAAGTTTCTTAACGCTTTCATTGAATTATCTATTTTGTTTCAAGCAACACTTTCGGTTATCCCAGTTCTTTAATCATCGAGTTGATCCCTTCGCGCAGGATTTCCTGTACTTTGATTTTTGATGTACAGGCATATTCGCAAAGTGCCAGATCTTCTTCAACCAATTCGTAAATACCCAGTTGTTCCATCTTGTCAATGTCGTTGACTAAGATTGATTTGAGCAAGTGAACCGGCAGAATATCCATTGGAAGGAATTTTTCGTATTGACCGGAAAGGACAAAAGCTCGTTCTCCGCCGTGCAGATTGGCATTCAATACATATTCTTTCTTTGGAAATAATTTAGAGAAGAATGCTTTGCTCGCCGAAAATTTATCAACTCCCGGGGCGGCCCATCCCATAAACTCGTACTCATCTCCTTCGGGGATAACAGTAATTTGCTGATCAAAATACCCCAGGTAGCCATCGGTATCAACTTTGGTTCCCGTCAATACGTTTCCGCTGATAATCCGTTGGTTTACCTCATTTTTTGTTTCGCCTTTCAACAGACCTGTCAGAAGGGTGCCGTGGATCGTTTTGTAGTATTTTGGTGCTTTCACTTCCGAACCAGTCAACGCAATGGTTTTACTGAGGTCCAGCTTGCCAGTTTCGAATAAGCGGCCGATAAATACCAGTGCTTGCGGGCTCAAGGTCCAGATGATGTCGGATTTCCCGATCGGACAGATTCTGCTGATCTGGATGCCTGCATTTCCTGCTGGATGAGGACCTTCAAAAGTATTGGTCTCAACATTTTTTAACGAAGCGAAAACGCCGGATGATTGCTTGGGAGAAAGTCCCAGGTAAACTTTCCCGTCGGTCAGCTTCTTGACGGCATCAATTCCGGTTTGAAGTGCTGATTTTTCCTTTGAAAACAGAAAGTCAAAATCAGCAGCAAGTGGCGCCGAATCAAATGCTGAAATAACAATGTTGTTCGGCACAACCGATGGTTTTGCCAAAATTCCGTACGGACGTTGTTTGAGGAACGGCCATAAACCGCTCTTAAGCAGTTGGTCACGAATCTCCTCACGAGACAGCTTGGACGGATCAGCTTTGGTAAACTCACAGTGCTGGTTTTTCCCGTCAGGTTCAACAACAATCTCTAAAATTTTGCGTCGTTCTCCACGATTCACGGCATGTACCGTTCCACTAACGGGAGAGGTAAATAAAATTTCAGGGTTGTATTTGTCGAAGAAGAGGGCATCACCAGCTTTTACCGGGGTATCAGCTTTTACGCTTAACTTCGGAGTCAAGCCTGGAAAATCAGTTGGCTTAAGGGCGACTGATTTTGGTGCGGGAGCATCCTCCAGAACCGCTTCAGCAGCTCCTTTCAACCGGATATTGAATCCGCGTTTCAATTTAAAATGCTTTGACATTGTAATCCCTTGTTGTGGTTATTATTTAGGCTGGCAAAAGTACATATTTTAAAAACTTTTCCCAATCTTTGTTTCACAAACTTACACGAATAGAAATATTTATATACGTTTAATCGTTAACAAGTTTGGATAAACGCGCCGAGGAGGAGTGTTGGGCTCTGAAATGTTTAAACGCACGTAAAAAAGATAAAACAAATGAAGGTTTTTTTTCGTCTGACAATCATAATCGCTGGTGTTATTTTTACGTTAAGCCCATTGGCGCAAGAGGGGAGTGAATATTATTACCAGAATGCGGTTTTCAGAGAAGACATAAAATCGGTGCAATCCCACCGTGAAGGCTTTGAATTGAGCCACCCTGTTTATGAATTGGGAGCACCGGGCGGACTTATTTTTAAGTTTGATGACTTGTCAGGCGAACCTAAAAATTATTATTACACACTCATTCATTGTGATGCTGACTGGAACGAATCCTTCATATTGCAGAATGAATATTTGGAAGGTTTTTACGACAATCCGGTGGACGATTACGCACCTAGTTTTAATACGACGATGACATATATCAATTACCGGATTGAAATTCCGAATGAGAAGGTTCAGCCAACGCGTTCGGGGAATTACGTGTTGGTGGTTTATGAAGAAGGAGACAAAGAGAACCTGGTGCTAACCCGCCGGTTTCATGTGCTCGATCAAAAAGTGAATGTTACCGGCACTGTGAAACGCGCCACTTTCGATCCGTTTAAGGGCGACAACCAGGAAGTCGATTTTACGATTAACCATCCTGTCTTGCGGTTGGTCAATCCGCGTGACGAGGTAAAGGTGGTGGTGATGAAAAACCGGCGATGGGATACGGCGATCCGCGATCTGAAGCCACTTTTTATCCGCGACAATGAGCTGGTGTATGATTACGATAAGGAGAATGTTTTTCCGGGTGGAAACGAATACCGCTATTTCGACATTCGTACCCGCCGCTATAATGGCGAAAATGTTCTGGAGACCAGCTTTCACCGGCCCTATTATCATGTAACTCTTCAGCCAGATCAAGTGAGGTCGAACAAAAAATACTTTGGCTACCGCGAAATGAACGGCAATTTTGTTGTTGAAAGCCAGGATCGGGTAGAGGATTATGACACCGAGAGTGACTACTTTTTTGTCCATTTCACGTTGCCGCTCGAAGCGCAACTGGTTGGTGGAACAGTCAATGTCATGGGTGCTTTAACTGATTGGAACGCGAACAAAAGCAACGAAATGAGTTGGAACTACGAGCAGGCAACCTACGAGCTCACCCTGTTGCTGAAGCAGGGATATTACAATTATCAATATGTGTATGTTCCTGAAGGCGCATTAAAGGCCGACGAAACCGTGATCGAAGGAAGTCACTACGAGACTGAAAATGAGTACCAGGTGTTTGTGTATTACCGGGGAATGTCGGGGAGATATGATCAGTTGGTTGGTTACCAGATTTTGAATGCTGATTTTTAGCGGAGTACCTGGAGGGTGCCATCGCCGTTTTTAAATGGAATACTGAAGTAGAACTCGGAGCCCTTGTCAATGGCTGAACTCACCTCAATCTTACCTCCAAGCAGCAGGCTGTAGTGTTGGGCAATCGCCAAGCCTAATCCCGTCCCTTCGTACTTGCGCGTCGTTTTATTGTCGATTTGGTGGAACCGTTCAAAGATTCGTTTTATCTGCTCAATATCGATGCCTATGCCGGTGTCTTTGACAAAAAACAAGAGTCGGTCTTTTCCTTTCATTTTATAGCCAAATTCAATTTCGCCTTGGTTGGTAAATTTCACAGCGTTATCAAGTAATTTTCTCAGAATTTCTTCCAGCAGGTATTTGTCCGTTGTAACGCCAAACTTTGGGTTGGCATTTTGGTTGTTTAGTTTCAACCGGATTGGCTTTGAAGTCAGATCAAAGCTGTATTGCCGGTAGAGTTCAACCATCAGGTCGTTCACTTTGCAGAAACCTTCCTTCACTTTCACCTGGTTGCTCTCAATTTTTGACAGGCTGATCATGTCGTTAATCATCTCCATGAGCAACTTTCCATTACTGATAATAATGTCGATGAAGCGGTCTTTCTCTTCCATATCGAAATCGGGTGATCCAACCATTTTTGAAAAACCAATGATGGCATTCATCGGTGTACGAATCTCGTGTGAGATGTTGGCCAGAAAAGCTGATTTTAGCTGATCGGCCTCTTCGGCTTTCAGTTTGGCTTCTTCCAACCGTATTTCCGCAATTTTCCGTTTGGTAATATCACGTGCAATTGAGATCACCGAATTGTCATCCAGGCGTGCAATCCGCATTTCAAACATGGCCGTCCCTTTCTTAACTTCCAGCGCATATTCAATGGTTTCAATAGAGTCGCGGTTAATCGCATCCTGAATACATTGAAAAATTTTGCGTGACATTTTTTCGGAAAAACCTACTTCAAAGATTGAGTTTCCAATAATATCGTCGGCATTAATCTGTAGGATTTCGGATTCCTTAATCACAAAATCCATGTAAACTCCATCCTTGTCGATAATGAAAAAGATATCGGGAATGGCTTCAAGCAGTACTTTGTATCGTTTGCGGCTTTCCTGCAACGAATCAATGATGTGGCGTTGTGAGGTGATGTCGTAAAAAATACTGGCGATTTGATCTGGAGCTGGTTGCAGAGAGAAAACTTCAAACCACTTCTCCAGATGTTCAACGTAAAGCTCGGTGCGCTGCCTGTTTTTTGTGTGCAGGTAATAATTATTCCAGTCGAATGAGTTACGAAAAACTTTTGGAAAAACTACATCAGCGTTCACTTGATGTAATTCGCGTGAATTCACTTTAAACATTTTTTGAAAGGCCGGATTGGTTTTCAAAATTTTTAATCCGGTAGGGTTATTCATTTCATCTTGTTCCAGTTGCACGAGCAGTACGCCTTGCTGAAAAGACTTGACAGTCCTATTGATTTGTTGGTCGGTTTTCAGCACTCTTGTTCGCAATTCCTTCAGATTCAATTCAAAATTTACAGCAACCAGAAAAGTAGCGATAAACGTCAGTGAAATCGTTATGAACGGATTTAGGATGAGCTCCGGTGTGGGCCAATACAGCGATAAAGCATCTTTAAGCCGTTCTGCCTGATATAAATGAAACGCAATAGTTAATAAGCTGATTCCAAAATACAAGAGGAGGTTTTTCTCGTTTTTTCGACTGAAAAGGAGTAGAAATAAAAAGCCCGGAACCAATGACCACATCGTATATGGAATACTGCTCTTTACGGGATGAGTAGCATAGTGGGCCGATATATAAAAGAAGTAGATGACCAGTGGAAGCATGAAAATCGTGCTGACAGCACAGTTTGGTCGGGCATTGCGAAGGCAATATAATCCAATAAGACTTATTGTTAGTAAAGAGACATTTCCCGGAATACATTCGTTAATCTGAAAGCCCAAAAGGGAAAGCATTAAGTCAATTAATGCATAGAGTAGCCCTAAAAATAGAAGGATGTGAAGGCCGGTTACTTTTCGTTTATCTTCACCTGTTTCAAGCAGATAGGGCTTTGTAATGAAGTGGTAAATTGCTTTTAGCATGAAAAATTGGTGCCGTTTAAAAACGCACTAAATATAGTAATTTTTAGGTGAGAATAGGTTTTGGAGGGGATATAGTTGGCTCTTTTTTTAAAACTGATATTTATTAGTAAAAAGCTCTTTCTGATTCTATAGTTTTGTTTCTAAAGGGAATACCAGAAAAAATTTAAAATAAGTTGTTATGCCAAAAGGTTTTTTTAACGTGCCGGTTGCTAAAAATGAACCGGTTAAAAGTTATGCTCCCGGATCTCCGGAGCGAGCTTCGCTAAAAGCAAAAATAGCTGAACTTCGCAATTCTGAAGTTGAAATTCCGATGATCATCGGAGGCCGGGAAGTAACCACGGACCGGCGGATCCGGATTGCTCCTCCGCACGAAATCAAACATACCTTAGGGTATTATTATCAGGGTGATGAATCGCACGTGCAAATGGCTATCGATTCGGCATTGGATGCACGCGAAAAGTGGGCGGCCATGAGCTGGCAACACCGGGCTTCCATTTTTTTGAAAGCCGCCGATTTGCTGGCCGGACCCTACCGTGATAAATTGAATGCAGCCACCATGTTGGGCCAGTCAAAGAATGCTTTTCAGGCTGAAATTGATGCGGCCTGCGAACTGGCTGATTTTTACCGGTTTGGTGTAAAATGTATGACGGACATTTACAAGATGCAACCTGAGTCGGCCCCCGGAATCTGGAATTACAACGAATTTCGACCATTGGAGGGCTTTGTCTTTGCGCTGACTCCGTTTAATTTCACTTCAATAGCGGGCAATTTACCTGTGGCTCCTGCAATGATGGGGAACGTGGCCGTCTGGAAACCTTCGAAAACGGCTATTTACTCAGCCGCTGTTATTATGGAGATTTTACAGGAAGCCGGATTGCCTGAAGGTGTTATCAATCTGGTTTATGTTTCAGGGCCGGTTGCTGCCAAAGTCGTTTTTGAGCATCCGGAGTTTGCCGGAATTCACTTTACAGGATCAACCGGTGTATTCCAGGGAATCTGGAAAACAATTGGCGAAAATATTTATAAATATAAATCGTACCCACGCATTGTCGGTGAAACCGGAGGTAAAGACTTTATTTTTGCAGACAATACCGTTAACCGGCAGGCGCTCGCCATTGCCATGGTTCGCGGTGCTTTCGAATATCAAGGTCAAAAATGTTCAGCGGCTTCGCGTTGCTATGTGCCCGAAAGTATTTGGGATGACGTGAAAGAGCGGGTTGGAAAAGCGCTTGCCACGGTTAAAATGGGACCACCTGAAGATTTCACCAACTTTGTTAACGCGGTAATTGATGAGTCGTCGTTTGATAAGTTGGCTGGTTTCATCGACCGTGCGAAGTCAGATGAAGATGCTGAGGTGATTTTCGGCGGAAACTGTGATAAGTCGGTTGGCTATTTTATTGAGCCAACGGTGATTGTTGCCAAAAGACCGGATTACGAAACGATGGTTGAAGAATTGTTTGGGCCGGTGCTGACTGTTTATGTGTATGACGATGAGAAAATGGATGAAACATTAACCATTTTGGATCAATCGTCAATTTATGCCTTAACCGGGGCTGTTATGTCGCAAAACCGCTACAATATCGAAAAAATCACTAAGCGATTGGAAAATGCTGCCGGTAATTTTTATATCAATGACAAACCAACAGGCGCAGTTGTTGGGCAGCAGCCCTTTGGTGGTGCTCGTGGGTCAGGTACGAATGATAAAGCGGGTTCAGTATTTAATTTTCTGCGATGGACTTCCATTCGGACAATCAAAGAGAACTTTGTGCCACCACTCGATTATATGTATCCAAGTTTCCAGCCGGATAACGAATAAAAAGCCCAGATGTAATAATTTAAGGAGATGATTTCGTTCATCTCCTTTTTTTTTGGATGAATATCCGCTACTTTTGTGAGAAGAGAAATTTGAAGCAATGAAAACAGTGTTGTCATTTATCTGGGCCCGGCTACGAACAAAATACGGAATCGTATTGGCCTTGTTCGTGTTGTGGGTTGGCTTCTTTGATGAAGAGAACAGCATGTTGCAGCATTTTAATAATAAGCGGAAACTGATTCAGCTCACGGAACAGGAGTCGTATTTGAGAAATAAAATTGTTTCAGATAAGCGCAAAATCCAAGAACTTCAAACCAACCTGACTAACCTGGAGAAATTTGCCCGAGAGGAGTTTTTGATGAGAAAGGAGAACGAAGACGTTTTCCTGATTGTAGAGCAGGATTAAACATCAATCGTTTTCCCGGATTAAATTCTGTCTGTCTTTTCACCAACGAGGTGCGAAATGGCTGTGAAAACTCGGCTTAATTTTTGCAAATACAAAAAACGTGTTTGATTACTGGTTGTTTTTTCATAAATTGAATCAGAATTTCGACAATTATGAACTTGGATACCAATCTGTTTAAAATTGAAAGCAATCACGTAGCACCCGAAAAAGGAAGAATCCTGATTGCTGAGCCATTCCTTCCAGGGAGCTATTTTAACCGCTCGATTGTGTTGTTGGTCGCTCATAGCGACAAGGGGGCGATTGGTTTTATTTTGAACAAGAAGATTGACTATCCGGTAAATGAAATTTTGGGTGATTTTCCTGATTTTGATGCTGAAGTTTATATCGGAGGTCCGGTGAGCACCGATACCATTTATTTTATCCATTCCCTTGGGCAATTAATCCCTGGAAGCATTCATGTAAAAGACAACATGTACTGGGGAGGCGACTTTGATGAAGTGAAAAGACTCATTCGTGACGGATTGATTTTGCCTGACCAAATTCGTTTTTTCCTGGGGTATTCGGGTTGGGACAATGGCCAACTGGAGGAGGAAATAAAAGAGAATTCCTGGTTGGTTTCTGAAATTAAAGAAAATCTGGTCATGGTCGACCGCAAACCTAAAAGTATGTGGGTGCAGGCTGTGCGCGATATAGGAGGCAAATATATTCTATGGGAAAATTTTCCGGAAAACCCCTCGCTAAATTAGCAGTAATCTATTCCATTCGTGATAGATTTTCTTGACTCCCTTGTTGAAGTATCGCTTAGTTCTGAACGCCTTGATCCAGCGAATCCCATCAATTGAATTTACCAAAAAAAGCTCATCAGCCTCTAAAAGTATTTTTTCATCCATATGAATGGCAAATTGCAGCTCAATCTTCAATCGTTCACTAATCTGTTGAATTTTTTGCTGGCTGATATCCATGTAGGCACCGGTTTCTGGGGCTGGAGTTAGCAATGTATTTTTTTTGAGGGCATAAATATTTTTTGATGGCGCTTCCACAATAGATGCCTGGTTATTCATGAGAAGCAGTTCGTCAAAGGGTGAGGTTTTCAATTCAGCATTCACAATCTTCCATAATGGTGCCGATCCCAGATCCAGCGAAGACAATGGCGATATCCCTTTTGAAATCTTATCGAACAGACCAACTTTTAGCCCCGTTTGGTTGAGCAGGTAGTTCACTGCGTCTATCGCATTGGTTTTGATGAGGCAAGAAATCCCGTTCTCGTTTTGAATAAAATAGATACACACCAAGGCGCTTCGAAACAATTTGTTTTTTACCAGGGTACGTTCAATTTGCCGTTTCAGTTCCTTTCCCCTGGACGCCAGAAATTGGGGGACTGGCTGGTTAAATAACTTCAACTTCAGCGCCATCAAATCCAGGTGTTGGTCCCAAAATGGCATCAGGTTGCGAACAGCACGAATGTGTTCCTCGAAAATCAGCCCTTCAAACAGGCTGACTGCAAATTGCTGCTCCGAATTGTGACAGAATTGGCCGTCAATTAAAAGAAAGCTGTCGGACATTTTATTCAATTATTTTCGATTAAGACGCATGGTGGCGAAGGAAATCTTCCTGACAGGCAAATTTTTCCTGAATCCTAAATCACCATAAATAGCTTGTCCATAAAGCGTTGAAACAGGCTGCTGTTGAGTAGAATGGGGAATATAAAGCCAAAAACCGCTCCCAGAAAATGGGCATCGTGAGCCACATTGTCGTTTTGTTTCCGGCCCATGTAGTATGAGTAGGCCAAGTATAGCCCGGCGAAAACAATTCCCGGAACAGGCAGAACGCCGAAAAAATAGATTTTATTCCAAGGCTCAAAAAAGATGGCTGCAAATAAAACGGCTGAAACGGCACCTGAAGCGCCCACAGCATTGTAATAGAAGTTATTCCGGTGTTTATACAAGGCATAAATGTTGGAAACGAGCATTCCTCCAAAATACAAAATGAGAAAATAGGCATTTGCCATTCGACCAAACCCATATTCAAAATACATTTCAATGGCACGTCCAAAAGAGAACAAAACAATCATGTTTACAATGAGGTGTTCCCAGTTAGCATGCACAAACCCGTGTGAGAAAAGGCGGTAATACTCTTGCTTATGAACTACTTTGCTGGCGTTAAACTGGAGTTTATCCATCAGGTCGGGCCGGCTAAAAGTAATGATGGAAACAAGTGCCGTAATGGCAATGATAATTATTGTCATGCTTATTTATTCTAGTGTAAAATTTTATAAATCATTTCCTTCTGAAGGTCGCCGGCTGAAGTAGACACATTGCCAAAACCCTTTGATTTCATGTCGTATTCGCGTAAAATTTCCATGATGGCAACCAGCTTTTTCGGATTGTACACTTTGGCTGCATCCATATATGATCGGACAAAAAATGGAGCGACCTGCAGTGCTGAAGCAACAGCATTGGGTGACTTGTCCGTTAGAAAGTGCAAAGTCAGGATTTTCATGAAATAGTAGTACAAGCTCGCAATGGTGCGTGTAATCGGGTTGGAAGAGGGGTTGGCTGCAAAATAATTGATAATCTGGTTGCTTTTCAAAACGTTTCGTTCCGACAATGCGTTCTGAAGCTCAAAAATGTTGTAATCTTTGCTGATTCCAATGTTCTTCTCAATATGTTCGGGAGCGATTTTTGTTCCTTCGGGCAAAGAGATAATAAGCTTGTTGAGCTCATTGGATACTTTGCTGAGATCGGTTCCCAAGTATTCGGCCAACATGGCTGCCGCCTGCGGTGCAATACTATAATTATGAGCCGAAAGATAACTGTTGATCCAGGCAGGGAGCTTGTTCTCGTAGATCTTCTTCGACTCAAAAAGCACACAACTCTTCGCCAGTTGTTTGGCAAAGCTCTTGCGCTTATCGATGGTTTTGTATTTGTAATTGATCACTAGTATGGTTGACGTCAGCGGCGCCTTGATGTAAGCTTCGAGATCTTCAATTTTTTTGATGTTTTGGGCCTCTTTCACCACCACAACCTGGTGGTTAGCCATCATAGGAAATCGCCGGGCGTGGGTAATAATCGTATTTACGTCCGTATCCTTTCCATACAAAACATGCTGGTTGAAGCTTTTCTCGGCATCCGTCAGCACATTTTTGCTAATATAATCTGTAATCTGATTGATGAAATAACTTTCTTCTCCCATCAAAAAGTAAACGGGATGGTAGATTTTCTTCTTCAGGTTAACTAATATATCTTGATAATCCATAGTCTTCTTGAACGTTTAAAATCGTAAATGTTTAACTGACCGTCCATTATTTTTAATTTCCATCAGGGCATCGATGCCAACTTTTACGTGGTTTTCAACAAAGTTCGTAGTCACGGTTTTGTCGCTGGCTTCTGTTTTTATCCCCGTCGAAATCATGGGTTGATCCGAAACCAAAAGTAACGCCCCCGTTGGTATTTGGTTGGCAAAACCAACCGTGAAAATAGTTGCCGTTTCCATGTCGATGGCCATAGCCCGGGTTTTATAAAGATACTTTTTAAATCGGGCATCATACTCCCAAACACGCTTATTGGTGGTATACACGACACCTGTCCAGTAATCCATCCTGCTTTCCCGAATGGCGCTTGAAACGGCACGCTGCAAGCTGAAGGCCGGGAGCGCAGGAATTTCAGGCGGCAAATAATCGTCCGAGGTACCATCGCTGCGGATTGCGGCAATGGGAAGGATCAAATCACCCAATTTATTTTTCCGCTTGAGGCCTCCGCATTTCCCCAAAAACAAAACGGCTTCGGGTTTGATGGCACTTAGCAGATCCATGATTGTTGCAGCATTTGGGCTTCCCATGCCAAAGTTGATGATGGTAATGTCACCATTCGAGGCGTTGGGCATATTTTGGTTAATCCCCAAGATGGGCACAGTAAACTGCTTGGCAAACATTTCGACATAGAGTTGAAAGTTGGTTAGCAGAATGTAATCAGCAAAGTCTTCCAGTTTGCGTCCGGTATAGCGGGGCAGCCAATTATCAACAATTTCCTTTTTCGTTTTCATCGGGAGAAGATTTTTTTTTGCACTTTTGAACGAAAATCAGTCTGCGTGAACTTCGTTCCGTAGCAAGGTTTTACAAAAATACAATTTTGCGTCAGCTAAATATGTTTACCCAATTAAATTTACCAACATATCCGTTTCGTATCGACCAGCAAGATGGCAAAAATTTGATATTTGATGAAATCCGAAGGAAGCTGGTTGTCCTTACTCCGGAAGAGTGGGTGAGACAGAATTTTATTCAATATTTAATTGGTGAAAAACAATTTCCCGCCTCGCTGATGGCCATTGAAACGGGCCTGAAGATTAATCAAAATCAGTTTCGGGCCGATTTGCTGGTTTATGACCGGACCGGGAAACCATTAATTTTAGTAGAATTCAAAGCGCCATCGGTAAAAGTCACGCAGCGGACGTTTGATCAGATTACCCGCTACAATATGACTTTTCAGGTTCCGTACCTGATTGTTTCGAACGGATTAAACCACTACTGTTGTTTTATTGATCTGGAGAAACAATCGTACGTTTTTTTGAAGGAAATCCCGTTATTTAATCAGCTATTTTAGCATGAGTTGGAAAAGTTCCTCGTCGAGCCAGCCACCAGAAGTTTTAATCCAGTCTTTTTTCCTTCCCACGCATTCAAAACCAATTTTCTTGAACAAGTGAATACTAGTTTGATTGTCGACCGTGATGTTGGCATACAACTGGTGCAGTCCCAATACTTCAGTAGCATATAAAGACATCAGGCGTAAAGCGTCGGTTGCCAGTCCTTTCCCCTGATCGTCTTGATTGTGAATTAGGATGCCGATGCCGGCCCGCTGGTGAAACGGATCAAAGTCAAACAAGTCAATTGCGCCAACTGCGCGACCAGTCGAGTCTTCAATCATCAATCGGAGTTGTTTGGTGTCGAAAATATCGCGATGAGACGCTTCGATATATTGTTTCAAAATATAGCGTGAAAATGGAGTCAGCGTGTTGCTTACCTGCCAAATTTCAGGATCATTTTCCCAATGGTAAATAATTTCGAGATCTTCCGGCTCCAATGGCCGAAACTTGATTTGTCCGTGTGCCAGTTTCTTTAAAGTCATCGTCCCAGGTTTTTCCAGCCATGCAAAATAATGAGCGCATCCTGCGCGATGCTATAATTTTTTGCATAGACCATGTTAATCTTATTTATTTCTGATTCAGAAAGTTCACCTTTAAATTTATCGGCGGGCGTCAGTACTCCGACTTTTAGTTTCGGAAGTTCAACGTTTCTTTTGTTGTTTAGGGCGAGGCCAACCCAACTTTTTGAGCCGAAAAGCACTTTGAAAATATTGGTGAAAAATATCGCCTTGTCCCGAACCTTCCAGCAGATGAGTGGATAGGTCAATAGGAAAATCAGGCTACCAACCAAGTCGAACAGGCGTTTACGGCGCAGGTTGTTTCCATTTGTGATGGCATTCATCTCAACCAGGTAAAGGTCGCCGGTTGTATCGATCGAGTTGCTTCCAATGATGGATAAACTTTCCGGGGGTGCAATTTTATATTCGACGTTCAATTTGCTTAAATCGAGCATGGTTTTTATAATTTGCTGCGAGGGCAAATCATTTGCGCTAAAAATAAGTTCCTCAATCTTGTGGATTCGAATGATATCATCAAGCTGACCCAGGTTTCCCAGGAAATTGTCGCGGGTGCTGTTGTTATTGGGCTGAACAATTCCCACGATATCGATTTTCAGATGCGAGTGCTGTATTAGCTGGCTGATGCGCAACGCTTCATCTGGATTGGAAATGATAATGACCCGTTTCTCCCGGGTTCGGTCAAAGTGGGCTTGTTGCGGATGGCTGTGACTGAGCAGATAGCGATAGCTTAGCAGACTGATCATTACCCAGACGGAACCCAAAACGATGAGTGCCCTTGAAAATCGCAGGCTCTCGGGAGCCAGCGAATGGAAGATCAAAATGCCAATGGTTCCCCAAACGATCCCCTTAAAAAGCTGGAGGACTTTGATTGGTTTGTCGTATCCGCCCGCGATCCAAATGCTCGAAATCCAGATCAAAATATAAAAAGGCACAACCAGATGCAGAAAGGCTGAAGGATAATAATGCGGCGTGTAGTTCAGCTTTTCCCAGTAGGGCAACAACCACAGAAAGCCAATAAAAATTAGCAGGATGTCGACGATTGGAAACAAAGCTGCTTTGGCTATTCGGCTGAGTACGGCCAGTAAAGCCCGAAAATAGATGGCCAGGTTGATCAGCATGGCGAACAGATCAGCGCGACCCTCTGAAAAGTGTTTTCGGGCAAAAATGATCATCGCCTGATAAAAGATTTTCACATAGTTGATGCTGCCTTTTTTGGTGCTCTCGCCTTTGTAATGGATGATGGTGGTACCGGCAAAATAATAGTTTTTGAAGCCCGCCTGGGTCATTCGATACGAAAGGTCAATGTCTTCGCCATACATGAAAAAAGCTTCATCCAACAAGCCAACTTCGTTTAACACCGAGCGCCGCAGCATCATGAATGCCCCTGCTAAGACATCCACTTCGTGGGTTTGGTCTTTGTCCAGGTGTCCGAGGTAGTAGCGGGCAAAATGTTTAGAGCGGCTAAACAGGCTGGACAAACCAAAAATTTTGTAAAAGGCGACCCTTGGAGTTGGCAGGCCGCGTTTCGATTCAGGCAGGAAATGTCCCTTTCCATCGATCATTTTCACGCCCAGCCCACTCGCTTCCGGATGTTCGTCCATAAATCGGAGGCACTTCTCAAAGCTGTCTTCTTCAACAATGGTATCTGGATTGAGCAATAACACGTATTCGCCTTTGGCTTGCCGGATGGCTTGGTTATTGGCTTTTGAAAAGCCCTTATTTTCATGGTTTGTAATCAGTGTTACCTCGGGAAATTTTTCACGCACCAACTGACATGAGCCATCAACCGAATTGTTGTCAACCACAAAAATCTCCGCATCGAGCGAGGTGCAGGCTTTCTGGGCGGCATGCAGGCATTGCTCCAGAAAATATCTGACATTATAGTTGACAATGACAACGGAGAGTTTTATTGGCGGACGGTGATTGATCATTCGTTGATTAGGGATTGGTCATGGTTGAAATATTCCAGTTTTATTGCGTGATCAGGTAGCCAACAAATCAAGTATGAATTGCCTCACTGCGATAAGGTGCTTTCAAAGTCGAGCCGGTTTTTGATTGATCGCCCTAAAGTAATTTCATCGGCATATTCCAGTTCGTCGCCAATGGAAACTCCTCGGGCCAAGGTTGATATTTTAACGTTTAATTCTTTCAGCTTCTTGTAAATGAAAAAATTGGTGGTGTCGCCTTCCATGGTTGTACTCAGAGCCAATACCACTTCTTTCACTGTGCCGCTCTTTACCCGTTCAATCAGCGAGTTGACTTCCAGATCCGACGGTCCAACTCCATCCATTGGCGAGATGATTCCGCCAAGCACATGGTAAAGGCCCGAAAACTGTTGGGTGTTTTCGATAGCCATCACATCCTTGATGTTTTCAACCACACATACCTCTTCCGCGTGGCGATTCGGATTGCTGCAAATATTGCAGGTGTCAACATCCGAGATGTTGTGGCAAATCTGGCAGTGCTTGATTTCGTTTCGGAGTTGGATCAAACTGTTGCCAAACAGTTCAACTTCTGATTTTTCCTGTTTTAACAAGTGAAGGACCAGCCTGAGTGCTGTTTTCCGGCCAATACCCGGAAGTTTGGCAAATTCGTTGACTGCATTTTCCAACAAGCGTGAAGGAAATTTTTCCGTGATCATGTTGCATTTGTTTGATAGGCCTCAAATTTAATAAGAGCAGGATCAAATCCGGCAAAAAGCGTTGCTTTATTTTAAATAGTTGGACAGCGTATCCAGCAGTTCTTTCATTTTTATGGGTTTACTGAGTACTTCGTTGCAGCCGGCATCCAGACATTTTTGGTGCTCGTCGCTCATGGCGTAAGCTGTTTGGGCAATAATCGGAATATCGGCATCAGTTTGACGGATGGTTCTTGTGGCCTGATAGCCATCAATCTCAGGCATTTGAATATCCATCAATATCAGATCGACCTTGTTTTTTGAGTACAGATTTAAGGCGTCAATGCCATCTTTAGCCCAAAGCACAGTCGCTTTCGTGTCCCTCAGAATTTCAAACAAATACTCGTAGTTGTAGTCAACATCTTCGGCAATAAGGATGGTACAGTTCTCAAAATTGTAATCATGCGTTGTCTTCTTGGGCTCAGCTTTTTTGGGTGCACTTATTTTGTCGTAGGGGATGGTAAAGTAGAATATTGAACCTTTGTTTGGAACGGACTTGACATTCATTGAGCCGCCAAGCAGTTTGACCAAGCCGTCGGAGATGGCCAAGCCAAGTCCGGCACCACCTTCGCGGTCTTTTAAGCTGTGCGCATGCTGAAGTGTCCGGTTGAAAATTGTTTTCAAATGGTCTTTGGGAATTCCCTGACCGGTATCTTCGACATAAAATTGCAGCTTGTTTTTGTTGAGCAGTTGGTAACCAATTTCGATGTATCCACTCTCGGTAAATTTCAGCGCGTTATCAAACAGATTGACCAGAATCTGCTTTAAACGTTTGGTGTCGGTAAAAATGAAATCGTGATGCTTGAGCTTGGGTTTGCGAAAGCGAATTTCAATTTGCTCTTTTTGTTTTCGAACCATCATTTGCTGAAATTGATCAGAAAGTTCTGTGAAGGTGTTTTTCAGCGAGCAAGCATCTTTTTTTACCTTTAGCTCATTGGCTTCGATCTTTGAAATGTCGATAATGTCGTCAATTAGCAAAAGCAAGTACCGACTGCTTTCTTCAATAATATCAGCATATCGCAACTGTTGATCCGGCGTTAAATCGCCTGATTGCAATAACTCAGAAAAACCAATGATTCCGTTGATTGGGGTTCGGATTTCGTGGCTCATGTTGGCCATGAAATTGGTTCGCGACTGGTTTTCAATTCGGGTTCGCTTTTGCGATCTGCGCAGGTCTTCTTCCAGCCGTTTAAATGAAGTGATTTCTTCAGAAATCTTCAGGTAATTGGTGATGATTCCATGTTCATCTTTCAGGCTTGAAATGGATGCGAGCTCCCAGTAAACTTTTCCGTTTTTATTCCGGTTTTTAAATTCGCCCACCCATTCGTTGCCCGAGGTGATGGTGCCCCAAAGTTCTTGATAAAAACTCGTTGGATGATAGCCCGACTTCTGAATGTTGGTTTTTTTGCCGACCAATTCTTCTTTTCGGTAGCCGGTTATTTTGCAATAGGCCGGGTTGAAAAATTCGATGTATCCTTCCAGATCCGTAATGACGATCGGCACCGGACTTTGCATGATTGCCTGGTGAAGCATGCGTAATTCCTCCTGGTGTTTTTTTTCGGTGGTGATATCGAGGTTGGTTCCTAAAACACGGATAGCATTTCCCGCGGAATCGCGCAGGGCAGCGGCCCGGGATTTAAACCAGCGGTAGAGCCCGTCTTTGTGCTTTAACCGAAATTCGGACTCGAAAATCAAAGCGCTGCTTTTCAGAAAATTTTCGAACGTTCGTTTCACCCGATTATAGTCATCCGGGTGGATCAGATCTGTCCATGTAGAAAACTTATCTTCAAGCTCATCCGGATAATAACCTAGCAATGCTTTCCATTTGCGTGAAAGGTGCATGGCTTCATCTGCAACGATCCAATCCCATACTCCGTAATCCGAAGCTTCGGCCGTTAACTTATAGCGTTGTTTTTTATAGATGTAGTCTTTTTCAATTCTCTTTTGTGTATTGATGTCGCGAATGACTCCGTTGACTGCAATTACCTCATTTTTCTCATTTCGCTCAGGGGCTAATCCAATGCTGATCCAAAAGGGTTTGCTGTGAAGTAAAAATGAAAATTCGTTGAAAAACGGCTTTCTGCTTAATAAAACCAAGTCAATTAAGTGATCAATTTCTTCCGAAAGTTCTCTTAAATAGCCGGCTTCAGCGAGTCTTTCTCCAATTATTTTTGTTGGCTCAGCCTGAAGTAGGGATAGTAAATTTTCAGAATAGTAAGTGTGTCGACGGTCGCTGTCAAAGCGGATAAAGGCCTCCGGATTATTTTCCAGTTCAAAACCATCAGGGAGGACATTGCCTTGGAATAATTTCCTTTCAGTGGTCTTCCCGGGGTGAGATTCCGAATGTTTTTTATCTGAATATTTCATGGGGCTGTTTCTTTTTTCAAACAGTTTAAATTTAGTGAATTAATATCAATAACTATTCGAACTGTTAATTGTTTGGTGCTACTAGTGGAATCAGTTTTGATTTTTCACGTTATATGCAATAATCATTGGTGTTTCTGGGTGTTATGTTTTGTGCCGACCCGGTTTTCATTCAGGCTCACTCTTGATTAAATTTGAACTACCGGATTGCAAAAATACTCAAAAGTTTTTTGTGTGATTGTTTCCGGAAAATTGGGGGTTGCCCGATTCAGTCGGTTTAATTTGCAAATGTTTCAAAATAAGCATTATTTTGCTCCGGTCGCGTGTGCGATAAGGGAGGGGGAAAATGGACACTTCTAATAATTATAGGAATAGGAAGTACAGACCGGATTTAGCTATCGGGATGTTATTTTTATTGCTGATTCTTACCGGTATTGGATTCATTGGTTTTGCGGCCCAAAATGAAATGAGTTTCGATTCTTTTTCACAAGAAGATGGTCTGCCAAATAATCAAATCCAAAATATTTATCAGGATCAGAAAGGATGGATGTGGTTTGGAACAAGCCAGGGGTTGAGTCGTTTTGATGGCTACCAGTTTGTAAATTTTCTGCATTCGGAAGATGACAGCCTGAGTCTGAACGGCACGCTCGTGCGGGTGATTTGTGAAGACAGGCATGGAAATTTGCTCATAGGAACCGAAAATGGTGGTTTGAATGTGTTTGATCGTGCCTTGGAAGTTTTTTATCATCCGTACGAAAATCATCCGTTGTTCAAGGGTAAAGAAGTATCGGTCAATGATATCGAGGAAGATGCTGAAGGAAATCTTTGGCTGGGAACGAATAATAATGTTTTGCTTGTTGATACCCTGGGAAATGTTTCAGCCGTGTCGCAGCCTGGTGCCCCTGTGAATTTGGCAGGTGAATTTGTACGCGTGTTAGAATTTGATGAGTCTGGAAAATTGTGGGTTGGAACAAATGCGGGTGTTTTTGTCATCAACCCTAAAGACCAGTCTGTTGAGCAGGTTCAGTTGCCCTTAAAAGAACAACGCGATGAGATATGGGAGATTTTTCTGGATCCCGATGGCAGCATTTGGATCGGGACTTATTCCAACGGAGCCTTTATTGTCGATCCTATTTCGAAAGAGGTGGAATCCGTAAGGCTGGAGCCGGAATATGAACGGACTGAAACCGTTCGGTCTATTTCAGTGGGTGCCTTTGGTAACTATTGGATTGGAACCCGAGGAGGGCTGTACGTTTTCCACAAAGATGAAGGGATGACGGCCTTTTACAAGCACGACGGACGAGAGCAAAGCTCGTTGATAAACAACTCGGTATTGGATATTTTGCATGATCGGCGTGGCGAAACCTGGATTGGCACGCGCGGAGGACTGAACTTGCTGGCAAAAAGCAAGCAGGCCTTTCATAACTTCAGCTCTCATCCGTCAGACGAAAGCGATAAATACCTGAATAGTGCGATCGTTTATGCTTTTTGGATTGATGACGAAAATAGAATCTGGATTGGAACAGAAGATGGCGGTGTGAATATTTATGATCCGAAAACCGAATCATACAGCTACCTGATGGCCAATCCCAGCGATCCTAATTCGATTTCACGCAATTGCGTCAAGGCTTTTCAGGATGATCGCCGGGGGAATTTATGGATTGGAACGTTCCTTGGAGGAATTGATGTCTTGAATCTGAACACGAAGCAAATGAAGCACTACAAGGCTGATCCGTCCACAGTGGGAACACTGGCTGATAACCGTGTTTGGGATTTCTTGCTTGATAATGAAGGGGATATATGGGTGGCAACGTCGGCTGGTGTTGACCGTTTTGATTGGCAGACAGAGCAGTTCGTCCATTATGATGAATTGGCAGGAGACGAACAGGTGAACTGGATTGAACAAGACTCGTACAACAACATTTGGCTGGGTACAACCGACGAGGTTATTGTTTATCATCATGAAAGTAAAAAGATGGCCCGTTTTAACGAGCATTCCCGCTCGTTTCTGGAAGACTCAGGCGGTCGTTTCTGGATAACAACGCTCGATCGTGGAATTGCACAATACTCAAGTATTAGCGGGGCGATCCGTTATTACAATACCGACGATGGCTTGTCGAATAACCAAGCCTTGTGCATGCTTGAAGATAATCAACAAAAGCTATGGGTCAGTACCTCAAACGGCTTATCAAAGTTTGACCCCATTAGTGAGACTTTTCAGAATTATACCAGTAAAGATGGTTTGCGTAATAATCAGTTCTCGTATGGAGCTGCCTACAGAAAAACTGATGGAAGCCTTTTGTTTGGAGGTGTTTCAGGCTTTAATATCTTCAACCCTTCTGAAGTTAAAAGTGAGAACAATGATGTTCCACTTGTGCTGACTGATTTTCGGATTTTCAATAAAAAGGTTGATATTGGAGCAGGCAAAAATCCAATTTTGAAGAAGAGCATTTCTGAAACCAACCACTTGGTTTTACTCTACGACCAGAATGTATTTACCCTCGAATTCGCGGCTTTGAATTTTATAAACAGCGATAATAACCTGTATAGCTATTATCTTGAAGGATTTGATAAAGAGTGGAACGAGCCCAGCACAAGCAGGACGGCTACCTACACCAACCTGAATCCGGATGATTACATGTTGCATATTAAACGCGTCGTTCCCGGTGACGAACAAGCCGGAAGTGAGCTGCAACTGCTGATAACCGTTCTTCCGCCATTTTGGAAAACCGTTTGGTTTCGTGCGCTTATTCTGATGGTTATTGGGGTTTTAATTTACTTTCTGGTTCAGTTTTTTCTTTATCGGGAGAAAATAAAAAACGAATTGATTTTAGAACGGATGAAAGCGCGCAAATTGCACGAGCTGGATATGCTAAAGCTGAAATTCTTTACGAATATTTCGCACGAAATTCGAACACCTCTGACCTTGATTCTGGCACCGCTTGAAAAGTTGATCGCTCAAAAACTGCCTCATGAAGATGTTCAGGCCCATTTGGATATCATGTACCGAAATACCAGACATCTGGATCGCCTGATTAGCCAGTTGCTGGATTTTCGAAAGCTCGAATCTGGCAACCTGAAACTGGAGCTCAGACAGGGTGATATTGTCGTTTTTGTTTCAGATATTGTTGCGTCGTTTCAGGGATATGCCGAAGATAAAGGGATCCAACTCAAATTCAACACCCTTAAAAAACACTTGACCGCGCAATTTGATGCCGATAAAATTGAAAAGATACTGAATAATTTATTGAACAACGCGTTCAAGTTCACTGAAAAAGGCGGACGGATTTCGGTTAACCTGTCGTTGGTTTTTGACCCGAGTGAAGAAGATTTGTCCCGTGAAAATCCAGATCGCGAATACATCGAAATTACTGTTCGCGACACCGGTCAGGGTATTTCTCAAACCAATGCCTCGAAAATCTTCAATCGCTTTTTTCAGGCCAACGAAAAGAAAGAGCAAACCGGGGCGGGTATCGGCTTGTCATTTGTTAAAGAATTGGTTAAGCTGCACCGAGGGGAGATTTTTGTTGTAAGCAAACCCGGCAAAGGAAGCAAATTTACCTTCCGGATTCCGTACGAAAAGGAAAGTAGTGACGCGACTGCTGTTCATGGTGTTGAGCCAGACTTGTCTGAAACCGAAAAGACTGCCATCATTGACAACAACCAATCTGCCGGCGCGTTGAATTCGCGCATTATGCTGGTGGTGGAGGACAATCCGGATGTCAGGACTTTGATCCGAAGCCATTTTGCGTCGAAATACGAGGTCCTCGAAGCCGGCGATGGACGTGAAGGCTGGAATTTAGCCTTGGGAGCTGTGCCTGATGTGATTGTTAGTGATGTTTTGATGCCTGATGTGGATGGTTATGAGTTTTGTAAGAAAGTAAAGAAGGACGAGCGCACCTCACACATTCCGGTTTTGTTGCTCACTGCTCTTCATTCCAAGGAACACGAAATTAAAGGCCTGTCGAGTGGGGCCGACGATTACATCACCAAACCATTTGATTTGTCGATCCTGCAGACTAAAATCGAAAACATGCTGTCGATTCGCGATTCGCTAAAGCAGAAATACTCCGGAGAAATTACACTTCAACCCCGGAATATCATCATTTCGTCGCCTGAAGAGAAATTTCTTCACAAGGCAGTTGAGGTTGTTGAAAATAATATTGCTGATACTGAATTGGATATCGAGCGTTTTGCACAAGAAGTGGGAGTTAGCCGGATGCAGCTTTACCGCAAGCTCAATGCATTGACGGATATGACAGTAAAAGAATTTATCCGGAGTATACGTCTAAAGCGGGCTACCCAACTAATCGAGCAAGACAAAATGACGGTCAGTGAAATTGCTTATGCTGTTGGGTTCAAGGATTTGTCGCACTTCCGGAAATGCTTTCGCCAAATGTATGGCATGACCGCCACGGAATACAAGCAGAAAAATCGTAAGGAAAACCTGGAGATTTGAAGATAAGGGTTAATAGCGTTTTGTTTCCGGGCGAGCAACAGAATGGTGAATTTGTTGTTGATCAGGCTCCGGCTTTTAATACTTTATCTGTATTGCTCTGAATTGAGTCCGTCTCCAGAGCCTGAATTTCGTTGGTGATTTGGGGTTTTTGAGTTTCTTCCAAGCTGATTTTATCTGCTTTATTGTTCCATGTCCGATACAGCGTGGCATAAATAATCAGGCAAAATAGAAGGGCTAAAAAGTAATAATCTCTCTTTTTCATGCTTGTTTTTCTCTTGTTGTACTACCCGCTCTTATTTTAGTGCGTGCAAAAGTAGAAAATAGCTTTAGTCGCGTTTCGCAAGTCTGAAAAATGATTGCCGAAAGCATGCGAATTAACAATGAGGTAATATTTGCATTGGCCCGTTTTGTACTTTTAGCATTTAGTAGAAACCAGTTCAGAATTCCAATATGGGACGCAACAACTTTTTTCAGTTTAAGCAATTCCGAGTAATTCAGGAGAAATCGGCCATGAAGGTAGGGATAGACGGCGTGTTGCTTGGCGCCTGGGCCGGATTGAATGGAGCCGGCAGGGTATTGGATGTTGGCACCGGAACCGGATTGGTAGCACTCATGGCAGCTCAGTGTTCCAGTGCAATCATTGACGCAGTGGAGCTGGAACCGGAAGCGGCAAGTGAAGCGGCATTAAATTTTCAGAATTCAAAATGGGCTTCCCGGATTTCGCTGTCGCTTGGAGCTTTTCAGGATTTTCAGGCCAAAACCAAATACGATCACATTCTTTCCAATCCGCCATTTTTCGAAAATTCACCAAAATCGAATGACAGGAAGCGAACCCAGGCCCGCCATTCAGATAGCTTAAGTTTAAAAGAATTGCTGGAAAAAGCAGAGCAGCTACTTTCGGAAAGTGGCAAGATTAGTTTGATTTTGCCAGCAGATAAAGAGGAACGATTGTTGAAGCTGGCTTCTGCCTTAAATCTACACGTGGTTCGCATGGTCAGAGTGGCGTCTGATGAAACAAAAAGCGCTCACCGCATATTGGCAGAGCTTTCCAGGGTGCAGGCCGAATTGCACGAAACTACGTTTTTCATTCGCGATAGATCAACGGGAGAATATTCTGGCGTATACCGCGAACTTACCAAGGAGTTTTACCTGGCTTTTTAATTTTTGCTAAATCAGGGTAACAAATGGAGAAAAAGTCTTATCCATTTTTTTTGCGAAGTTTTTGATGGCTTCGTGGTCGATTTTGCTCACGGATTGTTCAACTTTGGCGATTTTACGAACAATCAGTTTTTCGAAGAAGCGCATCTTTTCAAAGTTGAATTCACCTCCTAGAATAGCCTCTGATTTAGCATATTGGTGCAGCTTCTCGGGAAAAGCATTTTCGAGTTGCTGAAAGGCTTGATCGCCTTCATACATGCAGCATATAAAGAGTCCGAGCTGCTTCCGCCCAAGGTTCTCCAGATGTGCCTCGCAATACTCACGAATTTTTCGCTGAATTTGTCCTGCATGAATGGATCCGCCGATGATAACACGATCATAATTCTGGAAATCAGGATTTTTATCTTCTTTGAGGTTTTTGATTGTCACCTCTCCATTGAGCTGTTCGGCTAATTCAGTTACAACCTGTTTTGTACAGCCGTGGGTTGACATATAAATGATGAGTGTTTTCATGAATGCAGATTTTCTATCAAAAATAGGACAATTGCCAGAAACAAACGGCTTTTTTATCGGTTAAGTTAAGATTATAATCGGTTAGCAAAGATAAATACAGATTTGGATGTCTTTTTTAGATGAAATAATTACCTTTGCAGCCCAAAATAGAGATGCTATGTCGATAGAAGTTATGCAAGCAATTAAGATTGATGAAAGTTTTTACAAAGTGAAAGAGGTCAGGAGACTAACAGATGAAACTTTCTCCCTACGTCTGCCAAAAAGCCGTTTTACATTTAAGGCCGGGCAACACATTTCACTCGGAATTCAGGGCGACTACCAGAGCCGGGAATATTCCATTTACAGCGGCGAAAATGATGAGCATTTGGAAGTGTTGGTAAAAGAAGTCAAGGAAGGTTATTTTTCACCAAAGCTGAGCCATTTAAAGCCAAGTGATTTGGTAGAGGTTAACGGCCCGTTTGGGAAATTCCGCATTGATGAGAAAAAAATTAACGACCATAAATTTGTGTTTATTGCCAGTGGAACAGGGATCGCTCCGTTTCGCAGCATGGTGCGCACCTATCCACAACTGGATTATCAGATTGTTCATGGCGTGCGTTACGGACACGAGGCTTACGATAAAGATGAGTATGAACCCGAACGTCACATTTTGTGTACTACCGGCGATAGAAGTGGGCAAGTGCACGGGCGTTTGACCAAGTATTTAAAGAAGACAACGTTTGATAAAACCACGCAATTTTATTTGTGCGGAAATAGCAACATGATTTTTGACGCACTCGAATTATTGAAAGACAAGGGCTTCGATCGCGATCAGATTCATTGCGAAGTCTATTTCTAGGCTGAAAACCAGGAACGAAGAAAAGCAAACTTGAGCCTTTTACACTCGGTCTTAAGCTGCCTTGGAGTTTGGAATTTGAAACTTGAAATTTAATTGATGAAGTACCACTTAATTACACTGGGTTGTCAAATGAACCTGTCGGACAGTGAGCGCGTAAGCGCTGTGTTGGAACAGATGGGTTACGAGCGGACCGAAAATGAGGAAGAGGCAACCCTGTTGGGCATGCTGGCTTGTTCAGTCAGGCAAAAGCCAATTGATAAAGTGTACAATAAAATTGCCCAGTGGAACCGGGCTAAGAATAACCGAAACCTCATTACGTTTATTTCGGGCTGTATTTTGCCGGCTGACAAAGAAAAATTCCTGAAGCTTTTTGATCTTATTTTTCCGATGAGCGAGCTGAGCCAGTTGCCTGATATGATCCGGAATTACGGTGTGGTCAATGCGGCGTCGCTGCAAGCACCACAGCCGGTCATGCCTAAGAATGAGCATATTGTTGATTTGTGGCACATTAAACCCAAATACCAGTCTTCCTACGAGGCCTTTGTACCCATCCAAAATGGGTGCGATAAATTCTGTACGTTTTGCGCTGTTCCATACACACGCGGTCGCGAAGTGTCGCGTCCTTCGGATGATATTATCAAAGAGGTTCGGCATTTGGTGAATCAGGGCTACAAGTCCATTACCTTGTTGGGACAAAACGTTAATTCATACGGACTGGATAAAGATGGTGAAGAGATCAACTTTGCCGAATTGCTCCGGAAAATTGGTGAAGACGGAAAATCCTCCGGCAAAGAATTTTGGGTGTACTTCACGTCACCTCATCCGCAGGACATGGGGCGCGATGTGATTGAAGTCATTGCTGAATATGCGTGTTTGGCCAAACAAATTCATTTGCCCATGCAGAGTGGTGATGAAAAAGTGCTCATTAAAATGAACCGCCGTCACTCGATGGATAAATATCGCAAAATTGTACACGACATTCGCGAACTGATACCCCAAGCTACTTTGTTTACCGATATTATTGTGGGTTTTACAGCCGAGGGCGAAACGGAGTTTCAGCATACAGTTGATGCGATGAACGAATTCCACTTCAATATGGCCTACATTGCCATGTATTCGCCGCGTCCGGGGGCAGCGAGCTATCGCTGGGAAGATGAAATATCACAGGATGTGAAAAAAGATCGGTTCCATCGTCTGTCCGAAGTAATGAAAATTCATACCCGCAACTACAACGAGCAGTTGGTGGGCAAAACGTTGCGTCTGCTGGTCAATGGGATAGACCGAAAAACAGGTTTTAGCACGGGTTTAACCGAAGGTAAACTGAATGTTCGGCTCGACCGAAAAGCGAGTGAACTGATGGGCCAAATCGTGGAAGTGAAAATTACCTCAGCTGCTGATTTCTCATTAAGCGGTGAGTTAGTTTTACAGGAAGAAAAGATGGAGTTATGAATGCGATAAAGAAGAAAGTTGCCTTTAAAACATTGGGCTGCCGTTTGAATCAATACGAAACCGATGCCTTGGTTTCCGATTTTGATCAGGCCGGATATGAAATCGTTGATTTTAAAGATGCGGCTGACGTGGTGATTGTCAATACCTGCACGGTTACCAATCAAAGCGATCAGAAGTCCCGAAATACCATCAGCCAAGCTGCCAGGAACAACCTGGGGTCAATGGTGGTCGTTACCGGCTGTATGGCCAATAATTACAAAGAAAAGCTGGAGGGACAGTCTAAAATCACTTACGTAGTTGATAACGAGCGGAAAGCCAGCATCCGACAGCTGGTTGATGCCCATTTTCAAGGTGAAATTTTACACCCCTCAAATCTGGAAGGCGATGTTTTTCAGTTTAATACAGTCGACAGAAGCTTACATACCCGAAGCTCAATTAAAATCCAGGATGGCTGCGATAACTTTTGCACATTCTGTATCATTCCAAAAGTACGGGGGCGGGCAGTCAGTCGTCCGTTGCCACAAATTATTGAGAATGTGAAAGACACCTTGGCGAATGGATTTAAGGAACTGGTGATTACCGGTGTCAATATCGGTCGCTATGAGTGGGAAGACAAGCGCTTTGAAGATGTGCTGGAAGCGATTTTGAACGTTCCCGGCGATTTTCGGGTTCGCATTTCATCGCTCGAACCCGACGGCTTTGGCGATCGGTTTTACGACCTGTTTGAACATCCAAAGCTGGCCCCACACCTGCACTTGTGCCTTCAGAGCGGCTCCGACAAGGTTTTGCTCCGCATGCGCCGCATGTACGATTTAAACCGGTTTGCAGATATTGTGGATCGCTTTCGGACAAAGCGGCCCGATTTTAATTTTACCAGTGACCTGATTGTTGGGTTCCCGGGCGAAAGCGAGACCGATTTCGAGGAAAGTCTGGACGCCATCACGCGGTTCAATTTCAGCCACGTACACACCTTTAAATATTCGGTTCGCAAAGGAACCCGGGCCGAACGAATGGAAGATCAGATTGCCGAAAACATAAAAACAGAACGTTCCGCTATTCTGCGTGAAGCTTCAGAACAACTGCGTGTCAACTATCTAAATCGTTTTATTGGTCGTGAGCAGACAGTTTTGGTTGAAAAAGTTGATTCTCGTGGATTTGCTTCGGGGTATGGCGAACATTACATTCCGGTTCGATTCAAAGGTAATGACATTCAGAAAAATACTTTTCACAAGGTCCGTATCATAAAACTTGAAGGCCAGGGTGATAACGTTGGATTACTCGGAGAAAATCAGGAAAATTAAACCGAATTGCCTGGTGTAGGATTCCCTGCTGGCGTTGCTTGAGCCGAACCAGGACTTATTATTTGCCGGTGAAATTGCTCGTTTTGTAATTAAAATAATGAAAGGGCCATTCGACATTGCCTTCTTCCTTAAGATTATTTTAGTGAACGAGACATTTTTTTAAGCGTGGCCAGTGAACTAATAGCCTAGTATTTTGTCATAGTAAGAGATTTTCCATTTTTAATTTGTTTAACGACAATATGGGTAAAGCTCAACAAAATAAAACGCGAAACAGGTTTTCAGAAGGTGAGATTAAAGTCTTTGATTATCAGGAGGTAATTGCTGAATTTAGAGCGCGGATGTTGCAGGTCAGCTCTCATGGCTTGCAAAAAGCAGTTGAGAAGCATCAGGAACGTGGAAAATTACTGGCCCGTGAACGGATCGACCTCTTGATCGACCCACAAACACCATTTTTAGAGCTTTCAACATTTGCAGCTTTCGATCAGTATGACAATGCTTTTCCCTCAGCCGGAATCGTTACTGGCATTGGACTGATCAATGGACGTGAGTGTATGATCGTTGCCAACGATGCCACTGTAAAAGGTGGGACTTATATCAAAGAAACGATTAAGAAACACGTCCGTGCCCAGGAAATCGCCCTGAAGAACCATTTACCTTGTGTCTATCTGGTTGATTCGGGAGGCATTTATCTTCCGGAGCAGGCCCATGTTTTTCCGGATCGGTTTGACTTTGGCCGCGTCTTTTTCAATCAGGCACGACTCTCGGCAGAGGGTATTCCGCAGCTAGCCATAGTAATGGGCTCGTGTACAGCAGGTGGTGCTTACGTGCCAGCCATGTGCGACGAAACCATCATTGTAAAAGGGCAGGGGACTATTTTTATTGGTGGCCCTCCGCTTGTCAAAGCAGCTACCGGAGAGGAAGTTACTGCAGAAGAGTTGGGTGGGGGCGAAGTACATACCTCAGTTTCCGGAGTGGCGGACCACCTGGCCAAAGATGATATGCAGGCCATTGAAATTTGCCGCCGGATTGTCGATACTTTGCCGGTGGCTTCAAAACGAAAGACTGAACTTATACCGGTTGAATCCCCGAAATATCCTGCTGAGGCGTTGTACGATTACTTGTCAACCGATCTGAAAAAGCCAATCAATATGCGGGCAATCTTAGAGTGCTTGATTGATGCCAGCGATTTCCAGGAGTTCAAGGAAAACTATGGAAAAACTTTGCTGACCGGTTTTGCAAGACTGAAAGGTATTCCCGTCGGAATTATCGGCAATCAGAGTTTTTTAACGGCAGAAAGTGCCCGAAAAGGCGCTCATTTTATTCAGCTGTGTAACCAACGGCAGATTCCTTTGTTGTTCTTACAGAACATTACGGGTTTTGTAGTTGGGAAAAAATATGAGCATGAGGGCATTGCGCGCGATGGGGCGAAACTGATTCATGCGGTTGCCAATTCTGTTGTTCCCAAAATAACGGTGGTGGTTGGTGGCTCGTTTGGTGCCGGGAATTATGCCATGGCTGGCCGTGCATACGACCCCGATTTCTTGTTTATGTGGCCCCACGCACGTATTGGAGTGATGGGCGGAGAGCAGGCAGCAGGTGTGTTGCAAACCATTACAGAAACTGGGAACCACAATAATTTGGTCAAACAGTTTGAGCAAGAAAGTACAGCTTATTTTAGTTCGTCCCGTTTATGGGATGACGGCATTTTGGATCCTGCGCTAACAAGAGATATCTTAGCTTTGGCATTTATGGTGACGCTTAATCAACCCATTCAGAAACCCAATTACGGAGTTTTTAGAATGTAAAAAAGGAGGAAAATGAAAAACTGGAAGAATATACAACTGACAATCAGCGGACGCCGGGCTAACCTGGTGTTAAGCAGGCCGGAAGTGCACAATGCACTGAATCCTGAGATGATCGAAGAAATGCATGAAGCACTGGCTGATGTTGCCGCAATGGAGCAGGTTCAGTTTTTGGTGCTGTCGGGTGAGGGGAAGTCGTTTTGCGCCGGAGCGGATATTAATTGGTTTGCTGAAGCAGTGAACAAAGCCAAGTCGGATAACTGGCAAGAATACCTTCGTATGGCCGAATTACTGAAAGAAATTCATCAGTTTTCCAAAATTACGATAGCAGCTGTCCACCGCAATGTATTGGGTGGAGCCAATGGCTTGATGGCTGCTTGTGATTTTGCAGTTTCAGAGCGTTCAACCACTTTTGCTTTTGGTGAAATTAAATTGGGAATTGTCCCCGCCACCATCACGCCCTTTTTGACCAAACGGGTGTCGGTCCAGAATTTGAAAAAATTGATGTTTTCGGGAGATCAATTTGGAGCTTCACAAGCACACTTGATTGGCTTGATCGATTTTTTAGCTGATGAAGGCAAGATGGAGAAAGTAATTGGCGAAATAATAAAAGGGCTGGAGACCTCGTCGCCCAAAGCGCTCCGGGCATGTAAGCAATTGCTGCTAAAGTCTCAGGCAGGAGAGTTAACGACTGAAAATAGTGAATACACCGCGGCAGTGCTGGCTGATTTGGTTCATTCCGATGAAGGTCAGGAAGGCTTACGTGCTTTTCTGGAAAAACGAAAACCGGACTGGCAAAAATTAAATGTCGTTGAAAATTAATGGGCCCCTTTCATAAAATATTAATTGCCAACCGGGGCGAGATCGCTGTTCGTATTTTGCGGACTGCTCGAAAGATGGGCATCAAAACGGTAGCTGTTTATGCTTCCGATGATGTGGATTCTTTGCACGTCACCCTTGCTGATGAAGTTGTTCTGCTTGAAGGCAGTCAGTTAAGCGAAACGTATCTCAATCAGGAGAAACTGATCCGGTTTGCCTTGGAAAAGGGGGCTCAGGCCGTTCATCCAGGGTACGGTTTTTTGTCAGAAAATGCCGAATTTGCCGAAAAGGTGGAGCGGGCTGGCCTTGTTTTTATTGGCGCCACACCGGAACAAATCCGTTTGATGGGCGAAAAAACGCAAGCCATTGCGTTCGTGAAAGCGATCGGGATTCCTGTTATACCAAGTCTGGCAGGTTCTGTCAGCGATATCCTAATTCATTGCGATGAGCTGGAATTCCCGCTCTTGGTCAAAGCATCTGGTGGCGGAGGCGGAAAAGGAATGGAAGTGGTTCACGATTTGGAGCATCTGCCACTGGCTTTACAGCAGGCGCAACGGCAGGCCCAGCAATATTTTGGAAATGGCGAATTATTTGTCGAGAAATTTCTGCCAAAAGCGCGTCATATTGAAGTGCAGTTGATGGGTGATGGAAAAGGGAATGCCTGTCATTTTTTTGAGCGTGAATGCAGTATTCAACGACGTTATCAAAAACTGATTGAAGAGGCTCCTGCTCAGTCGGTTCCACCCAGTTTAAAAGAAAAACTTTATGAGGCGGCATTGGAGATTGCCAGAAGTATACACTATCGTGGTGCCGGAACAATCGAGTTTTTGGTGGATGAAGCAGCCAATTTTTATTTTCTGGAAATGAATACCCGACTGCAGGTGGAACATCCGGTTACCGAGTTGATTACCGGAAAGGATTTGGTAGAATGGCAATTTAAGATCGCGGCTGGCGACAGTTTCAGTTTACAGCAGAATGACCTGAGCGTGAAAGGACATGCTTTTGAACTCCGGATATGTGCCGAAGATCCGCTGCAGAATTTCCGGCCAACATCTGGAGTCGTGGGGGAAATGAGTATTCCTCAAAACGTCCGCTGGGATAGTTTTCTTCAAAAAGGAATGCAGCTGTCATCAAACTACGATTCGCTTGCAGGAAAGCTGATTATTTGGGGCGAGACCCGGGCGGCTGCCCTTTCTAAATTGCAGGAATCACTTCACAGATTACATCTGGCCGGGCTTAAAACAAATCAGGAGTTTCTGAGTCAGCTTTTGAATCTTGAAGCGTTTAAGAAAAATGAAATCGACACGCGTTTGGCTGAAGTGCAATTGCCCGAAATTATCCGTTCGATGGAGAGTAAGGCTGAAGATTGGGTTACTGTACAGATGCTTTCGGGGTATTTGTTGCATCATTTTTATCGTCCAACGGAATCAACCAATGTTTGGAAAGCCATGGGCTATTGGCGAATGATGGCCCGCTTTAAAATAAAAATCGGAGACGACTGGCATGAAATGCAGGTTGAAAAGAAGGAAAGCGCCCTACAATTGAGCTGGAGTGGCCGGGAGTATGATTTAAGAAATTGTCAATTTAATGGTTCATTCATTGAATTTCAGATAAATGAAAAAGATATTACTATCTTTATTTCCGAAGAAGATAAGGCGACCATCGTTCAGTTAAACAGCAAGAGGTGCCAATTAAGGAGTAATCATGTTGCGAACGAGGTTCGCTTAAATAAGCTTGAAGTTGATCGGAACGAGTTGAAAACCGATCAGGTTGTAGCCGACCTTTTTGGGAAAGTGGTTGCTGTTTTGGTGAAGCCTGGTGATGTGCTTCAGAAAGGGCAGAATTTATTGGTGATTGAATCAATGAAATCGGAATTTACAATACAAAGCCCGGTAAATGCCGTGGTGAAAAACATACATGTTGCCAAAGGGCATTTGGTGCAAGACAAAGAATTATTGGTGGATTTAGAATCGTAAAAAACAAAAGAATCGATATGAACGCATTTTTAAACGAAACTCATCACGCACTCCGGGCAAAGGTCAGGGATTTTGCAGAGAAGTACGTTAAGCCTGTGATTGGCGAGTTTGAAGCCAACGAGCAGTTTCCGACAGAGCTGATTCGTTCACTGAAGAGCTTGAGCCTCTTTGGAATGCATGTCCCAAAGAAATATGGGGGGCAGGACAGTGATTATTTGTCGTACATCATTGCCGTTGAAGAGCTGGCACGCGTGGATAGTTCGGTGGCGGCGACTTTAGCAGCGCACAATTCGCTGGGGGTCGGGCCAATCCTTGAATTTGGAACCGAAGACCAAAAGGCCAAATATCTGCCGCCGCTATGTACTGCCGAAAGCTTGTGGGCCTTTGGATTAACGGAAGAAAATGCGGGCTCGGATGCACAGGGAGTAGAAACAGTTGCCGAAGAGAAGGAAGATGGCTGGTTGGTTAACGGCCACAAAAAATACATTACCAACGGCGCTTCAGAGATGTCAGCAGGAATTAGTTTTGTAGCTAAAACAGGCTTGCGCGATGACGGACGGAAGGAGTTTACCGCTTTTTTGATTTCGAAAGGAACCCCGGGATATACCCGCGAATTCATGAAAAATAAGCTGTTGTGGCGGGCTGCCGATAATGGTATGGTTTACCTGAATAATTGCCATGTTCCATCCAGCGATATGTTGGGCGAACGAGGCCAGGGAATAAAAATCATGTTGAAAACCATTGATTCCGGACGTTTGTCAATTGCGGCAATGGGGCTGGGATTAGCACAGGGCGCTTTTGAAATGGCTGTGAGTTTCGCAAAAAAACGCAGACAATTTGGCAAAGCGCTGGCTAATTTCCAGGTAATTTCGTTTAAATTGGCCGATATGGCCATGAAGATTGAAAATGCCCGGAACACGTTATACAATGCCTGTTGGTTGAAAGATAACGGACAGCCGTTTGGAACCCAGGCAGCCATGGCTAAATTGTATTGTTCGCAGGTAGCAAGCGATGTAGCCAGCGAGGCCCTGCAGATTTTTGGTGGTGCCGGCTTGTTTCGGAATGATGAATATCCAATCGAGCGTTTTTTCCGTGATCAGCGCTTGCTTTCTATTGGTGAAGGCACTTCAGAGGTTTTGCGCATGGTGATTTCGCGTTCGATTTTAAAAGATTGAAATGACACAAGATCGCAAACTGGATCATATTCAACTGGCGTTCGACTCGCACACGGGACTGCCTGAGCAGGATCAGCGGTTTCTTTATGAACCCATGCTGGCTGCTCACCCCACGCAGGAGGACAAACCATTTTTGTTTTTAGGAAAGCTGGTTCGGGCACCGTTTTGGGTTTCGAGTATGACTGGAGGAACCGGCGTTGCTGAAAAAATAAATAAAAACGTTGCCCGGGCGTGCCGTGATTTTGGATTTGGAATGGGATTGGGATCCTGCCGGAAAATCTTATTCGATCAAACACATTGGGCCGATTTTGACATGCGTGACACCATTGGCCCGGATCAGCCATTTTGGGCGAACCTCGGTATTGCCCAGGTCGAAAAGTTGCTGAAAGAACACAATGAAAAAGCGATTATTGATTTGGTTGGCGGGCTGAGAGCCGACGGATTGATCGTGCATGTAAATCCATTGCAGGAGTGGTTTCAGCCCGAAGGCGATCGCATTGAGCAGCCACCGATAGAAACAATTGAACAGCTGATGTCGCGCATTCACATTCCATTGATTGTAAAAGAGGTGGGGCAGGGCATGGGCGATGAAAGTTTGAAACGATTGTTGAAACTTCCGTTGGCTGCGATAGAGTTTGCGGCGTATGGCGGAACCAATTTCTCTAAGCTCGAACTGATGCGTGATGATCTGGCCGTTAAGGAGATGTATCAGCCTTTTGCGTTCGTAGGACAAACAGCACATCAGATGGTGAAAAGTGTCAACCTGCTTTTGAAGGAAATGGGGGAGCCACAGTGCCGGCAACTGATTATTTCAGGAGGAATAAAAAACTATTTGGATGGTTACCATTTGGTTTCCTTGAGTCAATTACCTGCTGTTTATGGCATGGCGTCGTCGGTTTTAAAACATGCAACAGGCGATTACAATGAATTGAAGACCTTTATTCGGAATCAACTGATGGCCTACCGTTTGGCGCAACATTTTTTGACAATAAACCCGGAATATGACGGAGCCTAAATTCATACGTGGATTTTCAAAATTGAGTCGGTTTCAGAAAGTTCAGTGGCTTATTGAAGCCTTGAATTTGGATCAGTCAACGGCCGATTTTCTTAAGTGCTTTGAATTATCAGATCACGAACTTCAATCTGTTATTGACGATTTAAGCGAAAATCAGCTGTCAAATTTTCACTTGCCTTTTTCAGTGGCTCCCAACTTTTTGGTTAACGGGCAATTCCTGGCTTTCCCTTTGGTTACCGAAGAAAGCTCGGTGGTTGCCGCACTGGCAAAGGCCGCTGGATTCTGGGCAGGGCGAGGCGGGTTTCATGCTAAAGTGATTGGAACGGAAAAGAAAGGACAGCTTCATTTTAACTGGAACGGAACTCCTGAAAACCTGACCAGGCTTTTCCCGCAACTCAAAGAGCAACTGCTCGGTGAGGTAGCGTCGCTGACCGAAAATATGGCCAAGCGGGGCGGCGGCATCACCCTCATTGAGCTGAAGCATTTGCCCGAAGTCTTACCGAATTACTACCAACTTGATGTGGCTTTTGAGACCTGTGACGCCATGGGGGCTAATTTTATCAATTCGTGCCTGGAGCAGTTTGGACGGACCCTGAAAAGTTGGGCCCGACAAAACGAAGCTTTTCATGATGAGGAAAGACACGTGGAAATCATCATGGCCATTTTATCCAACTATGCACCCAACAGCCGGGTAAAGGTTTGGGTTGAATGTCCGGTTTCGGAGCTCGAAACCGATCGACATCAGGCACGCATATTTGCAGATAAATTTGTGCAGGCAGTTCATATCGCACGGCGCGACGTTTCGCGGGCCGTCACTCACAATAAAGGAATTTTTAATGGCATTGACGCGCTGGCGATTGCCACCGGAAATGACTTCCGGGCGATTGAGGCGGGTGCTCATGCCTATGCTTCCCGAAAAGGTGTTTACAGCGGACTTAGTTATGCCGAACTATCGGGCGGGCAGTTTTGCTTCAGCTTGGAAATACCATTGGCTGTTGGTGTGGTTGGCGGCGTAACAAGCATTCATCCGCTGGCAAAGGTAGCCATGAAAATTTTAGGAGAACCGTCCGCGAAAGAATTGATGACTTACCTGGCAGTGGCAGGCTTGGCTTCCAACTGGTCAGCGGTAAAAGCACTCGTGACCACCGGAATCCAGCAGGGGCACATGAAAATGCACCTGAGCAATATTTTAAGCAGTTTTCAACTATCGGGTGAACAAAAACAGGCCGCCAGACTTTACTTTCAGGACCGGGAAGTTTCTTTTTCCGAAGTACAAAAATATTTAAGTGAACATGCCTGACGATAAACACACCTATCATGCTAACGGGAAGTTATTGCTGACCGCCGAATATTTTGTTCTGCATGGTGCTAAAGCCATTGCTTTGCCTTTACAATATGGACAGCAAATGGAAGTTGCAGCTGGCAGCCGTCAGCAGGTGGTTAGCTGGAAGGCCTTTATGAACGAAGGCTTGTGGTTTTCCTGTGATTTCAAGCTGCCCGATTTGCGAATTGTGCACAGTTCAGATACGGAGAAAGCGCTGATTCTGCAAGATGCCTTGAAGGCGGTTGTGGAGATGAACCCACAGTTTGAGCTGAATGGAGGGCTCGATATTTATACGAAGATTGATTTTCACAGCCAATGGGGATTCGGAAGCAGCAGCACCATGATTGCCAACCTGGCTTCCTGGGCCGGCGTTGATCCTTTTGAACTGAATGAAAAAATTTTTCATGGTTCCGGCTTTGATATTGCCTGTGCATCAGCTGACGGGCCAATTTTTTATCAGAAAAATAAAAAGCCCGAACCGGTGGATCTGGATTACCCATTTCTTGATCAGCTTTATTTTGTCTATTCAGGAGCCAAAAAAAATACTCGCAGCGAAGTCCGGCGTTTTTTAAAGCATGGAGCCGTAAGTGCTGCTCAGGTGGATGAGATCAACGCCATCTCAGAGCGGATGAGCCAGTCAAAAACGCTGATTGACTTTCAGCAGTCGTTGGTTGCTCACGAGCAGTTGGTTTCAAAGCTATTGAAAGTTCCAACAGTCAAGTCGACTTATTTTGTTGATTTTAATGGAGAAATTAAGTCGCTGGGTGCGTGGGGTGGCGATTTTTATCTGGCGGCGACTGCTATGGATAAAAAAAATGTTTTGCAGTACTTCGGGGAAAAAGGATTACAAGTGATTTTTCCTTGGAAAGCGCTGGTCTTAAATAATCGTTGATGTTGGATGATGATGAAAAAATCATATGAAGCTTCGTGGGAATGCCCGTCTAATATTGCATTGGTGAAGTACTGGGGAAAGAAGCCGGGACAATTGCCAATGAACCCCTCGTTGAGTTTTAGTTTGAAAAAAGCCCAAACCAAAACGAGCGTTCGCATTGAGCCTGCCAGCCGTCGGAAAGTGGAGTTTTTGTTTGAGGGAAAAACTTCGTTCTTTACAGAGCGGGTGGAAAAATACCTGGCCGCCATGTCACTGGAGCATGATTGGCTGAACAATTACGCTTTTTACATCGAAAGTGAAAATACATTTCCTCATTCAACTGGAATTGCGTCGTCGGCCTCAGCTTATGGAGCGCTGGCCCTTTGCCTGGTTGATTTGAAGCAGCAGGTTACGGAAAAGAAGTTTACAACCCAGCAATTCTTTCAGAAAGCTTCGCGCTGGGCGCGTTTGGGCAGTGGAAGCGCATGCCGTTCCGTTTTTTCGTCTTTTGCACTTTGGGGCCGGCTCGAAGGTTTCCCCAACTCGACTGATTGTAACGCCATTCCAGTTACCGAAAAGTTTCATCCAGCCTACCAGTCGTTGCGCGATGCTGTGTTGCTGGTCGATTCATCCAAGAAGCAGGTTTCCAGCTCCGCAGGCCATGAGATGATGAATGAACATGATTTTAAAGACGTGCGGATTGCCCAAGCCAATAGCCATCTCCGTCAGTTGCTAGAGGTAATGAAAACCGGAGATCATCAGCGGTTCTTTCAATTAATTGAAAAAGAAGCACTCAGCCTGCATGCTCTGATGATGACCTCCGATCCTTCCTTTATCTTATTGCAGCCAAACAGCCTGGCGGTAATAGCAAAAATCCGTGCGTTTAGGCAACAAACGGGATTAGCTGTTGGTTTTACAATTGATGCTGGTCCTAACATTCACCTGATTTATTTTGAGCAAGACAAACAAATGGTTCATCAGTTTATTGAGGGTGAATTGCTGTCTTTAACCGAAAATGGTGATTGGCTGGACGACTGCATCGGTAACGGGCCAAGGAAGCTAAATGGATGAAAAGATTTAATGCAAAATTGTTGCTCTTTGGAGAGTATGGACTGATGGTTGGTGCAAAGGCATTAGCCGTGCCATTTTCTCATTTTAAGGGAAGCCTGGAGTTTGTCAGTGAAAACGCACCAGACAACTTTAAAAACAGTCAGCTTGAGCTCGACCGCTTCGTATCTTACTTTCATCACCACCAATTAAATAAAAACATGAATTTTCCCCTTCATCTGGAGGAAATCAAAAAGGACCTGGAAAGGGGACTGTATTTCGAGTCGGATATTCCGCTGCAATATGGCGTGGGAAGTTCCGCTGCATTGTGTGCGGCTATTTATGAGCACTATGGCAACTATCATCTTGACCTGAAAGAGGTGAAAGACAAGAAGAACCTGCTATCCGTGTTGAAACATGATTTCTCGGTGATGGAAGCGTATTTCCATGGTCAGAGTTCTGGGTTCGATCCTTTGGTATCCTTCGTTAACCGGCCGGTGTTGTTGGCAGACAAGCAAATTGATTTGCCTCCAGCTCAATTGAAAACGCCTGGCTACTCGGTATACCTGCTTGATACAGAAGTAAAAAGTCCAACTGCGCCGCTTGTGCGTTTGTTTTTGGATAAGATGAAGGATAAATTCTTTGAAGAGCGTTTTCGAAGTGAATTTTTGCCATCCAATGATCTGGCGATCCAGTCCTTGTTGACTGGACAAACCCGGGAACTTTTCAAGCAGCTGAGTTTACTTTCCGCCTTCCAGATTGAATATCTCCAGGAAATGATTCCAGCTCATTTTCGCCAAATTGTAGGGGATTTGCTGGGGGCAGGTATTCCAGTGAAATTGCTGGGATCGGGTGGGGGCGGATTTTTACTTGCCTTTGTACCCGAAGGTGTTACGTTTCCGGAAAAAGTAAAAAGCCTCCAGGTGACTTAACCTCAAGGCCTTTTAACTTACGACTTCGTATCAATGTTCCTTCTTCGGTGATTTGGCCGTTTAGAGAACTTCTTCTTCCGTTTTTTCTGAGTCTTTTGTGCTTCCAGAATGGAGTCGTTCACCGAGCCCACACTCATTTCATTTTCTGCTTTCACTTCCGGTGCCAGGTATTGCTCAATGGGCGGCCTTTTTCCGCGTTTGTTCAGTTGAATGATTTTTTTTACATCCTCCAGATCCAACACCAGTGGCTTGGTTCCGTAGACTTCACTCAGCGTATACCAGATTTTCTTATTCAGAATCTCCGTCTTGAAATGACGAGCCAAACCTTTCTCTGTTTCAAGCGCCAGCAATTCGTTGGGGAAATCTTCCTGCGCTTCCAGGTAGGTGTCCAACTCGTACATCAGGCAGCATTTTAGTTTGCCACATTTCCCGGCCATTTTTTCAGCGTTGGGCGACAAGCCTTGCTGGTGAGCCGCATCCGATGTTACACTGTCAAAATCAGTACGCCAGGTTGAGCAGCACAGCTCGCGTCCACACGATCCAATTCCGCCAATACGGCCGGCTTCCTGTCGCGCCCCGATTTGCTTCATTTCAACTTTAATTCGGAATTCGCGGGCATACAACCGGATCAACTCCCTGAAATCGACGCGTCCTTCTGCTAGATAATAAAAAATGGCTTTGGAATTGTCGCCACGAAATTCAACATCACCAATTTTCATGTCCAAATTCAGCTCGTTTGCCAGTTGGCGTGCCCGGACCATCACCGGATATTCCCGTTTGCGGGCTGCTTCCGATTTTTCTTTGTCAGCTGTTGTTGCTTTCCGATAGATCTTGCTCCACTGGTACCGGTCCGGCTTTCTGATTTTGCGCGCAAATTGTTTCTCGGCCAGTGTTCCCACCAGCGAGACAGTTCCCACATCGTGCCCGGGGGTTGTGGCTACCACCACCAAATCGCCGATTTTGAGTGGCAGCCCCTCTTCGTTTTTGAAGAATTCCTTTCGGGTTCCCTTAAACCGAACTTCAACAATATCTGATAAATGTGTTGTATCTGGTAAGTCCTTCAGCCAATCATAGGTGCCTAGCATTTCGGGGCGGTCACCATCAGTATTCATACTACATCCACTACATCCCATATGCTTTGTATTTTATTAATTTCAGACAAAAATATCTAAAATTAAATGCAAATACTATTTTAATTGATTCTAAATAAGGAATTGAAAAATTGATTTCTGAAAAGATTTTTCGGATAAAGCAGGTTTAGACCTGCTTTTTTGTTTTTTTTGAATAAAAAAAGTTGTGAAAAAAATCGTCCTTC
>NZ_CAXBDD010000007.1:0-90302 GCF_963974515.1 uncultured Sunxiuqinia sp. | reverse complement strand
CGATTTTTTATTGGCGATGTGCGTGATGCAGCCCGATTGAAGCGTGCCTGCGAAGGTATTGATGTCATCATACATGCGGCAGCGATCAAACAGGTCGATACGGCAGAATACAACCCCGACGAATGTGTTAAAACCAATGTGCATGGTGCACAAAATGTGATTGATGCAGCTTTGGCTAATAACGTTAAGCATGTTGTGGCTTTATCCACGGACAAGGCTTGTGCCCCAATAAACTTGTACGGAGCCACCAAGTTGGTTTCGGATAAGTTGATCACTGCGGCAAATAACATCAAGGGCAGTCGTGATATCCGCTTTTCAGCTGTACGCTATGGAAATGTGATGGGGTCGAGGGGATCTGTTATTCCTTTTTTCATGGACAAGAGGAAGGATGGCGTGTTGCCGGTCACACATGAGGAGATGACGCGTTTTAATATTTCGCTGCAGGAAGGGGTTGATCTGGTTTTGTATGCGATTGGAAATCATTTGGGCGGAGAGATCTTTGTTCCTAAAATACCATCATACAAAATAATGGATGTGGCCAAGGCAATTGCTCCCTCTTGTAAAACCGAAATAGTCGGGATTCGTCCGGGCGAAAAATTGCACGAAGAGATGATTACAGAAACAGATGCTTTAAATACCATTGATTTGGGCAACTACTATGCGATTTTACCATCGGTGTCTTTTTCGCATAAACGTGATAAATATTTAAAGCATCATCAAGCGGAGCCTGTTCCTGAAGGGTTTAAATACAATTCCGGCACGAATGCTGACTGGGAAACCGTTGAGTCATTGCGAGCCAAGATTATAAAACATGTAGATTCAAATTTTAATCCCCAATAGAAATGAAACCAATTCCCTACGGCAGACAGCATATTACCGAAGACGATATTGAGGCAGTTGTGCGTGTATTGAAGAGTGATTTTCTTACACAAGGGCCCGAGATAAGGGAATTTGAAAAGAATTTTGCAAGCTACGTGGGAGCCGACTATGCGGTGGCGGTTTCAAATGGCACCGCAGCACTGCACCTTGCAGTATTGTCGTTGAATATTCAACCGGGAGACCGGGTCATTACAACGCCAAACACCTTTGCAGCATCAGCGAATTGTGTGCGTTATGCTGGTGGTGAAGTTGTATTTGCCGACATCGATCCCCAAACCTATTGCCTGGATGTGGCATGCGTAAGAGAACTGCTGGAAGCAGCTCCCAAAGGGACTTACAAGGGAATAATCCTGGTTGATTTTGCAGGCTACGCCATCAACATGGAGCCATTCCGTCAATTAGCAAATGAATACGGACTTTGGATCATTGAAGATGCCTGCCATGCTCCTGGTGGCTACTTTATCGATTCAAACGGGAGCAAGCAACTTTGCGGAAATGGGAAATTTGCGGATTTAACTGTTTTTTCCTTTCACCCAGTGAAACACATAGCCTGTGGCGAGGGGGGCATGATCACCACCAACGACGAAACACACTACAAAAATCTGCTGATGCTCCGCACCCACGGCATTACAAAAGACATACATGCTTTTCGAAATTCTAATGAAGTCGCTTATGGAGTTCAACCTGAAACTTTAAACTTTGCGACCAAAGGGAGTCCCGATTCTTCGGGAGAACCTGAAACATTTCCCGGTTGGTACTACGAAATGCAGGAACTGGGTTTTAATTACCGACTGACCGATTTTCAGGCAGCTTTGGGAAGCAGTCAGCTAAAGCGCGCCGACGACGGATTGAAGCGCAGAAAGGAAATTGCCCAAACCTACTTCGCAGCCTTGAAGGAAAAACCTTTTATCAAAGGGCAATCGGGGGTTGTGGATGGCCATGCCTATCATCTCTATGTTATTGAAGTGGAAAACCGGAAGGGACTGTATGGGCATCTGCGGGCAAACGATATTTTTGTTCAAATCCACTATGTGCCGGTGCATCTCATGCCTTATTACAAGCAGTTTGGGTGGAAAGAAGGGGATTTTCCACAAGTAGAAAAATACTACAGCCAGTGTATCAGTTTGCCAATGTATCCAAACTTAACCGACGAAGAACAAAAATTTGTTATAAATTGTATCGATCATTTTTATGCAGGGAATGACAGTAAATGACGTCGGCAGCACATAAAACACGAAGCAAATGATAAGTCCTGAAATCATACAAAACCTTATTCAATCAGGCGAGAATGAATCGTTGGAATTTAAAAGTAGTTTTAATAACGAATTGATTGAAACACTGGTGGCGTTTGCCAATACTTCGGGCGGAAAGGTTATTACAGGCATTAATCCTAAAGGAGAGGTTGCTGGGATTTCGTTAAATCCAGAGTCGATTCAAAACTGGGTGAACGAAATAAAGAACAAAACCTCCCCATCCTTAATTCCCGATCTGGACACGATCCATGTTGACGATAAGCCCGTTGTTGTCTTTAGCATGCAGGAATATCCTATTAAGCCGGTCGCAACCCGGGGAAAGTATTTCAAACGCGTTGCCAACTCAAATCATCTGCTTGATATTTCAGAAGTTGTAAATCTGCATTTACAGTCATTTAATACAAGTTGGGATTTTCATTTGAATAGTCAATTTAAAATCAACGATATTTCACTCGATAAAGTGCAGGGAGCCATTGACCAGATCAATCAAACCGGAGCCAGAATCAACGATGATCCGCTAACATTTCTGATAAAAAACGATTTACTACGTAACGGGCAGCTCACCAATGCAGCTTATTTGCTTTTCACCGAACGCGATACCGTGTTGACGACCATCGAGTTGGGCCGATTTCAAACCGATACCATTATCAAAGACAGCGATCGGACAAAGTCGGATATATTGTCCCAAATTGACCAGGTAATGGATTTTGTGAAAAAGCATATCAACAAAGAAGTTATCATCACCGGACAGCCGCGTAGTACGGAAAAATGGCAATACCCTATGGAAGCAGTCAGGGAAATTGTAATCAATATGATTGTTCACCGCGATTATCGCTCGGCATCCGATTCCATCGTGAAAGTTTTTGATGACCGCATTGAATTTTATAATCCCGGAAAGTTGCCGGACAGTATTAACGTGGCCGACTTGCTTTCAAACAGCTATAAATCGACCCCCCGAAATAAGCTGATTGCAGATTTCTGTAAAAGCCTCGGACTTATTGAAAAATATGGCTCGGGAATTCGACGGGTGATCGAATATTTTGAGCGGGCCAACCTGCCCCAGCCCGAATTCACAAATATTTCCGATGGTTTTATGGTTACCTTTTTTTTCGCTCAAAAAGCAGATAAGGTCCCCGATAAGGTCCCCGATAAGGTCCCCGATAAGGTCCCCGATAATCTGACGGAAAACCAGCAAAAAATAGTGGAATTAGTTGCGCAAAGCAAGACCATTTCGATGTCGGAAATAGCTGACAGTATCGGGATTTCAAAACGAAAAGTGTTGGACAATATCAACAAATTAAGAAAAATAGGATTAATCCGCCGCATCGGTCCTGCCAAAGGCGGACACTGGGAAATTACCAATAAACGACGCGAAACAAATGACCAATGATCCAATGACAAATACTGACAGCCACCAGGCTTCCAGCCTCTGCATCATCCCTGCCCGAGGAGGTAGCAAACGCATTCTCCGCAAGAATATCAAAGATTTTCTGGGGAAACCCATTATTGCTTATTCCATTGAGGCGGCGTTGAAAAGCAAGTTGTTCAAAGAAGTGATGGTGTCGACCGATGACGAGGAAATTGCCGAAGTGGCCCGAAAATATGGCGCTGAAGTGCCGTTTTTCCGCTCCGATGAAAGTGCGGATGATGTTGCCACATTAGCGGATGTTGTCGATGAGGTAAAAATGAAATACCAGGAACAGAATAAATTATTCGATCACATTTGCTGCATCCTGCCCACAGCCCCTTTAATTACCGTTGAGAATCTCAAGAAGGCCTTGTTTCTGTTGAATGAAAAGGATGCAGATTCTGTGCGACCAGTTGTGCGGTTTTCATATCCCATACAACGAGCGGTAAGAATGAGCGAAGGAAAAATTGAATTGTTTAACCCGGAGCATCAAAATACTCGTTCGCAAGATTTGGAACCTGCGTTTCATGATGCCGGGCAATTTTACTGGATGAAATTTGAATCTGGCCTCAGGGGAAAAAACAAATTCGGTTTCGAAATACCTGAAACACACGTTCAGGATATTGATATCGAGGAAGACTGGATCCTTGCAGAATTGAAATACCAATTAAAGCAAAGAAAGTGAAAGTGTTATTTAGAGTCAGTGCAGGTCATCATACGGGATTGGGGCATCTAACCAGGTGTATCGCTCTGGCCGAAGCATTTAGCGCGCATGATATCGATTCGTTTTTTCTGATTAAGAGTGATGATCCACATGGACTATCCCAATTTCTACAAAATGAAGAGGTCATTGGACTGAATTATGAATTCTTGCCCCTGGCATGTGATAAATTAACGGATGTTCAGCGTATTAAAAGTCACTATGAAAAAGGCTTTTCTTTTCTTGTACTTGATCACTACGAGCATGATTTATCATATCAGCAACAGCTCAAAGATTCCGGAATAAAGTGGGCACAGTTTGATCATCAGGCAAAAGAAAGGATCTTGGCAGACATCGTTATTAACGGCAATATTGCTGCACGCAAGAAAGACTACAGAAGATTAACGAATAGTGAAACCAAACTGTGTATTGGTTATAAATTTGCCATTATCAGGCAATCATTCAGTAACCAAAAAAGTCTTCTGGAAAAGGACAGAATTTTAATCGCAATGGGGGGTGGAACGTATTCTCCCGAAGTTCTTCAGTCAATAAATTTATTAGTCGCATTTGAAGATTTTCAATTTGATATTGTTACTTGTGATGAACAAGTGCTAAACATGGTTAGTAATTTCGCTAATGTTACAGTACATTTGAATACGGTCGATGTAGTTTCCGTCTACAAGAAATGTGAAGCTGCGGTAGTTACGGGTGGTGTAACGACAATCGAACTAGCAGTATTGAATGTTCCAATGATTGTCATCCCGGTCGCCAATAATCAAGTTCTAAATTCAATTGCATGGCATGAAAGCAACATGGCAATTAGCTTTTCAGATATCGATTCTTTTAATGAATATATTAAGAACTGTGGGCTACATTGTGTAATTAATGAATTGAAAGATAAATTTAGGCATAGATCAATATCTCTCGATAATAACGGAAGGTATAGAGTTGCAAAAGTAATTTGTGAGTTAATTTAGATGAAAAATTTGATCATTTTTGGAGGCATAGGCAATGGTACAGTAGTATTAGATGCTGTTATTGATATCAACAAAAGAATGGATGTCAATCATTATAATATAGTTGGGTTTGTGAATAATCAATATAAAAGCGTTCAAAGTATTGGAGGTTTGCCGGTGCTTGGCGATATTGGCCATTTGGAAGATTTACTTCCGAAATATGATGCTTATTTTATCAATGGTATAAGTTCAGTGAAAACGATGAGTTTAGTCGAAAATTTATTTGACAATAAATATCCTAAACTCAGAGAACGATTAGTTTCTATTATTCACCCTAATTCTTTTATTGGTTCTAGTGTTAAGATCGGAGAAGGCTGTTTTATTGGGCCTCAAAATTATATTGGACAGAACACTGAAATTGGGCAAAATTGCTTCATCCATTCTCAATGCTATATTGCAAGAGATTCTATCATTTCAGACCATAATTATTTTGCTCCGAAAGTTTATATTGGAGCCGAAGTAAAGACTAGTAAATCTGTGTACTTTGGAGCTGGATCCTTAGTCAAAGAGCGCGTTAATATAGGCGAAAAGGCAATAATTGGCATGGGGGCTGTGATTGTTGATAATATTGAAAGCGAAAACATTTACTATGGTGAAAAAGCAAAAAAAAGAAATTAGTATTAAACAAGAAAGAGCCTTCATCATCGCAGAACTCTCGGCCAACCACAACAACGATTTTGATTTGGCTGTAAAGACCATTGAAGCGATGTCTGAAGCCGGAGCCGATGCCGTTAAAGTGCAGACCTACAGGCCCGAGAGCTTAACCATTGATTCCGACACCGGTTATTTTGCTCCTCGTACCGAGGGGTTATGGCGTGGATATACCCCGTGGAAACTGTACACGGAGGCTGCTATGCCTTACGAATGGCAGTCCAAGCTGAAGAAAGTTGCTGAAGATTTAGGTTTGCTTTTCTTCTCATCTCCTTTTGATAAAGAGGGAGTTGATTTTCTGGAAAGTATCAATGTCCCCATGTACAAAATTGCGTCGTTTGAAATAACAGATATCCCTTTGATTGAATATACGGCATATAAGGGTAAACCAATGATTATTTCAACTGGCGTCGCCGAAATTGAGGATATCGAGCTTGCATTGGAAACATGCAGGCGTGTTGGCAATAACGAGATCACCCTGCTCAAATGCACCTCCCAGTACCCGGCAACCATCGAAGATGCCAATTTGCGAACCATCCCGGAAATGAAAAAACGCTTTGGCGTTGAAGTAGGGGTTTCTGACCATACCATGGGCTGCATTGTCCCAACGGTGGCCGTTTCATTGGGCGCAACGGTGGTTGAAAAGCATTTCATACTCGACCGGAAACTTGGAGGGCCCGACTCAGCATTTTCAATGCAGCCTCATGAATTTAAAGAAATGGTTCAATCGGTTCGTCAGGCCGAATCAGCACTGGGGAAAGTGACTTACCAAGTCTCAGAAAATGATAAAAACCGCCGTCGTTCTCTCTTCGCAGTCAAAGACATCAAAGCAGGAGAATCGTTCACCAAAGAGAATGTCAGGTCCATTCGTCCGGGGAATGGCTTGCACCCAAAATATTTAAAAGAAGTGATTGGAAAAACAGCAACTTTTGATATTCTTAAAGGAACACCATTGAGTTTCGATTTTATAGCTTGAACGATGCGATGTCAATTTTCGGAATACAAATGCTTCTGAGTTTGGGCAAAATTTGATACGCCTTTAATGAGATCTAACGTATTGAAATGTTTTATCTGCTATTTGTTTTAATTCGTCTGAAATCGGAACAAGGAGGAAGAAAAGTGCTGAGACTATCGTTATGGTTGAACCCCGGATAAAAATATCCACAATTAAATTTTGTTGAGGAATAAATTGTAAACCCAGATACAAGCATGCGTAAAATACAACAACAATGATAAACTTATAATTAAACGGCTGAAGTCGGTATTTCGCCAGAATAAACAGGTAGCGCATCAAGTTGTTGAGCAACAAGGCTGATGCGATAGCAATAGCCGCTCCGGTAATCCCCCAAATTGGAATCAGGACATACAAAAGAAAAACTGACACCAGGATTAAGCAGACGATAAAATACAAGGCCACTTTATAGTATTTTGAATAGCTAATAATCAGGCCATTTGCCCCGGTCATCATGTCAAACAAATAGCCTAGTCCAACAAAAAAGATCACCCATTTCGATTGCAGATAGTCTTCTCCCAGGATGATCAGGATGTTATCGATGTTGGCCCAGATCCCCAGAAACAGAAAACCACCAATAATAAACTGATTGATACAGCTTTTATAATAAATCGATTTGATTTGTGCCAGATCATTTCTTTTCCAGGCATCAGCAACCAAGGTTCCTGCTATTTTCAGTAACGGACGTGAGGGGATGACCACGAGTGTCCCAAAATAAAAGGCAATAGTGTAAACGCCGGTGTTGGATAGGTCCAGAAACTGGTTAATGAAGATCTTATCAATATTAAAAACAAAGATCGAACCCAGGCTGGCAAGAACACTGTACAGCGCCACGCTCCAGATTTCCTTTTTCAGCTTTTGATCCATAAAATTCAGCTGGGGTCGAAAGCTGATCTCTTCCTTCTTCAACAAAAAAACAAACAGAAACAAGCCTTTTAGACAAAGTACCAGGGTGAATGCCAAGATCAGTTGATGGAGATTGATGAGGTTGACGGCAAACGAAACGACGATCGCAAATAGCAGGAGTCGCTGGAGGAACTCTTGAAAAAAGGTACCCGTAACCGCATCATAAAGTAGCCGGTTGTAGGTATCCAGAAAAATGAAGGCCATGGAGAAAAAGGTCAGCGGAATGAGCAGATGCACATATTGGGCAAATAGGGCAGACTTTTCCAGGTTGCTTTCCACCAGCAAAGGTTTAAACGAATAGTAGGCCGCCAGAAATACGGAAAAACCGATGATAAACACCAGCGCAGCGATAAAAAGGAATCCATTGTGTTTATTCTGACTATCTCTAAAATACGGAAACAGGCGGGAAGTGACCCCCTGAAAGCCGAGCAGGAACAGTTGTCCGGTTAATGCGGCATAGGCGGCCAGCAGACCAAAAAGGCCAACAATCTCGGTGGTCAGATATTCGGTGTATAAATAGGTGGTCGTCACAAAACCAATGATCACGCCCACATACGACCAAATACTTCCCTTAATTGATTGTTTTATGATGATCCCCATTTATGTCGGATTGAGAAAATTATTTCCTTACTTTTGTTTCAATTTGAAAATTGATAACCCTCAAATGATTATGGCAAAGATAAAAGGCAATCGCAATATATTCGTTGGTTTTGGAATTATCCTCGTCTTTATTTTAATCGCCTTTGTTTATTTCTCACCGCAACTGGAAGGCAAACAGCTGGATGCGCACGACCTTAGTACCTACCGTGGAGGGGCCAGGGAGCTTCTTGATTTCAGGGCCGAAACCGGAGAGGAAGCGATATGGACCAATAGTATGTTTGGCGGAATGCCGGGGTATTTGTTGTCGACCCGCTATGAGGGGAATTTAGTTTCGAAAGGACAAGCCTTGATAAATGTTATCCCCCGACCGACCCGCTACCTGATCTTGATGTTCAGTTTGTTTTTTGCACTGTTGTTGATTCTAAAGGTGAACGTGTGGGTAAGTGCGGTTGGAGCGCTGGCCTATGGCATGTTTTCCTTTTTGTTTGTGATTATTGATGCCGGGCACGTGACCAAAGCGCATACACTGACGTATATGGCTTTGGTTGTTGGCGGGGTGTTGCTGGCTTACAAACGGAATCCGCTGGTAGGCAGCCTGCTCACCGCGCTGTCGCTTTCCTGGATGTTAAGTGCAAGTCATCCGCAAATGACATATTATGCTGGCATAATGGTGCTGATTATCGGGGTTACCTATTTGGTTTATGCGTTCAAGGAAAAGACCTTGCCTGCTTTTACCAAAACTTCGGCTTTGCTGGTACTAGCTGCCGTATTGGCTGTTGGAACCAACTTTGGAAATTTGTACACGGTTTACGAATACGGAAAGTATTCGATGCGGGGCGAGTCGGATCTGACACCGCAAGATGACGATCAGACTTCGGGGTTGGATAAAAGCTACATTCTCGATTACAGTTACGATTTGGGTGAGGCGATGACTGCCTTTATTCCGCGGTTTAAAGGTGGTGGCATGGCGGAATCGTTGGGTGATGAATCGAACGTCTACCAGTTTTTCGAGCAGAATCAAGGGAAAGCGCAGGCAAGGCAAATCAGCCAAAACCTGCCCTTGTATTGGGGGACGCAGCCCATTTCTTCAGCGCCTTTTTATTATGGAGCGGTGCTTTGCTTTTTATTCGTGTTTGGTTTGTTTGTGCTGAAGGGTAAAGATAAATGGTGGCTGGTTGCCGTGGTGGTGGTTTCATTTCTCTTGTCGCTGGGCAAGAACTTTGGATTTTTGAGCCACTTCATGATTGATTATTTTCCGGGATACAACAAATTTCGCGATGTGAAAAACATCATTGTCATTCAGCAGTTTGCCATGGCATTGATGGGGGTTCTGGCTGTTCGGGAATTGTACCTGAACCGTCAAAATAAAACGGATTTACTTCAGAAGTTAAAATACAGTTGGTTTATTGCCGGGGGGCTGGCGTTAGTCTTTGTGTTGCTTCCCGGCCTGGCTGGCGACTTCAGGACACCCTCTGACGCCCGCCTTGTACAGGCTGGCTGGCCTGATCAACTCATGGAAGCCTTACGTGCCGATCGTAAGATGGTTTTGCGAACAGATGCTTTTAAGACCTTTTTGTTTGTTACCATCGCTGCCGGAGTAATCTGGCTGTATGTGAAACAAAAGTTGAAGGCAAGTTATGCGTTGCTGATTTGGGCTTTGCTGATTTTTGTGGATTTATGGCCCGTCAACAAACGCTACCTTAACAATGATGATTTTGTATCAGCCCGCAAGGTTGAGGTTCCCTTTAGTCCGAGTAAGGCTGATCAGGAGATTTTGAAGGACACAGACCCGAATTACCGGGTGCTGAACATAGCGGTGAATCCATTTACCGATGCTTCCACCTCGTATTTCCATAAATCGATTGGCGGTTATCATGGTGCCAAAATGCAGCGTTATCAGGAGATGATTGAATTCCATATTTCTCCCGAAATGCAGAAGCTTGGCTCGCGATTGCAGAATGTGGAATCTCAGGCCGATGTGGAGGCCGTTTTCACAGGGCTCAATGCGCTAAACATGCTGAATACCCGCTACGTGATTTATAATCCCAATGCCGCACCGTTGTATAATAACCAAGCGTTAGGCAATGCGTGGTTTGTAGAAGATGTATCGTTTGTGGAAAACGCCGATGAGGAAATTGCTGCCTTGGAAGATTTTGATCCCGCAACAGAGGCTATCGTCGATGCACAGTTTTCGGATGTACTCACAAGCGTCAGTTTTAATTCGGGCGACCAGCCGGTGATTGAATTGCAGGAATATCGCCCCAATCATTTGAAGTATAAAGCCAGCGTTGGTAGTGGCACCCCCTTGGCTGTCTTCTCAGAGATTTACTATCCCAAGGGATGGAATGCATACCTGGATGGGCAACCGGTGGAACATGTACGTGTAAACTACGTGCTGAGGGCAATGCCTGTTCCGCAGGGAACGCATGAAATCGAATTCCGCTTTGAACCCCAATCGTACGCTTTGGGAAACACGGTTTCGCTGGCCAGTTCGATCGTGCTAATTTTAGCGCTGATGGCGGTAGGTTTTTTCGAATTTAAAAAGAAAGCAAAAAATGAAGAGGAAGAAACGTCCGGCGAGGCTTAAGCGTCGTTTAATCAAATCATACCTGACATCAACCATTAGCATTACCCTGGTTTTGTTCCTGGTCGGAATGATGTCATTGCTGATTCTTAATGCCGGTCGCTTGTCAGATTACGTTCGGGAGCACGTTGGATTTACCCTGGTGTTAAACGATGATGTGCGCGAAGCGGAGATTCTGCGGCTTCAGAAAATACTAAGCGCCACCGATTACGTGAAAGATACCAGGTATGTAAACAAGGAAGAGGCGGCGGAACAACTGACCAAAGACCTGGGCGAAGATTTTGTCGGGTTTCTGGGCTTCAATCCTTTGTTTTCTTCGCTCGACATCAAATTGCATGCAGAGTATATGCAACAAGATAGTTTGGTCATTCTGGAAAATAGCTTTCTGGCTTACCCACAGGTAAAGGAAGTCTATTATCAGCGCGATCTGGTGCGGATCATTAACGAAAATGTAAAACGTATCAGCTTATTTTTAATGGTATTCTCGGTTTTGCTTCTGTTTATTTTTTCAACGCTCATCAACAACACCATCCGGATTGCCATTTACTCGCAGCGTTTCATTATTCATACCATGAAACTGGTTGGAGCCACACGATCATTCATCCGGCGGCCTTTTATCCTGAAGAATATTGGCTACGGTATTTTGGGAGCATTGCTCGCCAACTTGAGCATCTTGGGGCTGATCTTCTCTTATCGGCAGGATTTCGAGGGCATTTTTGATCCACAGCAGGTTGGAACCATCGGGCTGGTTTTTGGCATTGTTTTTATTTTTGGGGTTCTGATTTCGTGGTTGTCCACATACTTCTCAGTGAATAAGTATCTTAGAATTCGATATGATGAGCTTTTTTATACCTGAGCCAGATTACGAAATTGGAAAATAATTGTTATATCCTTCTTCCTGAACAATAATTCACGAGAATCGAGCGATTAATTAGAAATAGATTTTCTACTTTCGTATCATCAAAAATATTGAGGCATGGTTAAGACTAAAGATGAATTGCAGAAACAAACTTTCGCATTGGGGAAAGAAAACTATAAATTATTGCTTATCGGATTCGGAATCATCGTCATAGGGTTCATTCTCATGGTGGGTGGAAAGAGTGAAGACCCCTCGGTTTTCAATCCCGAAATATTTAGTTTTAGACGAATTACCCTAGCCCCGATAATCGTATTGTTTGGGTTTTTGTTCGAGATTTATGCGATTATGAAACGCCCAAAACAAGAAAACTAGCCGATGAACGTTTTCCAGGCCTTTTTGCTGGGGATTATTCAGGGATTGACCGAATTTTTACCCGTGAGCTCTAGTGGTCATTTAGAAATAGGTCACAATCTTTTGGGGGTGAAAGGGCACAACAACCTGGTGTTTGCCGTTGTTGTGCATGGAGCAACCGTGCTGAGTACCCTGGTCGTATTCCGACAAGATGTTCTGTTGCTTTTTAAAGGCTTGTTTGCCTTCAGGTGGAATGAAGAAACCAGGTACATCTCCCTTTTACTTTTTTCTGCTGTGCCTGTCATTATTCTGGGCCTCTTTTTTAGGGAAGAAATTGAGAGCCTGTATAATGGGAACCTGGTTTTTGTTGGATCAATGTTGATTGCCACTGCGTGTTTGCTCGCTTTTTCCTATTTCGCTAAATCCCAAGAAAAGAAAGTCGGCTGGCTCGATTCCCTGATTATTGGCGTGGCTCAGGCTATGGCTGTGCTTCCTGGGATCTCGCGGAGCGGATCAACCATTGCTGTTGGCCTTCTGCTGGGTAAGAAAAAAGCAGATATGGCCCGCTTTTCTTTTCTGATGGTTTTGATTCCAATTATTGGCGCCAATTGCATTGATCTCTTGGGCCATGAACTGAACCCGGAAGATTCGATTGGGATATTACCACTCGCTGTTGGCTTTGTTGCAGCCTTTCTTGCGGGCCTTTTAGCCTGCAAATGGATGATCAAAATTGTAAAAGAAGGCAAGTTGATTTATTTTGCAGCCTATTGCCTGGTTATCGGGTTAATTGCTATCTTTGCCGGCTGAAAAACTGACTTCCTGATTCATACCATACATTAACTAAACGAGTTTTCCATGGGGGAGGAACCCAAAAATTTTGACTTCGTCAAAGGAGAGGTGTTGCTTTTTGATAAAGCGTTGGACTGGACTTCCTTTGATTTGGTGCAAAAAGTACGCAATAATCTCTGTCGCGCCATGAAGATCAAAAAGCTGAAAGTGGGGCACGCCGGAACGTTGGATCCGAAAGCTACCGGCTTGATGATTCTTTGTACGGGTAAAGCAACCAAACAAATTGAAATGCACCAGGCTGGCGAGAAGGAATATCTGGCAAGCATCAAGCTTGGAGCCACGACACCATCATTCGATTTGGAAACGGAAGAAGATGCACAATTCGACACCAAACACATTACTCAAGTGGCGACAGAAGCTGTTTTGCAACAGTTTCTTGGCGAGATTGAGCAGGTCCCGCCGGTTTTTAGTGCGGTCAAAATAGATGGGCAACGGGCTTATACCCATGCCCGAAAAGGGACGGATGTTAAGATGAGATCCCGCCTGATTCATATTCGGGAGTTGGAGTTACTTGATTTTTCTCAAGAGAAAATTGAGCTCCGGGTTGTTTGTAGTAAGGGGACTTATATCCGGGCTTTGGCTCGCGACATTGGAAAAGCATTGGATAGTGGAGCTTATCTTATCGGTTTAAGACGTACCCGAATTGGGGATTTCAAAGTGGACGATGCGCTTTCACTAACCGACTTTTTAAAAAATATTGACAAATTTGTAACAAACTGAATATTGCCCCGTAAAACGGGGTTCTGTCTTATCGAAAAATTATTCATTTATGAAGTTATCCAAGTTCAAATATAAACTGCCAGAGGAACTGATTGCTCTGCATCCCTCCCAAAACCGGGATGAGTCGAAACTGATGGTTTTGCACCGTGGTAGTCGGAAAATTGAACATAAGTTATTCAAAGACATAACGGAATACTTTGATGACCAAGATGTCATGGTATTCAATGATACCAAGGTTTTTCCGGCACGTTTATATGGGAACAAAGAAAAAACAGGTGCTGAAATTGAGGTTTTTTTGCTTCGTGAGTTGAACCGCGAGCAACGTTTATGGGATGTGTTGGTTGATCCGGCTCGGAAAATTCGGATTGGTAACAAACTGTACTTTGGCGAAGATGATATGCTGGTTGCCGAGGTAATCGACAACACCACATCACGAGGCCGGACGTTACGTTTCTTGTTTGACGGGCCATACGATGAGTTCAAAAAGACCCTCTACAGCCTGGGCGAAACACCACTGCCCAAGTTTATTCAACGTCCGGTTCAGCCCGAAGATAAGGACCGTTATCAAACCATTTTTGCAAAACACGAAGGTGCTGTTGCCGCACCAACGGCCGGCCTGCACTTCTCGCGCGAGCTGTTGAAGCGCCTGGAGATCCTGGGAGTTGAGTTTAGTTACGTGACTTTGCATGTGGGCTTGGGTAACTTCCGAAGCGTGGATGTGGAGGATTTGACTAAGCACAAGATGGATTCGGAGCAAATTTGGATTCGCGATGAAGCCTGCGAGGTCGTAAACAATGCCAAGGCTAAAAAGAGAAATATTTGTGCTGTTGGTACGACGGTTATGCGAACCCTCGAAAGCTCCGTATCAACCCAAGGGCATTTAAAGCCGTTTGAAGGGTGGACCAACAAGTTCATTTTTCCTCCGTACGAGTTTAGCGTAGCCAACCGAATGATTACCAACTTTCACCTGCCAATGTCGACCCTATTGATGATGGTAGCCGCTTTTGGAGGATACGATTTTGTGATGGAAGCATACCAAAAGGCGATCAAAGAAGGATACCGGTTTGGAACCTATGGCGATGCCATGTTGATTTTGTAAGAAGTTCACCAAAAATAAAGATTTAGAAAAGGCTGTCAATTTAATTGATGGCCTTTTTAATGAAGGCCTCTTTGCGATCGGATTTTATCTTCTGCTGTATTTTCGTAAATTGGACTGACTGTTTACTCACGCTCAATTTTAATAGCCGGTCTTATATGAAAACAAAAAGAATAGCCCTTGCAGTACTCGTTGCCCTCATTTTAGGAGCTGGCTTTTACCTCCATTTGTTGATGCCTGTGATCACCGGTTATGCTGCCAAGAATTTGGCCTCGGCGGTCTTTGTTGCTGGCCGCAGCCAGGAGGCGATGGAACAAGAAGACCTGAACTTTTCATTTATCGCGTTGACCAACAATACCGTGGACTTTGAAAAACGGGAAGTCGAAAGCCGGTTTTTGTGGGGTAAATCCAAAGCTATTTACGTGGAAGGATATGGCTGCACGCTGGTAAAGGATTTTTCAGAAGAGCAGATCCAAAGCCGGCCATATCCGCGGATTGAGGTGCTTCCTGATGGTTCCGATTCCATACGCTGGCCCATGGGCAATGCGATTGAAGAACCTGTTCCGGGGTTAATTGACCGTGATAAGCTAAACCTCGCTATTACACAGGCAATGAGCGATACCATTCCTTTCAAGGGAACCTTTGCCTTAGTTGTTGTTTACAAAGGACAACCGATAGCTGAAGTTTATCGGGATGATTTCTCTCCAAACACAAAATTTCTAAGTTGGTCGATGGCCAAAAGCGTGACCAATGCCTTGGTCGGCTTGCGTGTAAAGGACGGAAAAATGGCGATTGACGAACCCCTGGCGATTTCGGAATGGCAGCAGGACAAACGGCAGGACATTACGCTTAGCAATTTGCTACAGATGAATAGCGGGTTGGACTGGAATGAGAATTACGGGAATCTGTCCGATGTCACGGTGATGCTTCATAAAGTGGGCGATATGGGATTGTATACCCAGCAAAAAGCCTACAAATATCCAGCAGACTCGGTGTGGATGTATTCGTCGGGGTCGACCAACCTGGTTTGCCGCGAACTGCGCAAGACCTTTCCTGATGATCAGGCCTATTACGCTTATCCGCGGCAAGCGTTGTTTAACCGGATTGGCATGACCAGTGCCATATTTGAGGTCGATGCTTCCGGAACCTTCGTTGGCTCGTCGTATTTGTATGCCACCATGCGCGACTATGCCCGATTCGCGCTGCTGTATCTGTACGATGGCAACTGGGAGGGTGATCAAATCTTGCCCAAAGGCTGGGTAGATTACACGACCGAAACTGCCAATGGCTCCGAAGGGCGATATGGGTCTTCCTTCTGGCTCAACCGGTCGGGTGAATATCCGGACGCTCCCGACGACCTGTTTTTGTGTAAAGGACACGATGGACAGTTTATTTGTATTATCCCATCAAAAGAATTGGTGGTGGTGAGAACCGGCTATTCGAAAAAGGGGGAATTTGATTTGAATGCCCTGCTGAAAGGAATTTTAAAGAGTCTGGATTAACACGGGAGATTCTATCCGGACGCTGCCGGATCAAATTTTAAGAATTAAGAATCCAACATCAAGATGATCTCCACGAAGAATGGCCATTAAATGACCACCAATGACCAATCACTAATTATCCAGTAATCAATACCCCAATCGCTACTCCACTTGATAATTATAGAAGCTATTGTCTTCGTTGCCCACTACCAGGTTAAAATAAGGGTTGGATCGGTTGAAATATCCAATAGTAAAATCAGTATTGCCATGCAGTGGAAAACCATCATAAAACGAGCCGTCTGAGTTGACCAGGTACACCCGGTTTTCGTCGTGGCAAACCACCCCGATTTTTCGGTCGTTATTGGCAAAAAGGTAGCTGTTTGGCTTACTGCTGATGGGCTGGTTAAACTCGCGGGCAAAGATTTTCTTGCCTTTGTCGGTAAACGCAAAAAGCTTGTTTCCATCGGCAAAGAAAAAGTCGGTTTTGCCATCTCCGTTCAGATCTTCGACTCCGAAAAAGTGTTCTTTGCCAAAGCTCCCTACATTCAAGGTTTCGTGTTGGCCGTTAAAATACTGCAAATAAATGAGCCCGTTGACATCAGTGGTGGCAATAGCGGCTTGTGTGGCCTGCACCAGGTGAAGATCGTTTTGTGAATGTTCAAAATTACTGCTGGTTTTCACGCGCGTGTCGCCTCTTCGGTCCAAGATGTAAGTTTTGTATTGGTCGGCGCATACCAGATAATCTTTACCAGCTACCCTGAAATGCTTCACCGATGTGTCGACAAGGCCGTCGGTTCCCTTGAAATCCCAGCCAGTGACAAGGTTTCCTTCCCGGTCGTAGGCATAAACCTGCTTGTTTTCGGAGGCTATAAAAAAGCGGTAATTGCGGTTGTTGTCGTAATCAAAAACCGCCACGCCATTGGTGGCTGGCGACCGGAAAGTAATGGGATAGCGGGCCACATTGTTCCCTTCACGGTCAATTAGGTGCAATTGGGTTTGCGTGTTAAACAGGTATTGCAACTTTCCGTTTTTGAAGTAGTCAATCTGGTAAATTTCGCTCATGATTTTGCCTGGAAGTTGAATCTTCCATAGACTTACGCCTTCTTTGTTAATCAGGTAGAGTTGGTTTTTGTTGTCCTGAATGATGACTTCCTTGTTCGCCGGGTCGTTATGATTAGTAACTAGCTGTGGTTTGATCGCCACTGTTGATTCCAGCTTGCTCTGCCAAACCGTTTGAGGCTCTTCTTTCAAAACCGGGTCATACTTCAGATAGAGGTTATTCAGGAATTGCCCCGAGTTTTCGGAAAACTGCCAGCTAACGGCCTGGAACTTACGAATTGACTGTTCGTGGTCAGCAACTGCACTGGCGGCTTTTTTATTCAGGTAGTAGTTGTTTAAATAGAAAGCTTTCGAAAAGTTGAGGTAGAATGAAAAGCTGGATCGACTGGACAGCTGTTCGTTGAATTTCTGAAACTGGATGTCCTTTTCCAAGGTTTCGGAAAGCACCAAGTCATGGATATAATTTTTCAGGGCGGTGCTGTTATCGGCAAATATCACGTAGTTGTCGTAGAAACACAGGAAGTTGCTTTCAACGCCCGAAAAAACTTGTCCGAAGAGTAGCTCAGGCAGGTTCGAGAACGGAAACTCGTAAATGGAAAACGAACGGGCATTTTGAATCTGGTATTGGCTTTCCAGTTGCTGCAGGCTGGTGTTATTGGCTTTGGCATAATTATCGAGCATGGGGAGCAGTTTTTCGCGGGCGAGCGACTGCCCTTTCACTTCAGCAATGAAGAAGCGGTTGGTTGCCGGGTCATTTTGAGTGACGGTTCCAAAGGCAATGGCAAACTCGCTTTTTGCAATCTCTGAGAATAGCTTGAGAAACGGCACTTTGCTGTAGCGTTCCAGCTTTTTAAGCTGCGTTTCGCGCGGGTAGAAAAGCCCCTGCTTTTTCAAGTATTCCTCGTAATTGCGGTAAAAGGTGTCCAGGTTGTCCAGGGCTAAATTGACGTACAGACTGGTTTTGGCCGACAATACCCCGGGCATGTTCGAGCGGACTGCTTTTTGCCCGCGAAAAGCGGCGAGGTAGTTGCTGACATCATTGGAAAAACTAAAACCATTAAGCAACAGTTCGGTGTCTTTCATGTTGACATCCAACTCGGTCCAGTCGGAAAAACCTCCAAAAAGCTCGATCTGTCTTCTGAAGTCCCGTGGTGCCAGATCAGCGATGAAAGGCGGGAATCGCTCGTGCTGGATGTATAGGTTGAAATCAGAGCTTGAACTGACCGTGGTGTACAAGTCTTGCAGTTGTTGATCGTTGGTCAGGTTTTCGACCGTCATTTGGCGAATGGCTTCTTCCACAAACAAAGCATAACGGCTAAACAGCAACACCCCGTCTTTAAAAGCGAAGTGCAGTTCGGTGTTGCCGGTGTTTAGCTGATAGATTTGTTCGTTGTCATAATCGCGCGAGCTGATTCCTCCTTTTTTTGCATCGGACAGGCTGTTGAAGTAATCCATCAAATCCGCTCGTTCTTTGCGGTCATCCAGGCTGGCAATAAACAAACCACCCACATTATTTTTCCCTTCAGCATTGAAGGCAACCAGAACCGATTTGTTTGAAAGTACTTTTCGCAATTGGTCGCTGGCTTCAAACTGGGTCTTCACTTCCCGGACATCAGTAAAAAAAGCCTGAAGTTGAATGAACTGCTCCAGCTCCGATACGATTTGGTTTTCCGGATCAATTCGTTTCATAAAGGATCCAAGATCAGGTATTTCAACGATCAGGGGTGTTCGGACCGGAACGGCCCGAAAAGACGAGTTATCCCCGTAACCTTGGGACTGGCATGCCGTGAAGAAACAGGTGGCACCAATTATCACAACGAAAACAAGGATGATGGGAAGTGGTAGCTTGCGCATAATCTGATTTTTTATCAAAAGTAACAAGAAAGTCAAGCGACTACCATATAAATTGTGCATGAATTTCGAATGATTTATCAACGACGCATTCTTAATTTCGTGGTTTCTTTCAGCTTATTTGCGCTGGTGAACTTCGCTTGAATTGACAATTTTATATAATTTGTCTGACCGGCGGATGGTTTGATTCAGCTTGATGGAAAAGCGTTCGCCCTGTTTGGTTTCTTCAACCGGCTTCAGGTTCACCCGGATTTCTTCTACCTCGGCTTCAACGACACCGGTGGTTGGGCCGGTAATCAGAATGTGGTCGCCCACCTGAAGCTTGCCTGTTTCCATTTTAAATTCGGCTACGCCCAGTTTCGCAAAGTAATTCATGCCCTTGCCCAGGTAAAGCTTCCGCTTGGTGGCTACCGAACCGTAGTTACTGCTCCACTCGCCCAAGCGCTGTCCTAAGTAGTAGCCATCCCAAAAGCCCCGGTTGAAAACCGTTTGCAGCCGTTCGTCCCAGACAGCAATTTTTTCTTCGGTAAACGAGCTGTCAAAATAGGCATCTACGGCCTCGCGATAGCATTCCACAACCGTTTTTACATACTCGGGAGAACGCGCCCGTCCTTCAATTTTGAGGACCGAAACGCCCGCATCGAGTACTTTATTGAGAAAATGAATGGTTTTTAAATCCTTGGGCGACATGATGTACTCGTTGTCTACCTCCAGCTCGGCGCCGGTTTCCTTGTCGGTAACGGTGTAGGCTCGGCGGCAGGTTTGCATGCAGCTGCCGCGGTTGGCCGACGAGCTCATTTCGTGCAGGCTGAGGTAGCACTTGCCCGAAACGGCCATGCACAAAGCGCCGTGCACAAACATTTCCAGTTGAATGAGTTTACCTGCCGGGCCCGTGATATTTTGTTCCTTGATTTGCTTGCTGATTTCCCAAACACGGCCCAGGTTCATCTCGCGAGCCAGCACCACCACATCGGCAAACTGCGCGTAAAATCTCACTGCTTCAATATTGGTAATATTCACCTGGGTTGAAATATGCACCTCCACCCCAATGGTACGCGCATAGGCGATGGCGGCAATGTCGCTGGCGATAATGGCCGTAATTCCAGCAGCTTTGGCGGCGTCAATCACTTCGTGCAACTTGTCCAACTCGTTGTCGAACACAATAATATTCACCGTCAAGTATGTTTTCAGACCATGCTTTTGTGCCGTTTCAACAATCTTCTTCAGATCGTTGAGGGTGAAGTTATTGGAGGAGCGCGAACGCATGTTGAGCTTTTCCACGCCAAAATAAACCGAGCCTGCCCCGCCTTGAATGGCCGCTGCCAGTGATTCCCATGAACCCACTGGTGCCATAATTTCAATGTCTCTTCTTTCCATTTCGGTTATCAATTTGTGGGGCAAAAGTACTAAAAAGTTGGCGCTTTCAGGGTCAGAGCACCCTCCAAAGTGATTGAAAGAACCTTTGGGCGGTTAAAAGAGGAAGAAGGTGGTCGCAGTAGTCAGCCTAGGCTAGATGAAGGCAGCTGCCGTAAAGGACCTGCCGATGTCGCCAGACTTGACCGCGTCGCCAACACGTGTCAATAAATCACCGTTCGGAAACGGCGACAGCTGGATTGGTGCAACGAATTGGTGTTGAGATAAAACACCAGTAAATTGAGCGTCAGGGGCTCCCATCTGTTATCATCATATCACAAAAAAAAACAGTTTGTCCCGGCGTTTCCGTACAAAATTACAGGTTAATCATTTCTGAAAAACCGAAATTTGGATGCTCGTTTGATAGAGGTAGGAATCCATTGTAGGAATTTGAAAAATGAATGTAATCGAACAAAAAAATAAAAAACCCAATTTTCTGATGAAAAGTACCACAGTCCTGTTGCTTGCTGCAATTGTTTTGATTCAACTGGCTTCTTGCCAGAGTCCTGAAGCCCAACCGGTGGCTTTATTTCCCGATGGTTCGGAAATACCGGCCTGGTTTGGCGAAACCGGAAAGATTAACCCCGATACGCTGGGGGCCCAGCTGGTTATCACAGACTTTGGCGCGGTGGGCGATGGAGAAACAATGAATACGGAAGTTATTCAGCAAACCATCAACGAAGCGGCGGCGCAAGGGGGTGGGGTGGTCATTATTCCGGAAGGTCGCTTTTTAACCGGCGCTCTTTTTTTTAAGCCCAACACCCATCTGCATGTTCGGGAGGGTGGCGTTTTGCTTGGCTCCGACGACATTCGCAATTTCCCCATCATGCCCTCGCGCATGGAAGGCCAAAACCTGGATTATTTCCCTGCGGTGGTGAATGTCTATGGTGTGGACGGTTTTACCATTACCGGGCAGGGAACTATCGACGGTAATGGATTAAAGTATTGGGAAGCTTTCTGGCAGCGCCGTGAAGAGAATCCCGACTGTACCAATCTGGAGGTGTCGCGCCCACGGCTGGTGTTTATTCAAAAAAGCAACCACGTGCAATTGCAGGATGTAAGGCTGCAGAACGCCGGCTTCTGGACCTCTCATTTCTACCAGTGCAATCATGTCAAGATTCTGGATCTGCATATTTTCTCTCCTGCCAAACCTATTAAAGCGCCCAGTACCGATGCCATTGATCTGGATGTGTGCTCCAATGTGTTGATTGAGGGCTGTCATATGGAAGTGAACGACGATGCCATCGCCCTGAAAGGGGGTAAAGGTCCAACGGCGGATACCGATCCCGATAACGGACCGAACAAGAACATCATCATTCGCGATTGCACTTTTGGCTTTTGCCACTCGGCAGTCACTTGCGGCAGCGAGTCGATTCACAACCGGAACATCATTGTCAGCAATTGTAAGGTTGATGGCCCTTCGCGGGTCTTGTGGCTTAAAAACCGGCCCGATACACCGCAGCTATACGAGTACATCCGGGTGGAAGGGATTACCGGCAATGCTACCCGACTGTTGTTCGCCAAGCCCTGGCGGCAGTTCTTCGACTTGAAAGGGCACGAAGCGCCTCCGGTGTCGCAGGCCAACCACATTGTTTTTCGCGACATCAAACTCGACACGAAGATTTTTGCCGATATCGATGTTTCGGAATACGATCATCTGAAGAATTTCACCTTCGAGAACGTGGAAGTCACTGCTGAAAATGGCGAACTGAAACAGGACTTGTTTGATGGCTTGACCCTGAAAAACGTTGTGGTCAACGGACAGCAGTTAGAATAAGAAATAAGTCACCGACGAATTTCAAAATAGCCCCCGGAGAATTCGTTCGGGCGGAGACCCAACCACAGGCGTATGGAGAAACCTGTCTACCCTCCCCAATGTGTTGCCAACACCTTTGGGTGGTTGAAAGAGGAAGTAGGCTGTGAGAGTTGCGAAAAACAGATCTGACTCTGCATGATTGGACCCCGAATCACCTCAGATGGCCGGATTGGCGAGGTATTCTTTCCACAGAGAGGCCGGAGTTCCGCCGGTAAGTTCAACCCACAGTTCATCGTTGTAGGAATGGTCGCGCATGGCCTGGTCCATCTTCTCAATGAATTTCTTGTTCTTGTTTTTGACGATCCATGCAAAAAAGCGGGCCGTTACCCGGTAGGAATTATCGTAGTTCTGATTTTTGTTTACATCCGGGAGTGTCCAGTTGCCTTCGGCATTGGCAACCCCATATTTGTAGCGAACATAGTCGGCGATGCCTTCAGTTACCCACCACGGGCCGGGAGTTCTGCTGTAAGCCTGCACAATGTGCATCACTTCGTGGGTCACCACGTCAATATCATTGGGGTTTCTTCTGAACCAATCGGGATTGTATATGACACGATCGGATGAAGTTGCAGCAACACCATCGTAGGCAGGGTCGATCAAGAAGGTGACTTTTCTGGCCGATTTTTTATTGTATTGTTTTACCATCGGCGGGTAAACCCTAAAGAAAGTGTCCTTGAGTTTTTGTCCCACCGCCGGATCGAACGATTCTGACTTGTTGATGTAAACGAGGGTAAATCCCTTTTGGGTGATGGAATCTTTTTCGAAATAAGCGGTTTTGGTGTTCGACTGAGAAAATACACTGAACGGAATCACCAGCAGGAAGAACAGGATTAGCTTTGCAAGTAATATCTTCATCTTTTAGTTTAATTTGGGTGTGATGATACTAATACTACTTTCCTGCTGAAATTACTCATCTCGCGCTTGTTTTTAATTTGCTGGAGGCAGATTTCGTTTCTAAATAAGCTGAGGGATTGAACTCCTGATCCAAAATCGTGTTGAGATTTCTAGGAAGCAGCAGAAGTATGAAAAAGTTTGAGGTTCACGGAAAAATGTTTTACCAGTTTAATGGGCTGGATCTGCCTGGCGTGGTTCAGTTTACATCAACCAAGCAGGGGTGGGGAGGTGATGGTAAATCGCGGTTCACCGGAGATCAACCTGAAACGTATCAGTCGTTTCGGGGAGAGCTGGCTCGCGGGTTAAAGATTCGTCCCTCGCAGTTGGTATTTCCGCGTCAGGTGCATGGCAGCAAGATTGAGGTTGTGAACGGGCCGGTAGCGGGCGACATTACGGATACGGACGCACTGATTACCAATCAAGCCAACCTTTGCATTTGCGTGCAAACGGCCGATTGTGTTCCTGTTTTGCTGTTCGATCCGGAACAGCAGGTGATTGCCGCGGTTCATGCGGGCTGGCGGGGAACGGTTAGTCAAATTGTTTCTAAAACGGTGCATGCCATGCAGTTATACTTCGACTCGGCTCCCGAGGATATTGTGGCCGGCATTGGGCCTTCCATTCACCTGCATGCCTATGAGGTTGGAGATGAAGTTATTCAGGCGGTTCGGGAGAACTTTGACAATCACCGGCAGCTGTTGAAACCCTCGGTTGAAGAGGGAAAGGCCTATTTCGATTTATGGGAAGCCAATAAAAGCCTGCTAATTGCTGCAGGCGTTCCGGATGAGCAGATTGAAATCATGGGCTTTTGCTCCTTTTCGCACGGACAGCTTTTTTATTCGGCACGACGCGACGGTGTTGATACCGGAAGGATGGTGAGTGGTTTGATGTTGCAGAAATAAGTATATTTGCGGTGGAAAATTTTTGTGAACCTTGCAGGTGGCATCACCCTGCGATATGTAAAATTAAAAAAATGCACAACGAAATGCTCTGGCTGGCTATGCTGCTGGCTAATTTTCTGTTAATCATTGCGGCCTATAAGTTGTTTGGGAAATGGGGATTGATTATGTGGATCCCCATCTCAGTCATTGTGGCCAATATCCAGGTTATTCAAACCATTGAACTGTTCGGATTGGTGGCTACTTTGGGAAACATTGTGTACGCCACTTCTTTTTTAGTGACCGATATCCTGTCGGAAAACTACGGGAAGGAAGATGCGAAGAAAGCCGTATGGATCGGTTTTTTCAGTTTGATCTCCATGACTTTGTTGATGAACCTGGCACTTTACTTTCTTCCGTTACAAGGCGATGAGTTTGCCGCCACCACGCACGAATCGCTCAGTACCATTTTTGAGTTGATGCCGCGAATCGCCATTGCCAGCCTGACGGCCTACCTGGTTTCGCAGCGACACGACATTTGGGCTTTTCATTTCTGGAAGAAGCGCTTTTCGTCTCCGGGACAGCTGTGGCTGCGTAACAATTTGAGCACCATGGTTTCGCAGTTGCTGGACAGCGTTGTATTTACCCTGATTGCTTTTTGGGGCGTTTTTGAAACAGGCGTACTTTGGGAGATCTTCATCACCACGTATCTCTTGAAATGGGCTGTTGCTGCCGCCGATACGCCTTTCGTGTACTGGGCGCGGATCATTCATAAGAAGGGAAACTTTCTGATGCAGTAGGTCATTGCAAACACCGGACGATTCCTTTGTTTTTTCGAATAGCAGGCGAAAGTTTTACTTTGTTGTCATTCATTTCATTATTTTTAGCTTGAAATAAAAATGAAGCCTGATAAATGTTGGTTTTATGATCAGCTAAATCTGCTTAATTTGGCATCAATGAGTTTTCAAGAAAAATTGAATCTATGAAGATATTTAAATTTGGCGGAGCTTCTGTAAGCTCTGCAAGCGCTATTCAGAATGTTGCATCGATTATTGAACTCTTTCCCGATAAAAAAGTGATCGTTGTCTCGGCCATGGGCAATACCACCAACGAACTGGAAACGCTGGTGAAAAGCTATTTCAAGCGAGGAAAGGGAACCGACGATATTTTCCAGAAGATTAAGGATTATCATGCCAGAATTATAGCCGATCTTAATCTGGAGGACGCTGACTTGGGGTTGGTGAACCAGTTGTTTGCCGAACTGAAAAAACGCTTGTCGGGTAGTCCATCGTTGAATTTTGATTACGAATATGATCAGACAGTTTGCTATGGTGAGTTAATTTCCACGGCCATTATTTCGGTGTTTTTAAACAAACGTGGCCTGAAAAACCGCTGGATGGATATTCGCCAAAGTTTGCGGACAGATGAAACCCACCGCGAAGCTATCGTCGATTATAAGTGGTCGGAAATGTTGATCAACAACAATTTCAACTTTCAGGATGCTGGCTTGTATGTAACCCAGGGTTTCATTGGGTCAACCACGACCAACCAAACCACCACGCTGGGGCGCGAAGGTTCCGATTTTACCGCTGCTATTTTGGGTAATTTACTGAACGCCGAAAGTGTGACCATCTGGAAAAACGTTCCGGGCGTGCTCAATGCCGATCCGGTTGATTTTCCCGATACCGTCAAGCTGGAAGAACTGTCATACAAGGAAGCCATTGAGCTGGCTTATTCCGGCGCGAAAGTCATTCATCCCAAAACCATCAAGCCACTGCGCAACAAGCGGATTCCGCTGCTGGTTCGTCCGTTCGATTTTCCTGACCAGGCTGGAACCATGATCCATGATGTGGATCATCAACTGGATTTAGTGCCGGTTTACATTCTGAAAAAGAACCAGGCGCTGATTACCCTATCGCCTTCCGACTTTTCTTTTATTGGTATCGATCAACTGTCCGAAGTATTCAGCTTGTTTAAAAAACGCCGCGTTAAAGTCAACCTGATTCAACAATCGGCGATTGATCTATCGCTCTGTATTGACGAACCCGAAGTTGGCTTGGAGTCGCTGGTTGTTGAATTGCGAAAGGAGTTTGATGTGCTATACAATACCGGATTGATTTTGGCAACTATCCGGTTTTACAATGATGAGGCACTAGGCAAGATGAAACATAACCGGCAGGTCTTTTTGGAACAAAAAAGCCGAAGAACTGCCCGGCTGGTGCTAAAATAGGTCGGTGTCCCTAAATGTGTCAGGCTTGCCGCTTGTGTGCGGGCAGGAATGCAATAAAATTGAAAACCAGCAATTTTTGTTTGTCATAAGTTGTTTTTTTAGTGTAAATTTAGGCAACCCAAAAATTGACGTGTTGAACTGACCAAACAACTCCATCATGGCAAAAACAAAAAAGAATAAGTTGCTTCCCTATTTACTCGTGTTTCTTGTTATCATCATCATTTTACTGGTTGTTGGTAAAAAGAAAGGATGGTTTGGGAAAGATTTTGAGGTGAAAGTAATCACGCAGACGATTGAAAGTAAAACCATCACCGAGTTGATTACCGCTAACGGAAAGGTTCAGCCCGAAACGGAGGTGAAAATAAGCCCCGATGTTTCGGGTGAAATCATTGAAATGGATATCCAGGAAGGCGATGAAGTAAGGCAAGGACAATTGCTGGTGGTCATTAAACCTGATATTTATATTCAGACCCTGAACCGGGCCGAGGCTGCACTGAATTCTTCAAAGGCCCGTCTGGCACAAGCCCAGGCACAAATGATTGAGCGTGAGCTGGCCTTCAATCGAACCAAAACCTTGTTTGATCAGCAAGCGGTTCCCCAATCTGATTTTGAAACCGCCCAGGCTGCGTTCAAAGTAGCTGCTGCCGAAGTGCGGGCTGCAGAGTTTGCCGTTAAATCAGCCGAAGCGTCGGTTGCTGAAGCGGAGGAGCAGTTGGTGAAGACGAAGATTTATGCGCCCATGAACGGGGTCGTATCTCAGCTAAATGTGGAGAAAGGCGAACGTGTCGTTGGAACCAATATGTATGCCGGCACCGAAATGATGGTGGTGGCCAACCTCGATAAAATGGAGGTGAAGGTTGAGGTGAACGAAAATGACATTGTTAAAGTGTCCAAAGGTGATACCGCATTGGTTGAGGTGGATGCTTATTTGAAGCGCAAGTTTAAAGGTGTCGTGACTGAGATCGCCAATTCGGCCAATACCGTGGGCACTTCAACAGACCAGGTCACCAATTTTGACGTTAAAGTGCTGTTGCTGCGGGATTCTTACCTTGATTTGATTGATAGTTCGGCCATGAAAATTTACCCTTTTCGTCCGGGTATGTCGGCCACAGTCGATATTCAGACCGAAACCCGCGAAGGTGTGATTGCTGTCCCTATTCAGGCTGTTACTACCCGGCTTGTTGACGAAAGCAGTGGGGCTGGAGATGAAACCACACAAGCTGAAAAGGAAGAGGTGGTTTTTGTGCTTGAAGACGGGCTTGCCCGCAAGCGTCAGGTGAAAACCGGCATTCAGGATAACATGAGCATTGAAATATTGCAAGGTATTGAAGACACTAGTGAAGTGATTACCGGGCCCTACAACATTGTGAGCCGAACCTTGAAGGACAGCTTGCAGGTGAAAGCGGTGGATGAAAAGGAATTATTTGAAGTCAAAGAATAAAAATCGGAGCAAACGTATACTCACTGGCTGTTATGGGAATAAATATGACTTGTTCCCCAACTCACCTGTTTGGGCGGTCAATAATTGTCGTTTGGTAGTCATTTAATTGCCATTGATCGTTTAGACACAACTTAAAATGATTACGAATCGACCATCGAACGACTATTTTTCGATTGGCCCGGTTTTTAGCAAATGCTTTTGAAAAGAGCCACACGTTCGCTTCGATCAGCGCTTATTCGGGGCGCTCAAAGCTTTTCCAAAAGCTTTCCACATAAGTTTCGTCTTCAAAATAATCTTTCCCGCTGATTTTTACCGGGCTTGTGGTAATTCCTAGTGCGCTGGCCTTACGGCTGTAGGTCGTTTGCTGGTTGTCGACGTCAACAAAGGTTTTGTCGCAATCCAGATAGCTTAGGAAATATTTACCGTTTTGTGGTTGATACACGGCCGTGTAATGATAGCTTACCTGGTTTTGATCCTGGCTTGTTGTAGCCAGCGATCGGTTATGAGGATTGTTCCGACTAGCTTCCACGACACATTCATTCCGTAAAATTTCGTAATTATTTTGGCTGATGTAAATTTGCCCGTCGTACTTTGTGGCGTAGTAGTCGCCCGTGTGTGCCAGGTCGGTCTTCGAGGTTTTGTAGGAAATAATCCAAACAGAATCACCGTTAAATTGGCTGATGTTTTCCAGTTTCAGGTCGAAGTTATTCAGTAGCTTTTCATTCAAAATGCCGTTTGATAATCGGGCAATGTCCATTTCAAGCAGCTCATCGAATCCGGTTTTTCCAGTCGGAATGGAGTAGGATTCAAAGTTCTTCTTCACTTGGCTAAATTGATAATTTCGCTTGTTAAATGCGTCAGTAATGGAAGGTGAGCGGTAGGCCGTTTCGTCATACAATTCCACAACCGCTTCTCGTTTCTGCTCCGTGGAGTCGTTGTTTGGTTTGGTCTCTTCTTCGTAATAGAATTTTACGCCCAGCGGCCCTTGATGAAAGTTAGCCGGAATATTTTTAGCGGCTGTTTTGATAATCCGGAACAAAACACGTGAATGAGCGGCAATGTCCACATCCTCGATGTTATAGGTTTGTTCGGCCAACGCAATTTTTAGAAAATCCTTTTTCAGCAGATCCGGAATAGGAAGCATTTGGTTTTGGTAGCCAACAGCCGAAAAGAAAAGCTGATCGTTTTTATATTCTTCCGGAATTTTGAGTTCGAAGAAACCTTGCGCATCGCTGGCTGTTCCGTAGAACGTACCTTCTACGCCAATGTTGGTGTAGGCCACCCCTGCCTGCGTTGACGAGTCGACCACCCGTCCTTTAAGAACTTGAAGTTGCGCCACGGCAGGCAAACTAAAGAGAAGAATGAAAGATATAAGTAGATTTCTCATGATGTCTTTTTTTTAGCTCAGAGTTTTTCCTATTTTTAGCTTATAACGTCAGAACAAATTTAAAAGTACAAATTGAATAACATATTTATGTGATCAGCGTTATTTATCCTGAATGACCAATCAACGAAAAAATAGTTTAAAATGAAACAAATCTGAAGTTTAATTCGCCTGATTTTACAAACAGTTAGGATTAAATCGCTTTGGGTTTCTCATCAATTGAAAAAAGATTTAAAATGAAAACAAGCAGACTAGTCATATTGATTGCCTGTGTGGCAGTTTTATTCTCCTCTTGTGTGTCCAAAAAGAAATACCTGGACATGGAATCATCTAAATTGAGGGCTGAACAACGGGTTCGCGACTTGACCGATGAAACCAATGCCAAGTCAGACCGGATTGAGCAGCTGATTGCTGATTATGAGCAAACCAAAACGGAATTGATGGGGAGTAACGCTGAAAAGGACCAGCTAATCAGTGAATTGAATGGGCAGATTAACGACCTTTCGACCAATGTGCAGGAGAAAGATGCCAGCTTGGAAGAACGGATTTACGCCTTCGAATTCGAAAAGCGGCAGTATAGCCAGCAGATGGAAAATTACAAAGAGGAAATCGGTTCGTTGCAGAGCGATAAGCAAAGTCTTTCGTCGCAGGTGAAAAAACTGAATGGCGATCTTACCGAGGTTCGGTTTGACTTGAACCGCCAACGTGAGGCAAACAGTACTCTGGAGTCGCAGCTAGATAAAAAAGACGCAAACATTGAGCAATTGTCAGCACAGTTAGCTTCAGTTAAAGCAGATGTGCAAAAACTCAAGGTCGATCTTCAGGCCAAAGATGAAACGATTGAGCAATTGAGAAACAATGTCAGCTTGTTGAAAAGTGAGCTTGCCAAATAAGGGGTGGGGAAAAACTGGGGGATGGCGAACTTTAGCCTAACGATGGCAAATTGATCCCCTTAATCTTTTGGAACAAATCCAAGGCATATAAATCAGTCATACCCGACACAAAGTCGATCACCGACTGCACCTTTTCGTAGGTGGTTTGGTGGTCGCCCCGGTATTGGATGGGCATCAGCGAAATGAGCAGTTTGGCATATCCCTCGTCGGGTGAAAGAATGGCTTCGGTGAAGGATTCGAGCAGGGTGCCGATGATTTGGTGACCCGAGATTTCAATTTCAACGACGGAGCGGTGTTTGTAGATTTTTTCAATCGAAAGCGCCTCAATTTCATCCATGGCTATTTTTGACGAGCCTTGAACCTGGCTGATCAACGATTTTTGGAACGTACCCTCCAGTATAGCTGCCTGATTTTGTTCGAACACTTCCATACACTCGTGAACCAACTTGTTGATGACTCCGGCCCGCAAATAGGCAATACGCTCATTGTGATCCAGCACATCGTGAAACGTATTCTCAATTCGGGCGAGCAAATCGGTGTCGGTTGCCGGGTCATAAAAGTTCAGAAAGAGCGTTTTCGTTTGCTCGTAGGTTAAAATTCCGAGTTTGTGTGCATCTTCCAGGTCCATCAGTTGGTAGCAGATGTCGTCGGCAGCTTCAACCAAAAAAACCAAAGGGTGCCGCACAAATTTCAACGGGTTGTCCGCCAGTTGTTTGATGTTGAGTTCTTTGGCAATTTCTACGTAGATGGATTTTTCGGATTGGAAGAATCCGAATTTCGACTTCTTGATATCAACGGATTCAAACGGATATTTAACAATGCTGGCCAAGGTGGTGTAGGTCAGTGCAAAACCGCCTGCGCGTCGTCCGTTAAACTGGTGGCTGAGTAATCGGAAAGCGTTGGCATTACCATCAAAATACACAAAATCATTCCATTCTTCAGGCTGCAAAACCAGTTGCAGGTTTTGGCCTTTTCCGTTTCTGAAATAACTTGAAATCGCTTCTTCGCCAGCATGTCCAAAGGGTGGATTGCCCATGTCATGCGCCAGGCAGGCTGCCGAAACCACGGACCCCAGTTCGGTAATCAGCGGATTGTTTTCGCCTGCAGCTTGCAGCTTTTCCGAGAGAATATTGCCGAGCGACCGTCCGACGCTAGCTACTTCGAGGCTGTGTGTGAGCCTGTTGTGTACGAAGATGCTTCCGGGAAGTGGAAACACCTGCGTTTTGTTTTGCATGCGCCGAAAAGGGGACGAAAAAATCATCCGGTCGTAATCGCGCTGAAATTGTGTTCGGTTATAGAGTTCCGTTTGCTTTACGGCTGGTTTGGTTCCCAATCGTTTACTTGAAATCAATTCCGTCCAGTTCATCATACCTTTTTATTTAAATAAGCAGTTGAGCGGCTTTTCTGTTCAAAATATATCCACGTGGTAGTTTTTTAATTCTCTGTCCAGTTTTTTCGAACCGGGGCAAACTACGTCCAACAAATCCCAGAAAGTTTTGCTATGATTCTTCTCTTTCGTATGTGCCAGCTCATGCAGGATTACGTAGTCGATTAAAGGCTCTGGCAAGCGCATGAGGTGTAGGTTCAGGTTGATATTATTGGTTGATGAACAACTTCCCCAGCGACTTTTTACATGTTTTACAAATACTTTTTCAAAATCAAACCGGTGCTTGTCAGCCAGTTCCTGCAGGCGGACAGGCAAATATACTTTGGCTTCCTGCCGCATAACCTCAACTAGGGTTCGGCGTATAAATTGCTGAATGGATGGGTGTTGATGGTCGTATTGACTCGGAATATTAATTTGAATGATACCGTTGCCAATGAAATTTGAAACATTTGCGCGGTCAACTTTTACTACTTTCAATTGGTGAAACTTTGTTCGAAAAGCGCTATCTTGTCCAAAAACGGTTAAACCTGTTTTTATCTTTTGTTGTTGTTGTTGTATCCAGGCCGATTTAGATTTTACGAAGTCGATGGCCTTCGATTCGGACGCTAATGCAGGCATGGAAACATGCGCAAGTCCATTTGGTTTTACCCGTAACCGAAAATAACGGGAGCGTTCATTTCTAACTAAAGCAACCTGTCCAACAGGTTCAACAACGATCATTTTTTCAGCTTTCATAAAAATCGATAATTGCTGACGAAGATAAACAATCCTTCAAAATTTGAACTATGGAACAAAAAAACACGATTGAGGTATTTGGGACGATTAACAAACGTGAAACCGTTTTCACGATTGATGATAAAATTGAGCCAGGGACGCTCGTTTTTGAGTCGCTTGAGCCATTTCCGGGGTATTATCACGAAACTCCTTTTGACACAAAGCCGATTTACATGTACGTTGCCCTGCAGGAACACTATCCATTGGAGAGCATTATTCGTGCGACACAGGAAGTGGAAAAAGTGTTCGACGAAAAGTTTGATGCCGGGAAGGGTTTTTTGACTATTTATGATAAAACGTACTATGTGTTACGGGTAAGACACTTAAACCGATATGACCTGATTGGTACGCTGCAAAAAGCGTACGAGGATAACGGAATTCACTTTTTGAGCAAGAATAAAAAAAGTCTGAAGGAAAAAGCCAGTATCAAAGTGGTGAAGTTTTTTACTTTGGAAGAAATTGATGAAGGAATCTATCTGGATCGGAAAGAGCGGTTTCATGCCTATATCGAACTTCCGGTTTATTGTGGTTGGGAGGCCTTCGATGCCTTGAGCAACCGCGTAAAATACAACTGGCAGGAGAGTAAGTTTGATGCTGCAGTGGGCGCTTTCTACCACCAGGGGCGGTTGCGCGAATTTGCCCGGATTTACAGTAACAAATTAAGCCTGGAGTATTTGCAGCAGTTGAAAAAGCTGTATCTCGAAAAGATGAAATAACAGATTATAGCTGATCTGATATAGAAAAAGCGGAACAACCTTAGGCGTTCCGCTTTTTCTATGTCGAATGGGCTGCATTCGTACGGGATCAAAAGAGCTGCATCAGCAGGTTGTTTGTTTATGCAGCTTGAATTGAGGTAATGACTTGCCTACTGGACTGGAAAGTCCTTTTTGTCGAAGTTCCACCCATCAATCGAAACTTTCCAGTTACTTGAATCAGCCTGTGGACATTCCAACTCGATGATTTTTTCGCTTCCTGGTACCAGTGAAACGTAATTGTCGTTGGCAAACAGCGGTAAGATCCGTTCGTTGGTTTTGGCATCGACAATGGCCAGCCGATTGAAAAATGCGACTGGAGCATCGGATGGATTTTTCAGATGAACTACGACTTTATTGTCCCCATTTCTTTTGGCCGAAACCTCGAGCTTTGATTTAGCTATGGATTGCAGACCGCTATAGTTTCCTCCTGCATTCGGAAACCAGTAGAAATTCTCGGCTACCACTTCCTGTTGATTATTTTGCAGTTGCAACAAGAGAAATGAACCATCTTTCTGCTCACCAATCCGTTTAAGCGCCGGGTCGACCGACAGTATTTTTTTGGTTGTCGTTGGGCCGACATAGACAAAAACCTGGGTGATGAGCCGCTCATTTCCTTCCATGTCATATGCTTTGGCAATTAGCATCAAATCATTCTCTGATTCAAACCCATTGTTTACAATCGAAATCATTTTCGTTGCCGGGTTACAGATGGCCTGAAGGCTTTTGCTTCCTGCACCCAGTCCAAACAAACCGGCATTTGGATCGAGGTAGTAGTCGTACATCTGTCCGCGCAGCGCCGTCCAAGGATTTTGAGTTTTCCAGATGATTGTTCCGGTGTACCAGTCCCACATGTGTGCACTGAATCCTTCTATCAGTGCCCGATACTGGTTGTAGTTCACGAGCTGGGCTTTCCGGGCAAAGTCTTCCATGTTCGTTGCTTCGCCATAAGCTGCGATCGAATTGCCATAGCCAATGTATTTGTGGTAAGTCCAAACCGGATCGGAAACAGACTCCGTTCCACGCTTTTCAGTAGGAATAACCTGGTTCTCTTCAGGCAGAAAACGAAGGAGTGATTCCACATCGCCCACGCCAACAGAGCCCACTTCGGAGTTGAATGGCCAGGTGCGGTGCTGCCAAAAGATGGAGTCGGGCTGAATGCCGTATGGGCCATCGCCATTTCCGCCCAAAAAGTTATACGACATACTGTCGGAGTTCGAATACTCAATAAACCAGCGTGTGCCGTCGAGTTCTTTCAATACAGAATCTCTTAGTACTTCCAGAATATCAACCGGTGGTTTTATTTCGTTACCCCCGCACCACATGGCCAGCGATGGGTGATTGCGAATAAGCTTAACGGCATCGGCAGCTGACTGAATAAACAACTGATGATCGTCGGGGTATTGCCGGCGAGTCCATTGGTCGTGTTTCTTCTTCGGATCCATCCAGCGTCCGTTGCAATCGCCCGACATCCAGAAGTCCTGAATCACCAACAACCCATGTTTGTCGCAGGCCTCGTAAAACGCTGGTCGCTCGACCAGTGCGCCACCCCATATCCGAATCAGGTTTAGGTTCATGTCGCTGTGGTAGCGGACTTCGGCATCGTAACGCTCCGGAGAGAAACGAAGCATGGCATCGGAGATTATCCAGTTGCCACCTTTGATAAATACTTTTTGGCCGTTGACCATGATTTGCATGCTACGGGTTCGTTCGTTCCACTGTCGTTGAATTTCGCGGATACCTACCGTGAGAGTTTCCTCATCTGCCAACTGCTCATTGATCAAGAATTTCATCGATAGGCTGTAACGATTTTGGTCACCATAACCGTTGGGCCACCAAAGTTTTGGATTTTCGACAAGCAGTTCGGGCAATTTTACCAGTTGAGTTGAATTGGCCGGCAGCGATACAGCTTGTTCAACTTTTATACCATCGAGCTCAGCCACTAGTTTTCCGCTCACAGTTTTGTAGGTGGGGTTAACCAATTCGGCCGATGTTTCGATGTGAGCCGGAGCCTGCATTTTTCCTGGAAAACGAATACCGGGCACATGCGTAACGATATGTGGATTTTGAAGGTTTACAAGCTTGGTGGTTTCCAGGGTTACTTTATCCCATATCCCAGTATTGCGGTCACGAACAGGCTGAATCCAGTCCCAGCCGGCCACATATTGGTGCGAAACATTGCGGGCAATTTCGCCATCGCCCCCCTGTCCGCCATTGGGGTTACCAACCGGATCGACAGGATATACAATGACTGCCAGCCGGTTGTTGCCATCGGTAGCCAGCAATTTTGTGATGTTGTAAGTTTGGCGCAGAAACATGCCGTAGTGTCTCTCGTCGTTTACCCTTCGGCCATTTAGGAAAACATCGCAGCTATAGTTGACACCACGAAAATGCAACCAGACCTGTTCGTCGCCCTTTAATTTTTTTGAAAAATCATTCGCAAACCAATAGGTATAATGGTCCCGCCCGGTTTCGTAAATGTCTTTGATTTTTTCGTTGTTCATGCCATAAAAAGGGTCGGGCACTTCACCTTGCTCCAGCAGGTTGGTTAGTACGGTTCCCGGAATAATGGCAGCCTGCCATCCGTTCAAAAGATAGTTCGGGTTGGAAATTTCTTCGCCCAAAGCATTCACCTGCTCCATCGAGGCCATTTTCCAGTTCGTGCTAAGCTCCAGTTCTGAGGCTTCACCACGAAACGACGAAGCAACTATTCCCAGCAGGATTGCGATTCCTGCGATTTTAATTTTTACTGTGCTCATTGATTTTAGTTTTTTAGCAGAACATAAAATAAGGCTAAGCTTAATCGATACTAAATCCTACTGCCTCCTTTACACCGGTAAAGAATGCTTCAATTTCGGTTAGTGTTGTGGCTGTTTTCGGAACATCTTTCACAATTTGGCCTTTTTCCAAGATGACAATGCGGCTGCAAACATCGGTGATGTTATCCAGGTTGTGGCTCGAAATCAGAAATGTTGTTCCAAAATCTGCGGTTTGGTCCTTGATCAGTTGACGCAGTTTGAATTGTGACCCGGGATCGAGGTTGGCAAACGGTTCATCCAGAATCACCACTCCGGGATTGCCCATCATGGCGGCGGAGATGCCTACTTTTTTCTGGTTTCCTTTTGAAAGGTCACGGATGAATTTCTTCTTTCCACGGATTTCGCCATTGAAAAACTCGGTGTAGCGATTTAAATGCTGGTCCACGTCGGCTTGATTCATTTCGCGAAGCTCGGCGATAAAACCAAAATATTCATCGGCGGTCAGGTAGCCAATGGTAAAGCTTTCGTCAATGAAGGCGCCGGTAAACGCCTTCCAGTCTTCTGACTCCTGCACCTTAATTTGGTTGCTGATTACAAACCCTTTGCTGGGCATAATCAGGTCGAGCAGTAAGTTGAACAGCGTGGTTTTTCCCGCACCGTTGTTACCCACCAATCCAAATACTTCGCCTTGACGAATCGTTAATTCCGGAATATTCAGAACAATTTCCTTGTTGTATGCTTTTATCAGGCTGTTAATTTCAATCATGATCAGGAGTTTTTATAGTCTTTGATTAAACGATGTTTTTGTTGAAGATAGGCTTTGCCAAAGTAGTTGAACAGTTGTGGTTGAAGCAAGATTCCTGCAATACCGAGTCCACCCAGCAGCAATAAAGCGCCGTTGGCTCCCAGCACCAGTTTCGAAAGTAGGTAAACCAGCATGGGCCCCAGCAGCAGCGGAAAGGTGATCAGCCATTGGGCAGCACCCATTCCCTGGTAATTGAACATGGACGAGCTGCTTAGATCAAGTGCACGCTTGCTGTTTTTTCCGAATAAAAAAATCAGGTTCATGTTCACCCCAAGGTGGTAGAGCAACATAGCCGAATGGTAATATCCAATCCGGGTGTCAATCAGCATGTAGGGCAATGTAAGTAAATAATATACAAAGGAGATGGCCACATTCATGTAGTAAAAAGATTGCAAAAATTGCTTCATTTTGAAGTTCTGGGTCATCAGCATCGCGAAATAGTTGCTGTGCCATGCCGGGAAAAATTGTCCAAGAGAAATCGAAAACATCGAGATCATGAGTAAACCTCCCAGAATAAACATGAAATCGGGAATTCCATTGCCGCTGTCTTTGTAAATCAGCAAGCCATAAAAGAGGAAAAGGATCGTCATCAGAAAGGACGTTCGCGGACGTTTGTTTCGCCAGATCATGCGGACTTCGAGTGAGATGAATTTGCCATATTCGCCCAGCCGGCTCATCCACGAAAAGTCACGTACGGTGTTGTCTTTTTGTTTCTTTTCAACCAAGTTGAGGTAAAGCCTGCTGCGTAAAAACTTGTAGTTTAGAATAATGACAGCAGCCATTGGGATAACAGCAGCCACCACCCAAGCCGGGCTAGCCAATATCAGGTCAAAGTAGCTTCCAAACAGGCCAGTCAGGTTAACAATTTTGAAGAAGTTGATGGCATAGAGTGCCGAAAAAGCGAGCATGAAAATGTAAAAACCATAGCCGCTGTTGTTAATCCACCACTTCAACCAAATGGTTAGAAAATGGTTGGTGAAAATCATCAGGACAATCCCCGCAAACCAGGCGAAGGTGGCGGCTGATGTGTGGTTTGCTGCAACCAGCGAAAAGGTTATTGGGATGAGTAGAAAGTAGGGGAGGAAATTGAAAAAATGAAGCAGCGAACGAAGCAACAAGTAGCGGGCAATCCGGCTTCGCTTGATGTTCAGAATCAGTAAGGGCTTGAGGCTGACGGTCGGCAAGCTTTGCAAAACTTGTCGAAACAGCAAATCGAAGCCAAAATAGACCAGCAGGTAACTGTTGAAGATTTGCACCGGATTGGCGTCCGGAAATCTTTCAGCAATCATTTTGGGAATCATCAGACCGAGGGCCAAAAAATTGATGGCAAAATAGAGGGCTAAAAAGCCGAGCATGATGGTGGTCGCCACGCTTTTCCCAAAAGCCGACGACCGGGTGACTTCCTTCCATGCAAACGAATTAAGGCTGTAGTTCATTAAAAATTGGGTTTTAATTATTGGTTGATGTTTATGGGGTTGTACTGAGCGTGGTGGCCGCATCATTCCAAACGGTAGGAGAGGCTGCATGCTTTTTTATACTGTTTGATCGTGCCATTTTGGTCGTGGAGTTCGAGCCTGACGAGTAGATATCCAGCTGGCATTTTGTACCATCGCTTTGTTGGTCTGTCCAAATCCATTCGCCCTCATTTCCGGCAGGCTCTTTGTTTTCCAACTCACAATTAACCTCCGTGTAGTTGCTGATGTTGATCCACGGCGAATCCCAAATGGCCCCGCCGTCGCAGTCTAGCGCCTCAAACCTGCCAGCCGAAGTGGAAACGGTTTTTACGTAGTAGTCATATCCGTCCGTCAGACTGCAGTCATCAAAATTGATGCTCCAGTTTTCTCCTTGATTCAGATTAATATGCAGGCTTTCGCCATCGTCGTCACCCCAAACACCCAGGTTGGGCGTGTCGAAATTTTCCTCCCAAATGACCGTGCCGTAGCTTTCATTTGTTAATAATATTGAAAGCATAAAAATAAAAACACTATTTATACGCCACATTGTGTGAAAATTTAAAAGCAAACTACTAATTTTGCGGACTTTATACGACGTTCGGAAAAACGTAAATAATGAATTGAAATTAACAAAATTTGTTTAATTATGAAAGTTGCAGTTGTTGGTGCAAGTGGTGCTGTAGGACAGGAATTCTTGGAAGTTCTGGCCGAGCGTAATTTCCCACTCGATGAGTTAGTTTTGTTTGGATCGGCCCGCAGTGCCGGTAAAGTGTATGATTTTAAAGGAAAAAAACTGACTGTGAAGGAATTGAAACACAACGATGACTTCAAGGATATTGATATTGCCTTGACATCGGCTGGCGCTTCCATTTCCAAGGAGTTTGCATCAACCATTACAAAATATGGTGCGGTCATGATTGATAATTCCAGTGCATTCCGCTACGATGACGATGTGCCTTTGGTGGTGCCCGAAGTGAATCCGGAAGATTCAAAAAACCGTCCGCGCAATATTATTGCCAATCCAAATTGTTCGACCATTCAAATGGTGGTTGCCTTGAAACCAATTGAAAACCTGTCGAAGATTACCAAAATTCAGGTGGCGACTTACCAGGCAGCCAGTGGTGCAGGAGCACAGGGAATTGCCGAGCTGGAAGAACAAACCCGGCAGATTGCCAATGGCGAAGAACCGACCATCGAGAAATTTCAGTATCAGTTATCGATGAATATCATTCCTCATATCGATGTTTTCCTTGAAAACGGATATACCAAGGAGGAGATGAAAATGAATTGGGAAACCAAAAAAATTATGCACACCGATGCTGAAGTGAGCGCCACTTGTGTGCGTGTGCCGGTGGCACGTTCGCATTCCGAAGCCATTTGGGTTGAAACCGAAGATGAACTGAGCCTGCAGCAAGTACGCGAGGCGTTTGATCATTTCGAAGGCCTCACCGTGGTTGATAAGCCAGAAGCCAAAGAATACCCGATGCCGCTTTTTGTCGCGGGCAAAGACGATGTGTATGTTGGCCGTTTGCGTAAAGACCTGACAAACCCCAAAGGAATTACCTTTTGGTGTGTGGGCGACCAAATTAAAAAAGGTGCCGCGCTTAATGCCGTTCAAATTGCCGAATGGTTAATTGCCAACGGCGAAGTCAAATAAACGGTTCACAATATCAATAAAAAACCCCGGCTGAAACTCAGCCGGGGTTTTTTATTTATTTGCGTTGTGACATTTAGATTAGACCTTATTTTTCGTTACTGCTCTTCAAATGCGCTTTTAGATTCGGTTACTCCGGCAGACAGGCTCCCTGTTTTCTCTCCTTATCTTCGACGAATATTCCGTGTATATGATGGGTATATAAACATAGAAGATACATAGAAAATATGGGCATGAACTGGGTTAGAACCGATAGGCTTACGGAGGACCCATGGAAAGAGGATCTAAACGAGCTGAAAAGGGTTAAAAAGCAGGGGGAAAGGCACAAAAAAAGGAAGCTCATATTGAACTTCCTTTTTTATTAGTTCATCTAAAAGAACCGGAGCGGCAGTAACTGAGAACTTTTCTTTGAAACTGAAAAGATACTACTCTGGCATTTCGATTCTACTTATCAAACCAAAGATTATCCCATAAGTGTGGGACTTCATTTGGAGCATTGATATTTCCAGTTAGTTCATCATCAGGATAGGGCCATCTTCTTGCAATTTCACCTTCTGGCACTGGTGCTCCGTTCGGCGTTTTAAGGGCTGGCACTTCACTTCCTTCAACTCCGCTACGTCTCTGTTGTACCCATGACTCAAGCGCTCTATTGTATAGGTCTATCCATTGTTGTTCCTGGAGCGTTGTCAATGGATCTGAGGAGGTTGTTAAATCCAATTCGGGCTTGCTGAGGAAAGTTTCAATGTCAGATGATGCGACATTATAATACTCCAGTGAGTGGCGAAGTCCTGTTTTGAAAAACTGATCAGCTTTTAATAGATCAGGGGATGTTCCGATACCTCTCAAGTAAATTTCCGCTAAGAAATAGTTCATTTCTGAACTACTAATAATTAAATCGGGTGAGTCTGCCGCTATAGAAGTTCCAGTACCCACTCTCATTAATGCCGTAGTGGCATCAGCATCTGTCGCGGTGTAGACTCCATGGTATTCACCTTCTGCTTCATCACCTGGGGCAAAGTATTTTTCAATTCTTGGATCATCCAACGGTTTCATGATGCTATCAAGCATAACGCTATTAGCCATCATCCATACGTTTTGCCCGCCTGAATATTTTTTAAATATCTTATACATCGGGTTTTCATTACCTCCTGCATCTGCAAAAGGGAATTTTAGATTGTCTGCTGCGGTCAGGATCAAATCTGCAGATGCTAAATCATTTGCCAAATCTGCTTTTGAAGGATCTGAGTCGAGCATGGTCATCGCAATTTTTAGTTTCATGCTATTTGCTAACTTAATCCATTGATCCAAGTCTCCATTATAGTATAAGTCCTCTGTGATAACTTTTTGAGGAGAATTTTTGTCAATTTGTTGAATTCCCTCATCTAACAGTGCAGCCAGGCCTTCAAGTACATCCTTTTGTGAATCAAAAGCTGGATAACTTTCATCTGTCCATGCTTCGCTGTAGGGCACATCTCCCCATATCATGGTACACTCGTAAAACATGCAGGCAAATGCAATTTTACATTGAGCGGCAACATTAGGTTTATTCTGTTCTTCCGCAATATCAATTGCCTTCTTGAAGTTTGCTCCGGCAGTTGCATAGTAAACTTTCCAGGTATTACCTGTAGAGTAAGGGCTAATATCATAACGATCTTCGCCGTAGCCCCATCCATAGTTTCCTCCAGTTGCTATCAGCTGACTCATAAACCCGATAGGCCAATAATTGTCACCTCCAGTTCTGTTTGCACTCCAACTTGTAATTGCATAACCAAATAAATATTCAGGCTCTACTGTCGAAACTGCGTTTGGATTCTGGTTTACATCCAACCAGTCCTCGCAACTTGGCAAAACGAAAATTGCCAAGAGAAAAATTATTAATATTTTTTGCTTTTTCATTTTCTTAGAAATTAGAAGTTCAATTTAATATTTACTCCGAAGCTTCTTGACATTGGCACGCTATTGAATTCAACACCTCCACTGATTTCGCCTGGTCCGAAGAAATTCAATTCTGGGTCAACGTGGGGGACGTTATCAACAATGTTCCAAAGGTTTCTTCCTTCAATGCCAATAGTCAGCCCTTTAATATAATCACTCGGCAGATATTTGTCGGGCAAAGTATAAGTAAGACTTATTTCTCTCAGTTTCATATAGCTGGCATCATAAACGTTACCTTCTGTATTACTCACAGCACTTGTATGTTGCCAATACTCCTGCATATTCTTGACAGGAGTTGTATTTTCGGTATAAGTAGTGGTTTCTCCTGAAACAATTTCATTGACACCTTTGTCAATAAACGTTTCTCCTCTATTTTCCAAGGTTTCTTTAGCAATGCCTGACGAGCGGAGTGTTGCAGCAGTTCCTGAATAGATGACTCCTCCCTGACGCCAATCAATAGTAGCAGAAAGTATAAAATCTTTAATCCTAACAAGATTATTAAATCCGAGCATAAAGTCAGGATCAATTTTACCAAGATTTTGACCTGGTGTGATTTCTCTGAGACCGGTGCTGGAGTTAATAATTATTTCACCAGCATCATTGCGTTTCCATGCAGTCCCAAATAAGCTCATAGGTTCTCCCGGTTCTGCTTTTATTTGTAGGCCTGACCAACCACTCGTTAGGTCATAGCTCTTCAAGTCTCCAAAGAGTTCTTCAACGGTATTAACATTCGAACTAAAATTGAAACTTGAATTCCATTCAATTCGTCTCGTTTTAACGGGGACCACATTTAGAGTAATTTCGATGCCTTTGTTCCGGACAAGTCCTGCGTTGATCTTTTTCGCAAAATAACCTGTAGAAAGAGGCACATCAATTCCGATAATTTGATCCTTCGTATCAATTTTATATGCTGTTGCATCCAAGCTAATTCTGTTGTTTAGGAATCGAAGGTCCAGGCCAATCTCGTAACTAACTTGATTTTGAGGTTTTAGCAGAGAGTTTGGAAGTGTTCTTGGTATCGAGAACGCACTTACACCCATATGAGGGAAAGTACCGCTTAAGCTGTATTGAGAATAATAGGTGCTTTGCGATAGGTATTCGAAGTCAAGCTGATATGGTTCTTCATCACTACCTACGTTTGCCCAGTTCAATCTTACTTTTCCAAAGTTCCACCACGCCGGAGCGTCAAAGCTACTGGTGAAAATGTATCCTAAGCTGACAGAGGGAAAAAAATAGCTGTTGTGCTCTTTTGGAAGAGTACTAGACCAGTCGTTTCTACCAGTAATAGATAGGAATAACATGTCTTTGTATTCTGTGCTAATTTCTCCAAAAACGCCATGAATTCTCTTCATGGAGTAGAAATTTGTAGGTGAATTTATCTTAGCGTTTGACCAAGTGTACAAATCAGGCGCAGTCAACTCTTGAGCCAAATTACTTTTGCGGTCGAATTCCTTCTGATAGATGTTATAACCCGCTAATACCGAAAGTTTCAGATCGCTTGTAATAGTTGTGTTGATTGTTGCAATTAAGTCACTATTAATTACACGGTTGCGGCGTACATGCGTATTCCAGGCCCCTTTTTCTTCTCCAATGGTACCCATTGCCCAGACTGTTTTCCTTTCTTCGACATTAAAGTCTAGGCCTGTCTGATTTTTGATCGTAAGCCATGGGGTTGGTGTCACGGTTAGCACTCCCGTCCCATAGAATCTTTCATTATCACTTGTGATTTTATTATTATCAAGAATAAAATAGGGGTTATTTGTCCTTCCGTCCCCATCCCATGAGTTTTGGTTCCCGAACTCATTGTAGGTGTTGTTTCTCAACTTCTTAATGTCAGTTGTTCTTGGCATCCCCAATATATCTCCAACGATGACATTTGGATCGTTTGATCCTTGAGCAGTTAATCCGTCTCTAGTGCTTCTGCTGTAGTTTCCAGAAGTCCTAACTTCGATCCAGTCATCAAGTTCTCGCCCAACATTGAAAGAAAAATCATTCTTTTTGTATTCACTTTGAGGAATAATCCCGGTTTGGTTTGTGTTGGTGTAACTAATGCGGAAATCACTGTTGGCATCTCCTCCACTTAATTCAAAGTTATGAATTTGCGTAAGTCCAGTGTCGAAAAAGTCCTCTACGTTATTTGGGTATGCTTTTAGTGTAACTTCATCGCCCAAAAAATCTTCAAATTTTTGGTCACTTACATCACTTATTTTGGGTCCCCATCCATTAAATTCCTTTAAAAGGTATTCCCCGTCTAATCCTTGTGCATATTCGTTTTGATATTCTGGAAGCTTGGCGACTTTGTCGATACGCATACTAGAATTGTAACTGACACTGATTTTGCCTTCTGATCCTTTTTTCGTCTGGATAATAATTGCACCATTCTTTGCCCTGGCCCCATATAGGGCAGTAGCTGCCGCACCTTTCAGGACGTTAATTGACTCAACGTCCAAGGAGTTAATATCAGCCGCAGCATTTCCATAGTCTACGGCTGCGGTAATACCATTGTCTACGTAGTCATTGTTTATAGGCATTCCATCAACTACGAAAAGAGGTTGATTGTCTCCCCCTAACGAGGTATTTCCCCTAATTAATATTTGACTGGATGATCCAACACTCCCTGATTGCTGACTAATTCTTACTCCGGAAACTTTCCCTGTAAGACTATTAATAATGTTAGCATCTTTTGCTCTAACCAGATCTTCTCCTTTGACTTTAGTGACAGCATATCCTAAAGATTTTTCTTGTCGGCTGATTCCCATTGCGGTTACGACAACCTCGTTGATTCCAACCACATCAGCTTCCATCACTACATTGGCCGTGTTTCCGGTAAGAGCAACCTCCTGGCTCTGCATCCCAACGAAAGAAAATACCAAAGTCGATGCGTCCTGAGGGACATTGATCACGTATCTGCCATCCAGGTCCGTAATGGTTCCCAGCGTGGTCCCTTTAACTGATACAGAAACTCCAGGGATGGATTGACCATCTTCCGCGGATGTTACTGTACCTGTAATTTCCCTGGTTTGCGCGAAAACCGACTGCAAACCAATTGCAAAAATTGCAAGTAACAATGCGATTTGTTTCATAGAACTAATTTTAAAATTTAACAGCATTAATCTTTTTTGCGTGTATACATAATAATAATAATAATAAGGACAGTGAATATTTCTTCCCCTTGTTGATGTAGCCCTTTATGGTCCCCCAACCAAAAAGCGCCTTAAGCTGATGTTTTCAATTGACCCTTCAATTTCAATTTGAACACTTAACCCAAGTGTTAAAAAGTATTAACCGAAGCAAAAATAAGAATTTGGTTGAATTAAAAAAACGATAATTTGATCAATTAAGAAATAGTTCACTTAAATCAGTTGTTTCTATTGCTTGCAGGGCGGTTGAGGAACGGGTCGATGATTGTTATTCTGAACGTCTCAGTGATATAAGCTGAGAAATAGTGCACAAAAAAAGGGAGGCTCAAATTTGAGCTTCCCTTTTTTTTGTTGTGTAAAAAGAACCGGAGCGGCAGTTACTGAGAACTTTTCTTTGAAATTGAAGGAGAAAGAAGTGCCTGACTCCGGTTCAATGGATTTAATATGCCCTAAATACCCTATCAAAAATTGTATGATAATTCTGGCATAATATTACGTTCCTCTTATTCATCGCCCGTAAGTCCGGTATAACGGAATCCAGCAATTCGATATGAATCAAATCCGAAGTCTTCTGGATAAGTGTCGTCGCTAAAATTCACAAGAAAAACAATACTGTCGGCAGGCATTCCACTTGGAGTGGTTGCTGCACCGAGCATAATTTTTCCATCTGATACCGTCACTTGCATGTCATAGTATTCGTTTTGAGCATCGCTGGCTTGAAATGTCATAGTATTGAGATCGACACTTATTTTTGCCTTAAAGTCCCAGAAATTCTCATTATCGTCAATCCACATTTCTGTTGTGTTATTCGCGGATGTATTATAGGTGTCTAGGTGAAAATGGCCAAGTCCGAAGAGATCGTCATCGCTATAGACGATGTTGCCATCTGCATCTACCGCTACGCCAGTAACATACCACTCACCAGCCATTGATTCTGTTGCGGTACCGCCTATTTCTTCTTTTTCACATGAAGTGACAAAGAACAGTCCGGAAATAAGCAGAACAGTATATAAAAATAGATTCTTCATATTCGTATCGTCTTTTTGTTAATTAATAATAATCGTAAATTCCATTAAACCAGCGTATTCCATTACATAGGTGATTTGGCCAGTTGAGGGGTTAACTGAACTGGAAGTCATCGCATCCATCGAATCGCCCCAGCTAGGAACAATACTAGAAATAGGAGTGATTGTATTATCATCATTTAGTTCGAAGTAACCGTTCATGGCATAGCCAGGGCCGTATCCAACGCGTTGATCATAGTAACCACCCATAAAGTCAGAGATATAGAACACTCCGGGCTCAACTTGAAGAATTAGAATGTCATAACCACTAAAATTTACTACGGCCTCACTTGAGAACCAGAATCTATTTGTTCCCTCGGCGGTAGTATGAATTCCTGTTGAGATGATTGAAGGCGTTGGATCAAAGACATAAACAGTTCTGGACCCTGTTACTGAAAATCCTTCTGCATTTACAATTTCATAACTAACTGAATAAACACCACCTGTACTTGTGTCAACATTGGAGGTTACTTCAACTTGATCGGTAACATCTTCACCATTCAGTTCTGCAGCTACACCGGGGTCTTCATATGTAGAACCGATCGGTACTAAGATTTCAGGCTCACCTAGTACTTCAAGAGTAGGATAAAATGTTATGTCGGTAAAGCCTTTGGTGGTTTCATCCTCACAACTTGACAATCCTACAACTGCAAGTAGTAAGACCAATAGATATAATATTTTATTTTTCATCATATTCTAAGTTTAAACATTTATTATTTTATTCAGCCCAGAATACCGGTGTAGCAACTCCTTTATTAGAAGGAGCATTACTGTTACGGCTTGTCGAACTTTCAGCATAGGGGAAGCGTTGCAAAATCTTGTCAGCTCCCAATTCCGTATTATAATCAATGGGTGTGTATAGTGTACCTGCAACATACAATTCGGGAGAGAATACATCATTTGCTCGATCGTAAATATCAGCTCCAGTTACATCGCCAAATTCAGGATATCCTAAACGACGCATTTCACACCAAGCTTCGAAGTTATTGGTACCACCTAAAGCGATCCATTTTTGGATACCAATTACTTCGGCATAATTATCATTGTCATACGGATAGTAGCTGGTGTAAATGTCTTCAGCACCACTAACCCCCGCAGCACTGAATGATGCTTCAATAGCAGCTTTATAGTGTGCTTCTGCATCAGTGGCTGACCCATAGCGAGCATAATACTCTGCCAGGAAAAATTCAGTCTCAGTTACTGTAATGAGATTGACAGGCATGTCATACGCAAATACAGGCCGACAGAAATACGGAGATTTATATTGGGCGGAAGTACTAAAGTTAGTACCGGAAACACCTCCTTTATAGTCTCCACTTTCATTAGTTTCAAAGAACGCAGGTACGCGAGGATCATTGCTGTCAAGCATGGTTTGCATGTACGCGATATTCGCTGTCACATTCACCTGATTAGATCCAAAATATGTCGCATACTCTTCTTGATAATAGGGGCTGGCTTTACCAGTTTCATCTGTCCAAATATCATCCCAGGAAATATCTTCCGTTGGGAAGTTGTCTTCTTGAATTAGTGCTGCGATTTCAGACTGTACATTCTGGACATTGCTTATTCTCATTAAAATCCTTAATTTCAGGGCATTTGCAAATTGTATCCATTCTTCGGCAGTCGATGTTCCAAACAAGAAGTTTGTTCCAACAACACTTGAAGCTGTTGCTTTAGATAGTGCGTCATCCAGCTCTCCTAAAATACCTTGATAAATAGTCAAGCCATCATCATAGGCAGGTGACAGATTCGTTGGGTCGAGCGCTTCAGTGTAGGGAACCTCTCCATAAGCATCCACTAAGACTTGATAAGTAAAGACTCTCAATGTTGTAGCCGCTAAAAATGTTCCCCATTCTTCAGATTCGGTCGATTGTTCGCGAATTGTTTCAAGGTTTTTAAGTGCACGTTGATACAGTTGCGTATACGTGCTACTCGAACGGGTAGCAGACATGATAAACCGTGAATAATCGACATAGTTACTGGTGCCAAAATTCTGCGAGTAATGTTGAGAATAGTACCCACCAACAATACGTAGAAAGTTCCCGTAACTTGCAGCTACGTTCATTTCCGCTCCCGGGAAAATCATACCTGCGGTCACGTTATTTTCCGAAGGGGAGTTTGGATCTTGATTTATATCCAGGTAGTCTTCACAAGAGGTCATACCCAGTATAAGTATTACGAATAAAAATATTATCTTTTTCATATATTTTGGAGTTTTAATATGTTATACTAAGGTTGAAACCAAAAATGCGGGTAGCTGGGTTCACATACATTTCTCCGAAAGATCCTTCCAGGTCCGTACCTGTAGTGCTCGATTCAGGATCGATGAAATGATTGTCCTCAGCGGTCCAAACAAAAGCATTGTTCACAAAAGCAGAAAGCGAAACGTCACTTAATGATAAATCATTAGTCCACTTTTTTGGTAAGCTATACGAAAGTGTGACGTTGCGTAACTTAGCAAATGTACGATCTACCATGTAGGCAAGCCCTCCGTTTCCATATCCATAGGTGTCAAAGTATTTCTGGAAACTATCATCGGTTGTTTTGATTTGAACTGTATTTTCTAAATAACTTCCATCATCAGTCACCAGAACTGAGTTTGGAATCACAAATGGATTTCTGTCATTATAGGTTGTGACCACACTATTGCCGGTAAACTGCATTAAGTTCTTGGTGCGTGAAAACATTGATCCACCGTAGCGTACGTCAAGTGTTGCACTTAGCGATACACCGTAGGCCGATAAGGTAGTCGAAAGACCGCCAGTCCAATCATGGTTCATATCTAAGCCGGTATCTTCTACGTCTGTTCCCAATACAGGTTGCCCAGCTTCATCAACGATTTGATATCCATAATACTCGCTGCTCTCGTCTGTTACGTATTGTGGCAAGTAGGTATAAAACGTACCCATTGCTTGTCCTTCTTCCGCATACATATATACGGCATCATTACCTGCAGAAAAACTGTAGATATTCACTTTTCCTCCGTCTAAGCTTTCAGGCATAGAGAGGACTTTGTTACGGTTGAGTGCAAAGTTTACATCTAAATCCCAACGGAAATTTTTGGTTTTTACGGGAGTGGTGCTCAATAACAATTCAACTCCTTTGTTTTGAACCTCACCGAAATTGGTAACCGTAAAGCTGTAGCCCGTTGATGGATCAACCGGTAAGGTGAAAATCTGATCCTTTGTTTTTCGGTTATAAAAGGCTGCATCAATACCAATTCGTCCATTTAAGAATTGCAGGTTTAATCCAGCCTCTGACTCAGAAGTCATTTCGGGTTTAAGTGCAGTGGCTCCAGCCCTATTTGAGGAAATGAAGGAGTTCGTACTATTCATCGGGAATGCGGCAATATCACTTCCGTAATACCCGTTAGCATAAGCCTGGATAAATCTGTTACTTGTAAAATACGGGTCTGCATCATTACCCGTTTGTCCATAAGCAACTCGTAACTTACCGAAAGAAAGCACCTTGTTGTCTGACATTAATTCTGAAAAAATCCAGCTTAATGTAGTTCCGGGGTAAAAATAACTATTATTACCAATAGGTAAAGTCGAAGACCAATCATTACGAGCTGTCATGTTTAAGAAAAGCATTTCCTTATAACCAAATGTTGCATCCCCAAACAGGCCGATCAAGCGACGCTTTGATTGTGCTTCTGAAAGTACCGATCGGGTAGCACCATTACTCAAATCCCAGAATCCGGTTTCGAATGTAAGAACATCAGTTTGACCGACCATCACGGTTGAATATCTTTCATTTATGTTTGCACCAACGATCCCTGTCAGGGTGAAATCGCCAAAGCTGGTATCATAGCTCCCAAGGAAGTCATGGTTGATCTCATATGCTCTTCTGTAGCGTGCATATACGTTACCGTCTTGATTCATGTTGCTAGGCGCATAACCGTAATCTTCGTTGATTAAAGCATCGTCCAGGCTAATTTGCGGAATCCCCATCTTAAAATCATAATCAGTATAATCAAATCCAAAACGATAGGTCAACGTCAGGCCTTCCATCGGCATGATATCTGCCTGCAATTTTCCATAAAATTGTTTTGACTCTAAGTGGTTATAATTGTTTTTCAACGACCAGTAAGGATTGGTAATACCGTATGGCGTGAAATAGGCCTCGGGGGTGTTAAACGGGCTGCTAAGATCTTGCATATCAAGAATAGATACATCTCTTGGCATTTCGTAAACTCCATCAATTACCGATGTTCCTTGGTAGGAACTTGTCATATCAGTTTCTGACTTAGCAAAGTTGATAGAAGATGAGATTTTGAACCAATCATTACCCTGATAAGCTGAACGGAATGCTAAGGTGTTCCGTTTATAAGAGTCCGCATCGGTAGGCATAATACCATCGTCGTCAGAATTTGAGAAAGAAACATAATAGCTTACTTTGTCATCTTCTGAAACTCCACTCAGTGAAATATTCTGGTTTGTAGAAACCCCAATTTCAAAGAAGTCTTTTACATTATTTTTGCGAGCAGAATACTCGTGAATCAGTTGTTGGTTGTTCCAGATGGGCCCATACACTTGTGTTGAACCATCTAAACGTGGTCCCCATGAACCATTTTCAATATAGGTTTGCGTTCCATCCCATCCTTGTCCAAATTCATTCTGGAATTCGGGCAGTAGTGAAATTTGACGTAGTTGCAGCCCTCCGTTGTACTGAATCGTGAAGTTTTTACCTTTACCTTTGCTTCCTTGCTTGGTTGTAATCACGACAACGCCATTAGAAGCGCGGCTTCCGTATAGGGCTGTTGCAGCTGCACCTTTAAGGATCGTCATTGACTCGATATCGTTTGATGATATATTCGACAGACCGCTTGTTGTGAGTGCGTTACCCGATTTGTCAATTGCAGGATCATCCAGATTTAGGGAACTATTCTGCAAGGGTACGCCATCAACAACATAGAGAGGTTGATTACTTCCGTTAATGGAACCAAAACCTCGAATAGTCATTGATGTTGCTGAACCCGGATCAGAAGACGTAGATTGAATTTGCACGCCAGCAACCTTCCCAGATAGAGAGTTTGCCACATTCGTGCTACGATCTTTCATCAATTCTTCACTGGCTACAGTTGTTGCAGCATAGCCCAGTGTTTTTTCTGAACGCTTGATCCCCATAGCCGTTACAACTACTTCGTTGATACCAACGACATCAGATTCCATCACCACATTGATGGGAGTTCCAACGACGGGCACTTCCTGGGTTTGCATGCCCACGAAGGAGAAAACCAACGAAGCAGCATCCTGAGGAACCTTCAAAGTGTATTGTCCGTCAAGATCGGTAATGGTACCCAATGTGGTACCCTTGACTGATACAGAAACTCCGGGAATGGATAGACCATCCTCCGCGGAAGTTACTGTACCTGTAATTTCCCTGGTTTGCGCGAAAACCGACTGCAAACCAATTGCAAAAATTGCAAGCAATAATGCGATTTTTTTCATAGAAATAATTTTAATAATTAAACAGCATCAATTCTTTTACATGTTTATAATAAGGATATTAAATCTTTCAATTTTTATCCCCCCTTGGAGTGTGTTCAGAGCGGTTATTCCCCCAAATAATTCGTTCTGATAAATAAAGCTAATTTGAAACCTTCAATTTCAATTTTTCTTAAAGTGTTAAAAAACCTTAATAGAATACAAAAATATAAAAATAAAGTTCTCCTGAAAGTTTTTTATCAAAAATAGATCCCAAGTTGATATATCTCATTGTTGGGCTGTAAGTCCTTTGGAGTTAGTGCCTAGTGTTGCTTATATCTCTTATTATTTTCCCAGATTGGTTCTTATGTCATGCACACTGGTGCAGGATTATCGTTGAGAAAACTGAGCAAGTAGCTTAAACAAATTTAAGCTTCAGCTTGGCTGGGCCACTAAATTTGAAAAATAAGGATCATGATTGTGATACCCCCTTGTTCAAAACACTTCATTTAATAACTCTTATTCCCCCAAACAATCGTTATTTATTCAACTTTAAAATTCATTTTTTGAAACCTTCAATTTCAATTTAAAACTTTTTGTGTCGAAATGTTAAAGAACATTAACGAATGCAAATTTAAAAATATATAACTATCAAAAAAATTCAGGCAGTTTTTAGTAATTGAATACATATGACAAAAGTCATTCTTTGCATTTTTGCTGAGTTTGTAGTATATATGGATAAATATAGATAGTTGTCTTTTTTTCAGGAGTTTGACTTTCGCCGAGCCGGTGTTTTTAGTGTCTGTGTAAAGTGATTCTAAATTAGAAAATTTTTGTTAGGTGGGCTATTTTTTCAATAATATAGGTGGTGCTTGCGGGGGTCTTGTTTTCGAAATAGTATTTTTTGAATTCTCCCCACTCTTTTCTGGGGGGTGTCTGTTGTATTTTATCCTTTTTAAGGACGAATACCTGGCTTATTCCCATGCTTCTTGCTCCAAGTATGTCCGAATCCCAGGAGTCACCGATCATGATACTTTTGCTTTTTTTTGAGTTACAGCATTTTAAAGCATGTTGAAAAATGCGTTTGTCCGGCTTTGGTGCCTGAATTTCTTCGGAGATAAAGATCCGGTCGAAATACTGGCGTAGCCCGCTGGATTCAATCTTTCGATGCTGAACATCGGTGAAACCATTGGTAATGATATGCATCTGGTACCTCCGTTGTTGCAGGTAGTCCAGTGTTTCAATCACGTCTGTATAAAGTTGCTTTTGCATGGGCATCAGTTGCAGGTAAAGCTCATTCATCTTCAGCGGGTCCACTCCGGTGATGTTAAAGTGCCGGAGTGCTTCTTCAAAGCGTTTACGGATCAGCTCCGGTTTTCGGATTTGTTGGTTTCGGTAGGCCTCCCAAAGTTTGGTGTTGATGGTTTCGTAGTGGCGGAAGAAAGCGTCGAAGTCGGGAATCTGAGTATCAAGCTTCAGCTCGGCTACTGTTTCCAGCATGGCCAGCCGGGAGTTGGTTTCAAAATCCCAGAGGGTGTGGTCGAGATCGAAGAAAAGTTGTTCGTATTTTTTCATGTCAGGTTTTACCGGATTCGTTCGACTTGGACTTAAAGAACCTTAGCCCACGGCTTCAGTCGCTCAAGTCCGGGGTATGGTTATTCGTTGTGTTCTTGATTTTCTTCGGAACGGTTCGGCGAGGCCTTTTCTTTTTTGCCAGCTACGACAATGACAATTTCGCCTTTGACGGGCTTTGATTTAAAATAGTTGGCCAGTTCGGTAACCGTTCCCCGCTGGGTTTCTTCGTAAATCTTGGTTAGTTCGCGTGACACCGAAGCTTGCCGGTCGGCGCCAAAGAATTCGGCAAACTGTTCCAGACTCCTGACCAGCTTGTAAGGCGATTCGTAAAAAACCAAGGTTCGCTCTTCTTCGGCCAGTTGTAAGAGTTTTTTTTGTCTTCCTTTTTTTGGTGGCAGAAAACCTTCGAAACAAAACCGATCGTTGGGCAGGCCCGAGTTGACCAGCGCGGGAATGAGTGCGGTGGCGCCCGGCAGACATTCCACTTCCACTTCCGCATCAATGCAAGCCCGAACCAACAAGTAGCCCGGATCGCTGATGGCTGGTGTGCCGGCATCTGAAATCAGGGCGATGGTTTCGCCGCCTGCCATGCGCTGTGCGAGGTGCTCCACTGTTTTGTGCTCGTTGAATTTGTGGTGTGAAAACACCTTTTTCTGAATTTCAAAATGATGAAGCAGCTTGGACGAAGTGCGGGTGTCTTCAGCCAAAATCAGGTCGACCGCCTGAAGCACTTTAATCGCCCGCAGGGTCATGTCATCCAAATTGCCGATTGGTGTTGGTACGATATATAATTTTCCCATATTACTTGATGAACCGACGTTTAACCAGTTGTGCAAACTGGATACTGGTGTCTGTTTTTTTCCATTTGAAATTGCTATTTAAATAAGCGATGGCATCATTCAGGCTGTCGGCCTGATCAATTTCCTGAACCGTTTTTCGGAACAAGTCGGGTTTGTTGTCGAAAAGTTCACGGGTGTATTGAAAACGGTCATTCAATCCGATCGCCGTTTCGAGTTTGGTGATTGGCGAACTGGCCAGTTTTTTATCCAGTGTTTTGTTTTCCAGCATCAAATCATTCAACGATTTTCCTTTAATGAAATTTTCACCAACAGTTTTCTTGATCTTTTCTGCTTCTTCTTCCGCTTCTATTTCCGCAGGTTCTTGCTCCGGCTCCGGAGTTTCTTCTCTGGTTTCGCTCTGTCTGGCAGCGGGGGTTTCGTCTTCAGAAGGTTCAGGTGGCGCCGTTACCGGAATTTCGGGTTTATGATTGAAGACTGGCTGAGCCCGTTCTTCCTGAAGTTCTGGCTTGTCTTGTTCTTGCACTTGTTGTTTTGATTCGGCTTCCATCTCTGCCAGTTTTTCTCTGACCTCTTCCGTTCTTGCCTCCGGTTGGATGGGGGGCGAAGTCCTTATTGGTTCTTGCTTTGGCGTTTCTTTTTCGGTGTCCTGACCATTCAGTTCTTTCAGAAACTCAAACTCCTGAAAGACAAGTTTTGATTTGCTTAAGGCGATATCCAGTTCGAAGCGCGAAAGTTTTTCAGCTTGCCGCAGTTGGTTCGCAATTTCGTTCAGTTCTTCCAGGTCTTTTAAAATCAACCGGATCAATTTATGTTTTTCCATCATCATTTGAGTACTGTTTAAAATCTTGTCGAATTTCACCGATCATGTATGGATTTGTATCACACTGAGCTTAAGGTGGCCTAAAAATAACAAATCGGTTCGTGACCCTAACCCGACATTTTCGTTACTTTTGTAAAAGTAGTAAAATCCAAATTGAATCACGTCAATGTTTCTTGAAAGGGATGTCAGTCACCATAAAAACGGTGGTACCATTGAAGTTATTGCCGGGTCTATGTTTTCGGGGAAAACAGAAGAGTTGATCAGGCGTTTGCGGCGGGCAAAGTTTGCCCGTCAGAAGGTCGAGATTTTCAAGCCGGCGATGGATACCCGCTATTCGGAGGCGGAGGTGGTTTCGCATGACGAAAATTCGATCTCCAGCTCTCCGGTCGAGAATTCGGCCAATATTTTATTGCTGGCCGGAAACGTGGATGTGGTGGCCATTGACGAGGCGCAGTTCTTTGATAAAGGATTGGTGGAGGTGTGCCAAAAGTTAGCCGACATGGGTATTCGTGTCATTGTGGCCGGCTTGGATATGGACTTTCAGGGCAAGCCTTTTGGACCCATGCCTGACTTGATGGCCATCGCCAATTATGTGTCCAAAGTTCACGCCATTTGTGTTGGTTGTGGAAGTGTGGCGCAGTTTTCGCACCGCCTGGTTTCAAACGATAAGCAGGTGCTTCTGGGAGAGCAGGCTGAATATGAGCCGCTTTGCCGGATCTGTTACAATAAGGTAAAAAATCAATGAATCCAATTTCACTTCATAGAATTACGACGGCGATTGAAGGTGACCTGAACCAGGAACCTGCAGCCGTTGACCGCCTGATTTCGTCTTTGTCGATTGACAGCCGCACTTTGGTTGATCCGGAGGCCTGTTTGTTTTTTGCCCTGGTCGGTGAACGCCACAATGGGCATCAATTTTTGCACGAGTTGTATGAGAAGGGGGTACGCAGTTTTGTGGTTTCAGGGCTTCCGGTTAACCGGGAGGTGATGAAGGAGGCCAGTTTTATTGTGGTGGAAGATACCTTGAAAGCCTTGCAGCAACTGGCAGCATCGATTCGGGATGAATTCCGGTTTCCGGTAGTCGCCATTACCGGAAGCAATGGGAAGACGATTGTGAAAGAGTGGCTGTTCGATTTGTTGCAGCACCAGCTTCGCATTGTCCGCAGTCCGAAAAGTTACAACTCGCAGGTGGGTGTTCCCCTTTCAGTGTGGAATATGGCCGGCACAATGGATCTTGGAATTGTTGAAGCAGGTATTTCGAAGCCGGGCGAAATGGCGCATTTGGCTACTGTCATTCGGCCGGAGATTGGTGTGTTCACCAACATCGGCGATGCGCACCAGGAGAATTTTCGGTCGATGGATGAGAAGGTGGAAGAAAAGCTTCAGCTTTTTGAGGGGGCCAAACTGCTGGTCTGCCGGCGTGATCAGGAATTGGTGTATGGGCTGGCTTGCCGGAAATTTGAAAATACAGCCACCCGAATTGTCAGTTGGTCCACAACGGGTTTACCAGCGGATCTTGCATTCGAAACGCAGCCTGACGAGCTGTCAACGAAGATCCAGTTTCATTGGAGCGAAAGGACTTACGAAGTTCATATTCCTTTTTCAGACGAAGCCTCCATTGAAAATGCCTGTCATTGCCTGGCTTTAATTTGCGCCAATGGTTGGCTAAATGATTCGGTGCTTCAGCTTTTTGCCGACTTGCAGTCGGTGGCCATGCGCCTGGAATTGAAGCAAGGTGTGAACGGCTGTGCGCTGATCAACGATTTTTACAATTCCGACATCAATTCCCTCGAAATCGCGCTTCAGTTTTTGAATCAGCAAACCAGTTCCACCGGACAGTCCAGGACGGTATTCTTGTCCGATATTAAACAGTCGGGTTTTGCCCCCTATCAATTGTACACCGAGGTGAACCGCTTGCTGCAATTGAACCGGGTGAACCGGTTGATTGGCGTCGGAAAAGCGATCGGAGAACATCGGGCTGCTTTTCAGTTGCCTGCTCAGTTTTATCCAACCACCCGCGATTTAATTCATGATCTTCAGTCTGAACGCTTTCGGAATGAGGTGATTCTGATTAAGGGGGCCCGTGAGTTTCGGTTTGAAGAAGTAGCCTCCGTACTTCAAAAGAAATACCACCAAACGCAACTCGAGATCAACCTGAATACCTTGGTTGAAAACCTGAATGCGTTTAAGGCAATTGTGAAACCGGAAACCAAGATGATGGTGATGGTAAAAGCTTTTTCCTACGGAAGTGGAACTGTTGAAATTGCCCGTGCGTTGGAGTTTCAGAAAGTGGACTTCCTGGCTGTTGCTGTGGCCGACGAGGGTATTGAGCTGAGACAAGCCGGGATTGAAAGCCCCATTGTGGTGATGAACCCTGAGGAGCACAGCTTTGAAGCGATGATGGAGTACCGGCTGGAACCTAATATTTATTCGCGTGCTGTTTTTCATAAGTTCAACCTGGCGGCGCGCAGTGCCGCGGTGGTAAAGTATCCGGTACACATCAAATTGGAAACCGGCATGAACCGACTGGGTTTTTCGGATGTGGAAGAACTGCAACAGGTGGCTGAGCAAATTCAGACGGAAGAAATTCTGCGGGTGCAGTCCGTTTTCTCGCATCTGGCAGCTACGGATGAGCCTTTGCATGACGTGTTTACCCGAAAGCAATATGAGCGGTTTGTGAAACTGGCCGATGTGGTGATCTCCAGGCAAAAACATAAGGTCATCCGGCATTTGCTGAACTCTGCCGGTATCGAACGCTTTCCTGAATTTCAGCTCGACATGGTCCGTTTAGGTATTGGCCTTTACGGTGTGGCTGTTACCAAGCTTGGCATTCGTCCCATTACGCATTGGACCAGCACCATTTCGCAGGTGAAAATAGTCGGGCGGGAGGAGACCGTTGGCTATGGGCGGAAAGGACAGGTGGATCAACAAAGAAAAATTGCCGTTGTCCCAGTGGGGTACGCTGATGGCTATGACCGGAGGTTTAGCAACGGCGGAGCCAAGATGTGGGTGAATGGGGCAAGCGTTCCGGTAATTGGAAATGTTTGCATGGACATGACCATGATTGATGTGACGGGTGTGGATGTGAAAGAAGGCGATTTGGTTGAGCTGATGGGTGAGCACATTCCACTAAGCGAGCTGGCCGCGTGGGCCAACACCATTCCCTACGAAATTCTGACCGGGATTTCGCAGCGTGTCAAGCGTGTTTATTCCCAGGAATAACCTGAGTTAGATTCAATTTCAGGGGAGTAAGAATCAAATAATTAATTTGTTGGGTTTTTTTAAAAGAAGTTGAAAACGATTGGGAACTGTTGGATACAATTATTTTCCGTTGTATTCAATTGTCTTCGATTGTGTTCGTCAAGATAAAAATCTGCCACACGCTAAAAATAAATAAGGTATCCGGTTGGTATTGCGCCGGTCATGTGCGCCTAGCCTAATTTGCTGATTCGTTCCAGTTTGTTGGCATCTAAAATGCGAATTTTGCGACCATCGATGGCAATGACTTTTTCACCGGCAAAGGTTGAAAGTGTCCGAATGGCATTGGAGGTAGTCATGTTCGAAAGGTTGGCAATGTCTTCGCGCGAAAGGAACGCTTTGAGTGTAGCGCCATCGTTTTCATATCCGTACTTTTCTTTCAATAGCAATAAGGATTCGGCCAATCGCCCACGGATGTGTTTTTGGGTCAGTGTAACGGTTCGTGAGTTGGAGAATCCGAGTTCGCGGGCCAGTTTGCGTAAGATTCTTGCTGTGACATCCGAATTTTTCAGCATCCGGTTGAAAAAGAAGTCCGGATCAACGTGGCAGGCAAGTGAATCTTCCAGTGCAACTGCTGAGGCAATATGGATTTCTTCGGCTAAAAGCGCCCGGTATCCAATGTAACCCATCGGTTTTGTCATCCGGATAATCTGCTCACGGCCACCAACACCTTCCTTGAAAATTTTGATTTTTCCTTCAATCAAAAACGAGAATCCGGTTGGTTTGTCGCCTTCTTTATAAATAAATTCGTTTTTTTGAAAATTGGTCAGGGTAATGTGTTTGAGTAGTTGTTCCTTTTCCTCGGGAGTCAGCAAACTGAAAACCGATTTTGGATTTCCAAGCATTTCTTTAATCCCCATTTCGTGACTCAGCATAGATTCCAACTTTATATGTTATACAGCATCAAAGTTAACCAATTTCGACAAATAAAAAACGTTTTAAAGACATATTTTGGTGCAAGACGTGCTGATTGACACCCCGGTGTATTGCGGGGTGTTGGTAGAAAATACTGCTGTTTTCTGACCTAGTGGTATCGTGCTACCAGGGGCATCTTTCTTCCAAATCCAAAAGCTTTTGAACTGACTCTCAAAATTGGGGGAGACTGAAATCGTTTATATTCGTTTTGATTGACCATTCTGGTTACCTTAAATACGATTTCTGAATCAAAGCCTTGTTTGATAATTTCGTCCGGAGACATGTTCAGTTCAATGTAGTTGAACAGGATCGTATCCAGGATGTCATAGTCGGGTAGTGAGTCGGTGTCTTTTTGGTCCGGACGAAGCTCGGCTGAAGGCGGTTTTACAATGCTGTTGTGTGGAATAATTTTACGTTCGCGATTGATGTAGTGCGACAGTTTGTAAACATCAGTTTTGTACACGTCCCCCAAAACAGACAAGCCGCCGTTCATGTCGCCGTACAAGGTTCCGTATCCAACCGCACATTCGCTTTTGTTGGTGGTGTTCAGCAGGATGTTTCCAAACTTGTTCGACACTGCCATGACCAGAATCCCCCGCGTACGTGCCTGGATATTCTCTTCGGCGACGCCGGGTGGAAGGTTATTGAACAGTGGAGCCAACTGGTCTTCAAAATCATTCACCATGCTTTGAATAGGGATGGTGTCGTAACGAATGCCGAGGTTTTCGGCCAGCAATATGGCATCGTCCACGCTGTGCCCGGATGAATATTTCGAGGGCATCAAAATGCCCCGAACATGATCTTTTCCCAAAGCTTCAACCGCCAGGGCACAAACCAGCGCGGAGTCAATACCCCCCGAAAGGCCCAAAACGGCGTCTTTGAATCCCATCTTCTGAAAATAATCGCGGATACCGAGAACCAGTGCCTGGTGAATTTTGCCGATGTAATCTGGATGGCTTTGGTGTTTCGGAAGTGGGTTTTCGGTGTCAATTACCTGGAAATCTTCCTCGAAATAAGCCAGTTCAACAGGAATGCTGCCGTCTTTCATCAAGAAAAATGAGCCGCCATCAAACACGATTTCGGTTTGCGCGCCGACCTGGTTGACGTAAATGATCGGAAGCTGGTACTTGATGGCCTTTTTAATCAAAATATCTTTCCGCCAGTTCTCCTGGTTGTACGAAAAAGGGGATGCCGAAAGGTTGATCACCAAGTCGGGCTTGAGTTTGCTGAGCTCTTCGAGGGGTGACCGGGTGTACAATTTGTCTTTTCCAAATTCATTTTGCGTGGGCTGCTCATCCCACAGATCTTCACAAATGGTTACGGCAAGTTTCTTCCCCTTAAAATCAATGACATCGAATTGCCGATTGGGTTCGAAATGGCGGTATTCGTCAAAAATATCGTAGGTTGGGAGTAATGATTTATGGCGTACGGTTTCAATCCGGCCATCTTTTAGCAGGTAGGCCGAGTTAAACAGCTTTTTCCCCCGCGGACTTTGATTGATGCTTGGCGCTCCCACCAATGCCGCTGTCCGGGTACATTCCGTCGCTATTTTCAAGATTGTCTGTTCGGCTTTTTCGATGAATTCTTTCCGTTCCAGTAAGTCGTGCGGGTAATATCCGGTCACGGCCAGCTCAGAAAAAACTACCAGTTCGGCGCCCTGTTGCTCTGCTTTGTGAATCGCGTCGATGATTTTATTGGCATTTCCTTCGAAATTGGCAATGTGGTAATTGAGTTGCGCCAGTGCAATTTTCATGGTCAATCTTGTTTTAAGTTCACGGACCTATTTCGTATTCCCTCTTCGTTTTTAGCCATGCAATATTATTGGAACAATGCATTGGGCATTTCTGAAACGCAAAAATAGTTGAAAAAGAATAAAAAGCCGTCTGATTGATGAGTGGAATCAGGGTTTAATTTCTGTGTGGATTGGATGCTTGTCCTTGAGTTTAAAAAATGAGCCCGAATTTGAGAACCACAGAGTTCAACGTTGTTTTATCATCAAATTGACTGTTTGAGGTGACATCAAGAAAGCCGTTTTTGTAGATCAGGCCTACGGTTACAGCATTGTTCGATCCCAGGTCGAAGCTGGAACCAACCCCCATATTCAGCGCCAGGTTAAACAAACTGACTTCGTCATGGATGTTATGCTTGTCCAATACGCCATCACTGCTATCTCCTTTAGCCTGAATATTGACAAAGGATGAAAAGCCAAACTGTCCCCAATACGCCCACCGTCGGAATTGACTGGTCTGCAGTTTTATCAAGATCGGAACCTCAGCGTATTTTAAGCGGTATTGAAACAGGGTGCCCGATGCGAAGTCTTCGCCTGCAAAACGCACAATGCCTGATGAATCGTAATAGCGAAGGTTTCCTCTGACATTGTTGATCAAAAGTCCCGTAGAAAAGGCATACCGGTTTTCTTCATCGAAAAAGAAATCCGCATTGATTCCATAATCGAATCCAATGGCTGCTTTTCCTGATTCAACGCCTTGCATGTCTGTCGAAAGCCAGTTTATCGAAGGACTTCCGGTAAAGGACAAGCGGGTTTTTCGTTGCGAGAAAGTAGGCTGGCTAAGCAGAATAATAAAAGCCAACAACCAAAGTTTGTGTCGAATTTGCTTCATGAGTTTTCGTTTTCTGAATAATTGAACGGTTGATCAAGGGTTTTTTGTATCTGCAAATCTCGAACTTTCTTTTGAAATAGGCAATTGGTTTGTGTGATCGAATATTGATTCTTATTTGGGAACGCCGTTTATTATCTTAGATAGCTGAAAAAGAAGATGTTGTGCAATATGTTTGTTTTTATTTAATCTAAATAAGCGGTAACTTTTGTGAGAGAATTGATTGATTAACTAAAAACACTTAAAAATGAAGACAAAAAGTAACATGATGCAAAAAGGAATGCTGTTGGCGATGGCGATGGCATTTGTTTTTGGAGCACTGCCGATGACGGTCTATGCTCAGGACCAACCAGCGATCTTTGCCGTTGTTGATTTTATGAAAGTCAAGCAGGGAGGCGAAGCGAACTATGTGGATTTGGAAAAAACGGTGTGGAAACCGATTCATCAGGAACGGATTAACCAAGGTGAAATTATTGGGTGGATCTTGTACGGTGTTCGTTATGCAGGGGCCGACGACGAATATAATTTTGTGACCGTGGCCCTTTTTGACGACCCTGCCAAGTTGGAACATACGTTTTCTGTGGATGTCGAGAAGGTACACCCAGAGAAAGACCTGGATGAATTATTTCAGAAAACAATGGATAGCCGACAGCTGATCCGGCAAAGCCTGATCCGTAGAGTGGATGCCGTTTATCCGGAAGGAGGGGCGGGAGATTTTAAATACATTCAGGTCAATTACATGAAAGTCAAACAAGGAGAAGGAGGATCGTATGTTGACAATGAACTGACGGTTTGGAAACCGGTGCATCAGGAGCTGATTAATGCCGGTTCGCGTGCTGGTTGGTCCTTGTGGGAGGGCGTATTTCCATTCGGAACAGGCATGCCCCATGATTATGTGACGGTTGACTATTTCGCCGACTTTTCCAAACTGGGTGCTGCCGATACCGAGGCTGCTTTTAACAAAGCCCATGCAGGAAAAGATATGGATGAGTTGTTTCTTAGCACCAATAATTCCAGAAGTCATGTCCGTGCTGAATTGTGGGAAGTTCTTGATTCTGTTTGGAAAGAGTAGCTATTCTCAGTAACCCCAAATTTAAATTTTCAGCTTGGAAAATATTTGTTAGTTTAACAAGTTATTAGTTTGACCCCGATTTTTTAAGGATTGTCGGGGTTTTTCTTGATTCGATTTTGATTTTTTTTGGACTTGATAGACTCTTGTATGATGAATCGCTTAATGATCTTAATGCTGGCAAGCCTGCTTGCGTTCTCCTGTCAGCGGAATCCGCTCAAGGTTGATGTTTCAGATGTGGAGCTGGAATTGACATTTAAGAGTTACGACGATGATTTGTTTGCGTCGGCTGAAAACCTGGAAGAAAAAGTGGCGGGACTGCAGGCGGAATATGGCACTTTTTTCGATCTTTTCAATCATCATATGATTGGTATTGGCGGGCCCGAAGACGAAAATTTTTACCCGCAGTTGGAAGCCTTTTTGTCGGACACCATGATTGTGAATTTAAAAGCAGAGGCGGATCTTCGAATTGACAGGGGGCGGCTGAAGAACGATTTTACCGAAGCTTTCAGGCATTACCGCTATTATTTTCCCGGCCAAGTGGTGCCGGCCGTTTATACCTGCATCAGCGGATTAAATGAGTCGGTCGTCCTGGCCGATTCGCTGATCGGAATCAGCCTGGACAAGTACCTGGGAGCTGATTTTGATTACTATCCGCGATTGGGGCTTCCGGCCTATAAAATCCGGAATATGCACCCGCAGAAGATTGTTCCCGAGGCTCTTTATTTTTGGGCCATGACTGAGTATCCAATCAGTACGCAAGCGAGCAAAGTGATTGAAAGCATGATTTATGAAGGAAGCTTGCTCTATTTTGTTGATGCGATGCAGCCCGAAGTGCACGATAGCCTGAAGATTGGATACACCAGCGATCAGCTAGAGTTTTGCCAGGCCGGCGAGGCCGATATGTGGGCTTACCTGGCTGAGCATAATTTGCTGTTTTCAACTAAGCGGATGGACATTAAGCGCTACGTTGATGATGGGCCTTACACATCGAGTTTTACCACCGAATCGCCGGGGCGGGTGGGAGCCTGGCTGGGCTGGCAAATTGTGCGTTCGTACATGATGAAGAATCCGGAGATGAGTCTGAAACAATTGATGGAGACGCAGGATTATCTGCAAATCTTGAACGAATCTGGCTACCAGCCGGATTAACCAGTTAGCGGATACTTTTCCGCGCTTCGAGTACGATTTCTTTTATTCGGGTGTTGGGTGCCAGCTTAAGCAGGTATTCAATGGTCAGGAAAATATCGTCTGGTTGAATCATTTCATGGGCTTCGTGTGGGGAACCGGCAGTCGTAGCCATTTCGGTGGCTACCCAGGCAGGACAAATGGCGGTGACAGAAATGCCGTATTCAGCTAATTCCCGGTAAAGGGATTCGCTTAACCCAATGAGTCCAAATTTTGAGGCAGAATAAGCACCACTGTTGGAAAAACCGACTTTCCCGGCTCGTGATGCGATGTTGAAAATGTAGCCTGCTTTCTGCTCTTTCATCACAGGGACAAAAGCTTTCAGCAAACTGAAGTTAGCTGTTAAGTTCAGCTCCAGTTGTTTTCTGAATTCATCACTTTCCATTTGCAGGTTACCACCGACATACATTCCGGCATTATTGACCAAAACATCAATGCTGACGTAGTGTTTTTTTATTTTTAGTACACATTCCTGAAGTTCAGACTCATTGGTCAGGTCAACGGCAAAGATTGAGGATTGGCCTCCGGCGGAATGAATTTCTTCAGCCAGTGTTTCCAGTTGTTCCTGGCTTCGGGCAATTAAAAGACATAGATAGCCCAAATTGGCGAGTCCTTTCGCACAGGCTTTTCCAATGCCTCTGCTTGCTCCTGTGATTATGGCTGTTTTGGCAGTGTTCATGTTCACTATTTTAAGGGTTCTCGCCCGAAGTTAACAAAAATTGACGGATAGCTTTAATCAACTTTCAAAAGAAATCCGCTGCCATGGACATTTTTAATCTCGATGGAAGGATCATCGGCCAGGTATTTGCGTAGTTTGGTGATGTAAACATCCATGCTTCGGGCGGTGAAATAGCCGTCGTCGCCCCAAATCTTTAGCAGGGCGGCTTCGCGCAGCAACAACTCATTTTTATTCAGGCAAAGCATTTCCAGTAAATCGGCTTCTTTAGGCGAAAGGGTTTGCTGTTTTTCGCCAATCGATATTTTGCGCAGCGGAACGTCAAACACGTAATTGCCCAACTGGTGCTGTGCGGATTTCACCTGGGGAACTTGTCCGTTTCGGTTAAGAATGGCTTTGATTTTACAGATGAGTACTTCCGTGTCGAACGGCTTGGTAATGTAGTCGTCGGCACCAATATTAAAGCCCCGCAGCACATCTTCTTTCAGGCTTTTGGCGGTGAGAAAGATAAATGGCACTTGCTTGTCAATTTTCCGGATTTCGGTACCAACGGTAAATCCATCAACGTGTGGAAGCATCACATCGAGCAGACACAGGTCGAATGGTGTGCTACGAAAACGTTCCATGGCCAGTTTCCCGTCGTCGACCCAAGTCACTTCAAAATCATTTAGTTCCAAATATGATTTTAATACTGCACCAAAACTCAGGTCATCTTCCAATAAAAACAGGTGTTGCTTTTTATCCATTGTTTTGCGTTTTTTCAACCATTAGTGATTCAGTGATTTTTTCAGTTGTCTCTCAAGAACGGCAGAAAAACCTCGAGTTGGCTGCCTTTTCCCGGTTCGCTTTGAACTGATATGTGTCCATGATTGGCTTCCACCACCGCTTTGACATAGCTTAGTCCCAATCCAAATCCCTTCACATTGTGAATGTTGCCGCTTGTTTGCCGGAAGAAGCGTTCAAAAATCCGGGATTGAACCGATTTGTTCATACCTATTCCCCGGTCCGAAATGCGAATGAGCACGCCCTTGGCATTGTTCCAGGTTTCAACCTTTATTTCAGGCTGTTCGGGCGAATACTTATTGGCGTTGTCCAGCAAGTTATAAATAATATTGGCTCCGTGAATCCGGTCGGTCGTTACTGTTGGGTTTGCCGCCCGGAATTCCGTTTCAATTTTTCCGCCCCGCTTGTCAACCTGCAAAGCAATGCCTCCGATGGCGTCTTCAATCAGCTGGTGAATATTTAAAGCCTCCCATTTGAATTCAAAGTCTTTTTTATCGAGCCGGGCGATGGTTAATATATCCTCGACTTGCCGATTCATGCGTGCATTTTCTTTTTTGATCATATCAATAAAGTAATTGATCTTTTCGGGCTGGCGGATTACTTTTTCGTTTCGAATGGAATCGGCGGCTACGGAAATGGTGGCGATTGGGGTTTTAAATTCGTGGGTCATGTTGTTGATGAAATCCGATTTCATTTCCGATATTTTCTTTTGCCTCAGCATAAAGAAGATGCTTAGGCTGAAGGTCAGCAGAATGAAGATGGAGAAAAAAAGCGATGCGACCAGAAGCCAGGAAACAGACCGGTAGATGTATCGTTCCTGGTTGGGGAAAAATACAGCCAGTTTGGTGTCGCGGTCGAAAATGGCCCGGGGAAACAAATTGGTTTGGTAACGGGTCGCCATAAGCCCCAGACTGTCCGCTTGTTCTGTCATCGATTGGAGGGTGTCTTGCTCCAGAATGGCAGCATCGAAATGCAGCTTGATGTTTTGGTTCTCCAGCTCTTTTTTGAGCAGGCTGGCGACTTCACTTAGCGGGATCGCGCTGACATCCAGCGCTGCCATTTCGCGCATGAAACGGGAACCGAATCTTTTCAGATTTTCGGAACGCATTTCCAGGCGTTTCTGCAGTTGTGGACTTAGTTCACCAAACTTGTTTGTCATGGTTTCGATCGAGTCGAGTTGATCGAGGGCTGAGCTTGCCAGTGCTGTTGTGGTAGTATAAATGGTGTCGCCCTCAGTAAACGAAAAACGGTTGGTCTCAACGATGGTATCGCCCGGGCTTGTGAATTGAAAAACCTGGACATTGCTGTCATTTTCAATGGTTTCAAATTCAATCTGACTGCCTTTGTTCGACTGTGAGTTACGGATAATCCGGACAGCGCGTGGAGGAACCGGCGGGGCGATGTGAGCATTGCGTTGCCAGTAGGGGCGGCCAGGACGTTCAATGCCGGTGAGCACTTCCACATCGTGATGAACTTCAATTCGCCGCACGGTATTGTTGAGCGCTTCGGTCACACTGCGGTCGAACAACTCATTTTTCACCTCAATGGCATTGTTGATCCAGATGAGCTGAATGGCAATGATTCCCAGGATTGACAAACCCATGAGCGCCATTAAATAGATGAAAAATCGTTTGTTCATTTGTCAAAGATAATTATTTCAAGTCGGGCCTTTTTTGACTTTAACTTTCCCTTAACAGATTTTAACCAGACCTTAACTGAGAAGTGCCTGCCTCTCATCCTACCTTTGTTTGCATAGAAATCAATTTAAAATGATACAGATGAAAACAAATTTAAAGATTAGCCGATGGGTACTGGTTATTTTCTTGCTGATGCCAACTGTTTTGGTGACGGCACAAACCGATGAGCAACCGGAAAAACAACGACGTGTAAAAATGGTGAAGGTTGTAAATGGAGAACGAATCGTGTTGGATACGCTGATATCAACTGATGAAACTGATTTTGCCTGGATGGATGAACTGAACCTGCCGTGCCAACTGGATTCGAACTTGCAAAGAAAGTTGAATCGTTTTCGATATGAATTTTCGGACGGTGAAAACGAAGAGGTATTTGTTTTTGGTCCGGGCGATCGGCCGTTTATGCATCACCGGGGAAACCGAATCATGATGAGAGACAGTCTTTTTGAGTGTGATTCGCTTCGGACAAGGATGATGATCCGGCGGGGCGATGGACCAGTAGCACCAAACAGGCATTTTCGACATGGTCGGGCATTTGTTCATGTGCCAAAGGCTCCTTACCCACCCATGCGAATTCAGTATTTGGATCGGCATCCCGATGACAAGATGGTCATTCACTTGGACGACCCTGGCGTGATTTCGTATAAGAAGAAAGACCTAAGCGGTGGGCGCGAGAAAATAGAGATTATTCGCAAAAAGCACGAAGATCAGTCACAAGAATTTGAAGATGAAATTATCATTGAAGAAGACGAATAAGCCAGAAACCCAAAGGGGGCAATATGGTTGGGTTCAGCTTCTGACGGTTGGGTAAGAATGTAAATCGTTTTGAAAAAAGGACTATTAGTTTTGTAAAAGTGATTCTCAAATTTGCAGGAACAGTTAATAGTTCTGCTAGAATACGCTATAGTTTTATTAGAACAAGCACTTGTTTTACTAAAATAGGTATAAGTTCGTGTAAATAAATAAGTTATTCTAATAAAGGCAGAGCGACTTTTTAGAAATGAAGAAATAGTTTAAAGTTTTTGTGACACGATGATTATTTTCGGGTTTGTTGACAGCACTCACTCAGGATCAATTAAAAAAGCTGACCGGTTAATCCGGTCAGCTTTCTATCTACCTTCACGCAGATTTGATTGATTGACGGAAAGCATTGATGATTGCAGTTGGAATCCAAAGCCAATCAACCTTTATTGTTATTCTTTTGATGATGATTTTGTCTCTGTCACTTTAAGTGTGTTGTCCATCGATAATTTGAGCGGATCAATCTCCTCGCCCCAGTAAATTGTTTGATGTGGGAATGGAATTTCGATGTTGTGTTTGTCGAAGGCGATTTTCAATCGCTTCCGGTATTCCCGTCCTACAGTCCACTGTTGAATGGGCTTGGTCTTTATTCGACCTTTCACAACCAGTGCGCTATCTCCAAAACTATCCAGGCCGAAAATTTCCATCGGCTCAAGAATTGAGTCTTTAAAATTGTCGTCGTTGCGTAAATCTTCCGAAACGTCTTTCATAATTTGCATCACTTGGTCGATGTCTTCCTTGTAGGCAACGCCAATGTCGAACACCATGGCGGACCATTCTTTAGTCATGTTTGAAACGGTATTGATTTTCCCGTTTTGGAAGACATGGACAACACCAGACAAATCGCGGAGTGTGATCGTTCGAAGTTCAATTTTTTCAACCAGGCCGCCGGTTCCGTTGATAATCGCCACATCACCCGTTCGAATCTGGTTTTCGAACAAAATAAAGAAACCGGAAATGAAATCGCGAACAAGCTCCTGCGCTCCGAAACCCACAGCTAAACCAATGATACCGGCACCTGCTAAAATTGGGGCAATGTCGATGTTGATTTTTTTCAGAAAGATCATAATGAACATGGTCCAAATGATTATAGCAACCCCTTTTTTAACGATTCCCATCAGCGTGTTGAGGCGTTTTTCAACCTCAAGGTTGGGTTCATCGGTTTGATGCACGGTTTTGTGGGCCAGGGCTTTTTTCAATTTTCTAAGCGTGAAACTGCTTACTTTGAGTGCAATTATTAAAAGGACAACCAAGATGATAATGGCCGGTAATTCGGTGATGATCCATCCCGCTAGACTTGAGGTAAAAGTCTCCCAAAAATCGATCGTGAAAAATTCTTTCATAGTTTTTTATTTTTAGAGATAATAATTACTGTTCGTTTCACGCTGCAAAGAACCAAAGGCTGCTCCGATTGGAACAACCTTGGATTATTGTTGTGCATATTATTATCGAATGAGAGCTGGCAACGCCGGATTTTTCTGGAAATCAAATGTTACCGGGATGACAGCCCATGAGTCAACAATTGCCCCATCTACAATGGCGGGCTCCCATTCAGCATCAACATCTTCCACGGCAGTAATGGCTACTTCTTCCAGCCTGTCGACACGTTGTTCGTACGGTGAATCAATGGCATGGTCTGCGGTAACAAACGATACTTCACCATCTTTTTCAACAATAAACTTCACGTACACCGTACCTTCAACACCGAAATTCTCTGCTCTTTCCGGATAGTTCAGATTTTCTCTCACTTCCTCTCTAAAGGATTCATAGCCCATCTTTGGCTCAGCTTCCTGCTCTGGCGCATAGTAGATACCTACGCGTGTGCAGTAATTTTTCATGTCGTCCTTCGCACTTCTAAACTTGTGCATAAGCTCTGCAACCTCTTTTTTGGTTGCCGGGTCGTCAATGCCCGATACCATTACCCGGTCGAGATGACCATCGTGATAGACGTATTCATAACCGAAACTTGGATAGTCGCCCACCAACTCATAAACCTCAAACAGGTAGCCTTCCATGTGGTCCTGCATCTTTTCCAGCTCATCGTACTTCATGTCATCATTTTGTGCGGTCGCTGTAAAAGCTCCGGCCACTAAAATAAATGACGCTATTAGTGTTGTGTAAATTCGGCTCAATTTTCTTTTCCAATTCATAATAACTCCTATTTTTCTGATTTAACTTATATTTTTCTGATTGTCATGTTCCGCTTCATTGAGTTGACGCGGAAAACGACAATCAACAGTTAATGGAACAAGGAATACCATGCCAGGTTGTTTTTTTTGTTTTTGTTAATGGCTGGATATGTTGATGTTGTGGGGATTATGCAGGGGTTTAGGCTAAAAGGCCAGAGCCCAGCCGGATGTAGAATAATCTTGAATTTTGTGGAATTACTTTCACAATAGCGCTGTGCTTTTTGGATGGAGGTTGGAATATTACCGGGACTTGGTCGATTAGTTTTCCTATTTCGTCTAAAAAATGAGGCGATTTGGTAGCGTTTTTCAATATTCGATCAATTTTTTCAGACCTTATTGTAACTTCTTTTTCATATGCTGTTCCAATGAGTTAAACGTTTGGAAAAAATAAGAGTCTACTAAGCTAAACGAAATATATTACTGTGAAAATTACGATTGATCAACTGAGCAAAATCTATCCGAACGGGAACCGGGCACTGAACAATGTACATCTGGAAATTGAGAATGGGATGTTTGGTTTGCTGGGCCCCAACGGAGCCGGAAAATCAAGTTTGATGCGCATTTTGGTGACTTTAATGAAGCCGAGCCATGGAAAAGTAACCGTCAATGGCTACGATTTGGTGAAGAACCGAAAAGAAATTCGCAAAATGCTGGGGTATTTGCCCCAGGACTTTCGTTTTTTCTCTCAGTTGACCACCTACGAATTCTTGGATTATGCGGCGCGCTTGGCCGGAATGAAATCGGGGAAAGAACGGGCCAGTGCGGTTGATAAAATGTTGGAGGAAGTAGGCTTGTTTGAGGCGCGCGACCGTCAGGCCAACCGATTGTCGGGAGGAATGAAGCGTCGGTTGGGAATAGCTCAGGCTTTGATCAATAGTCCGCAAATCATTATTGTTGATGAACCAACCACGGGTTTGGATCCCGAGGAACGCATCCGCTTTCGCAATCTGTTGTCTGCCATTTCAACCAATGACGTGATCATTATCCTGTCGACCCATATTGTTGGCGATATCTCCAGCACGTGTAAAAACATGGCTTTGCTCAACCGTGGAGAATTGGCTTACAGTGGTTCGCCTGACGAACTGGTTGAACAGTGTGTTGGTAAAGTCTGGCTGATCCATGCTACTGAATCAGAGTACCAGGAAATCAACGAAAAGTATCCGGTCATTTCCAATGTTCCTACCAGCGAAGGGTGGGAAATTCAAGTGGTGGCTGATGAGATTAATGGCTATTCCGGGCACAACATTGACCCAAATCTTGAGCATGCCTACGTTTATTTTATGGAAAGTCAGTTAAACCAATGGACAGCTATCTAACCCTCAATTCCTGAACCCATGATTTCAATCCATAACATCCGATCAATAGCTCATTACGAAACCAAAACCTTATTACGAAGCTGGTTTTTTCGGATTTTCGCTATTCTGGCGATGGTCTTTCTTTCATTTTTCAACTTTGGTGTCCTGATCGAATCAAACGGAGGTGCCGGACAATGGGCGATCAAGGGGCTGCCATCCATTATTCCCTATACCAATCTGCTGTTTCTAAACGTGGTTCAGGCGGTGATTGCAATTTTTCTGGCGTCTGACTTTCTGAAACGTGATAAAAAGCTGGACACCACCGAAGTGATCTACATGCGACCGATGACCAACGGCGAATATGTCATCGGAAAAACGCTGGGTAACCTTGTTGTCTTTATCGTGCTGAACCTGATCATTCTTTCGATTGCCTTGATTTTTAATTTGATTACCAAAAATACATCGGTGAACTGGTTGGCTTATGGTGCTTATTTCCTGGTGATTAGTGTGCCAACCCTGATTTTTATTATGGGGCTTTCTTTTCTGATCATGTCATTAATTCGGAACCAGGCCGTTACCTTTGTGGTGTTGCTGGGCTATGTGGCTATTTCCTTGTTTTATCTTCAAGATAAGGTGTATTACTTGTTCGATTACATGGCTTTTAACATCCCGCTAACATTTTCCGATTTCGTTGGATTCGGAAACTTACAGACCATTTTGATCCACCGGGGCATGTATTTTTGCTTGGGCCTAGGGTTTATTTTTTATACCATCTTGCTTTTACGCCGTCTGCCGCATTCAGATTCGATGCGCATCTTTTCGTTCATATTTGGGACGATTGCCCTGTCCGGAGGCATTTACCTTGGAAGTTTGCATATAGGTTCCTTTTTGAAGAATCAGGACCAGCGTGAGGAAATGATCAGCCTGAATGATCAATTCCTGGATGTGAAGCAACTGGCCATTTCAGACTACGACATTCAGCTCACTCATCAGGGTGAGAGTATTGCATGCGAGGCCAGGCTGGAAGCACGAAATGACGGAAATGAAACCTTGTCAACCGTTTTGTTCAGCCTGAACCCCGGATTGAAATTGAATCGACTAATTGTTAACGGAAAGGAACAAGCGTTTGAGCGCAAGCTCGGCCTGATTGAATTGACTGGCTTGAAGGTGGAGCCTGGTGAGCAGTTAACGTTCGTTTTTTCGTATGACGGCAATATTAATGAAGCGGCTTGTTTTCTGGATATCGATGATGAAACCCGGCAGGAAGCCTATCGCAATTTCATGTACCAAATTGATAAGCGCCACGCTTTTATTACCCCCGACTATGTGCTGCTGACCCGCGAAAACAACTGGTATCCGATTCCCGGCGCAGGTTTTGGCGTGAAAAACAAACAATGGCTGTCGCGCCAGTTTAGCAACTACAGGCTCGAAGTGAATACCCGCCCGGGCCTAACCGCTGTTTCGCAGGGAACCGTTGAAGAGGACGGCAACCGCTTTGTATTTAGCAACTCGCATGCGCAATCCCAGATTTCGCTGGCTATTGGCGCTTACGAGCGGATGAACAAGGAAATTGACGGGCTGGAGTTCAGCATCTACTACCGGAAGGGGCATGATTATTTTTCTGAATTTTTTGAAGAAATAAAAGACACGATTCCCGGAATCATTACGGAGGCAATCCAGGATTTTGAACGAAATGTGGATTTATATTATCCCTTTGAGCGTTTTTCTCTGGTTGAAGTTCCCATTCAGTTTTATTCCTATGAACGCGTCTTAAGCGGTGCCCGTGAGCAAATTCAACCCGAAATGATTTTATATCCCGAAAAAGGCCTGCTGATTGATGAAGCCGACTTTTACGGGCGCATGGATCAACGACGCCGATGGGGTGGTCGCGATGATGAGAACCTGACAACAGAAGAAAAAAAGATCCGGGTGTTACAAAATTTTCTGGCAACCTTTACCCAGGAGCAGGGCCGGCCCGACTTTAGCCGTTCGCAGGGCGAAGTGCAGATTGAGGAGAAGCAAAATCCCTTTTATGCCTTCCCGCTCTTCTATAACTATGCTTTTTATATTCGTTCCGATCGCTGGCCGGTGGCCGACCGGGTGTTTGAAGCTTATAAGAAGCAAGCAACCGCCAATCCGGGTATGGGGTGGATGCGCGACTTGCAAGGGATGTCTGAGGATGAACAGGGGAACCTGGCTTTGTTGTCTCAAAGTTTTGAAGAGATTCTGGATGATCCCGCCCATAAACAGATCGTAGACAATGTTATTCAGCTAAAAGGCAAAGCCTTATTTTCCATTATTAAACGCAAAGCGGAGGAAGAAGCTTTTGAAGACTTTCTGTACGATTATTTGCGGGGTGTCAAATTTAGAGCTTCGAGCATTCGAGATTTTAACGATGCTATTCTGGATGAATTTGGCATTGACCTGATTCCTTACATGGAAGGTTGGTTCAGCAGTACCCGTTTGCCGGCATTTTTGGTCGGAAGTGTTAATGCTGTGAATGTGTTGGATGGTGACCAACTGAAAACCATGGTCAAATTTAAAGTGAGCAATACCGAAGATGTGGAAGGGATTATTTCGGTGGAATTTCGCTTGGGCGGAGGCCCGGGTCGGTTTGGAGGCGGTGGCGGTTCGTCCGAAACCATCAATAAATTGATTCATCTGCAAGGAAACCAAACCAAGGAAGTTAGCTATTTGCTCAGCGGTACCCCGCGGGGTGCAAACATCAACACGCTCACTTCGAAAAATATTCCTTCCGAAATCCGTTTTCCGCTCGACAATATTGAAGAAGATAAAAAAGCGGTTCCCTATGAGGGTGAAAGCATTGTAGATCGACCCGTTCGTATTGCCGAGGACAATGAGATCATTTTGGACAATGAAGATCCAGGTTTTGTCGTGGTTGGAGAGGATGAAACCAGCTTATTGCGCAAGCTGCTTATCAAAGAGGAAGAAAGCACGAGTAAATATTCGGGTTTTTCGGGCTGGCGTGCACCACGAAACTGGACACTAACCACCCATTCCAGTTTTTATGGTGCTTACATCCGTTCGGCTTACTATCTGCGCTCGGGCGAAGGCGAAAAAGTCGCTACATGGAATGTCCCGATCGCCGAAGAAGGCTTTTATCAGGTCTATGCCCATATTTACAAAGAAGAAGGCCGTGGCCGCCGCGGCGATGATGGTGGCGAATATCATTTCATTGTGCATCACGACGATGGCGATGAAGAGGCATTGGTTGACCTGAAAACAGCAGAGGCCGGTTGGAACTATTTAGGTGGTTACTACTTTTCGCCCGATACGGCAAAAATAGAATTAACAAACCAGTCGGAAGCCCGTATGGTGGTGGCCGATGCAATTAAACTGATAAAACAATAAAAAACAGACTCATATGAAACGAGCAGACTCATTCAAAATGCAAAAGAAGATGATTAAAGTGCGCGTTCCATATGATACCCTGGAAAGCAAACAATTTAATCCTATGAAACCAATTTTCACAAGACTCAAATTCCTGATTTTGCTGGCCTTGTTTCCAGGCAGCATGGTTTTCGGTCAGCAACTGCTGGACCTGGAGAGGGCTCTGGGGATCGCCTCGCAAAACAGCCCGGATATTCGACGATCGTTGCTTAACCTGGAACGTTCGCAGGAATCACTCAATGCCCAAAAAGCTGCCTTGAAATCGCAGTTCTCGCTGAGCTTAAATCCGGTTGAGTACAGCCGCACCCGTTCGTTTGACGATTATTATTCAAGCTGGTATACCAACGAGTCGCTAGGAACATCGGGTACTTTTACCGTTGCGCAGCCTATTTTGGTGACCGATGGTACCCTTTCGCTGGTGAATCGCTTTGGCTGGCAAAAGAGCACCAGCGATATCAACAATATCGAAGACCGCTCCTTCACCAACAACCTGTACGTGAGCCTCAGTCAGCCGCTGTTTACCTACAACCGGTTGCGCTTGCAGTTGAAGGAGTTACAGCTTGATCTGGAAAACTCGAACCTGAGTTATGCCATGCAGCGACTCAACCTGGAGCGACTGGTGACGCAATATTTCTACAATGTGTATATGGCCCAAATGAGTTTGACCATTGCTGAAGATGAATTGGCCAATACAGAGAAAAGCTATGAGATCACCAAAAACAAGGTTGATGCTGGCTTGGCTGCCCGGGAAGAACTCTACCAGGCCGAGCTCAACTACGCGACTGCCAAGTCGAATGTGCAAAATCAACAGGTGAGTCTGGAAAATTTTAAAGACCAGTTCAAACAATATATTGGCATGGACATTTTTGAGGAAATTGCTGTGATGACCAGCGTGGATGTGAATCCGGTGGATGTTGATCTGCAAAAGGCCATCGAATATGGTTTGGGCTCACGGATGGAGCTACGTCAGCGCGAGATCGATATTGAAACGTCGCAGTTTGATTTGGTCAGAACCAATGCCTTGAACGAATTCGAGGGAAACATGAACCTCTCTGTGGGAATTATCGGCGACAACCGGAAGTTGGGCGACATCTATGAAAACCCAACCAACAATCCACGGGTTTCGTTGTCGTTCAACGTTCCGTTATTTGACTGGGGTGAAAAGAAATCACGAATCAAAGCGCAGGAAGCCGTGATTAAAACTCAGGAACTGAGTTTTGAACAGGAGAAGGTTCAGATCATCATGGATATTCGTCAGGTGTATCGGTCGCTTCAAAATATCCGTAACCAGATTGATATTGCTGAGCAGAATGAACGAAATGCGCAGCTCACCTACGAAATAAACCTTGAACGTTATGCCAACGGCGACCTGACCAGCATGGACCTGAACTTGTTCCAAACACAGCTTTCGGAAAAGAAAATGTCCTACGCTCAGGCGTTGATCGATTACAAGGTTGAATTGCTTAACCTGAAGATTCAAACGCTGTATGACTTTGAGCAGGGAAAAGGAATTGTTCCCGAAGAATTAATCAAGAATAATGAAAACTAAAAAGCCATCCTTTTAAAAACGCAATCCCATGAAGATCAATTTGTATCATTCCGTTATTTTATTCGCGCTACTGGGTTTGGCAGCGTGCAACAACCAAAGCGCCGACTCGGAAGCTGAAATCGCCATTCCCGTTTCTGTTGAGGATTTAAAACCCGGGTTTATTGAACAAACCATTAATACAACCGGAACTGTGACCGCCACTAAGGAAGCAACTTTGATGACTGAAATGGCTGGCAGATATTCGCTGGGTACCAACCCACGCACCGGAAAACCATTTATGCTGGGCGACCACGTGGCCAAGGGACAAGTGATTGTTGAGTTGGAAGACGAGGAGTATGTCAACAATCTGGGGATGGAAGCCAAAGAATTGAACCTTAGGATTTCGGAGCAAAACTATACCAAGCAAAAGTCGTTGTTCGATAAGGGTGGGGTAACCCAAAGCGAGTTGAGCAATGCTGAAGTGTCGGCTGTGAATGCCCGGGACAGTTATGAACTGGCCAAGATTCAGCTTGAAAAAATGAAAGTACGCGCCCCCTTCAACGGGGTGATTACCAAATTGCCTTACTATACGCAAGGCACCAGGGTTGCCAATGGAACCGAAGTGGTCAGCCTGATGAGCTACGAAAAACTGCAGTTGGAAGTTAATTTGCCTGAGAAATACATTAACCAACTGGAACAAGGTCAGCAAGTTCGTGTAATGAATTATACGCTGCCTGAAGATACGCTACAAGGCGAGGTGAAAGAGCTTTCTCCGGCGATCAGTACCGAAACCCGCACCTTTGCCGGGAAGCTGAGTATTGACAATGACGATCTGAAGTTGCGTCCGGGGATGTTTGTGCAGGCCGAGATCATCCTGGACCGGAAGGACAGCGTGATCGTTATACCAAAGGACGTGATCATTTCCAATCAACGAGGTAAATCCGTATTCATCGTTGAGCAGGGAACAGCCGAGCAAAAGCAGGTCACCCTGGGATATGAAAATCAGGATCGTGTGGAGATTACTTCCGGACTGAAAGCCAACGACCGGCTGGTGGTGAAAGGGTTCGAGACCTTGCGTAGCCGTTCGAAAGTAAAAATCATCAAATAGAAAGGAAACACCGTGAAGAAGTTAAGCGAATTTTCGGTCAAATACCCGGTTACCATTTTGATGCTGGTGCTTGGTGTGGTTCTGTTGGGCTACATCTCGTATGACAAGCTGGGCGTTGACCTTTTCCCGGACCTGAACAGCCCGCGCCTGTTTATCGAACTGGAGTCGGGCGAAAGACCGCCGGAAGAGATGGAAAGCCAGTTTGTAGAGAACCTCGAAGCCTTGGCCATCCGGCAGTCTGATGTGGTGGAAGTGTCGTCGGTTTCGAAGGTGGGAAGCGCCCAGATTACTGTGGAGTACGCCTGGAACAAGAATATGGATGACGCTTTTCTGGATTTGCAGAAGGCGGTGACTTCCTTCTCTCAAAACCAAGATATCGATGCCATCAATATCACCCAGCACGACCCCAACTCGTCGCCGGTCATGCTGGTGGGGCTCAGCCACCCGACAATTGATAACATGAATGATTTGCGGAAGGTGGCCGACAATTATATCCGCAACGAACTCATTCGCCTCGAAGGGGTGGCCGAAGTGGAAGTCTCGGGTGCCGAAGATATTGAGGTGTTGATCGAAACCAGTGACTACCTGCTCGATGCTTTTGGACTGACAATGGATGAAATCAGTAGTCGCATCGCGAGTTTCAACCAAAGCATTTCGGGTGGAAGCATTGAAGAAATGGGATTACGCTATGTGGTCAAGGGGGTCAGCCTGCTGACGGATATTGAAGATTTCGAAAATGTAATTGTGGGTTACAAACAGGTTGCAGTCGACAACGAAGCAGCGGCATTTGCTCCCATCTTTTTACGCGAAGTGGCCAAGGTTAGCTTTCAAAATAAGGAGCCCGACAATATTGTCCGGCTCAACGGAAAGCGTTGCCTGGGCCTCTCCATTTATAAGGAAACCAAGTTTAACACCGTAAAAGCGGTTGAGGAAATTAACGAAGGTCTTAAAAACATTCAAAAAGCCCTGCCCGGTTACGAATTGCAACTGGTCACCAACCAGGGAAGTTTTATCAGCGATGCAATTAACGAAGTGGAAGAATCGGCCTTGTTTGGGATTGTGCTGGCCATCTTCGTGCTGTTTCTTTTCCTGCGTCGGGTTGGCAGCACTTTAATCATCAGCATTGCCATTCCCATTTCCATTATTGCAACTTTTAACCTCATGTACTTCAATGGGCTTAGCCTGAATATTATGACTTTGGGAGGGTTGGCGCTGGGCGCCGGTATGCTGGTTGACAATGCCATTGTGGTGATGGAAAACATTTTTCGAAACCACGAGTCAGGCATGTCTGTTCGCGAGGCAGCCATTGAAGGAACGGCCCAGGTGGGTGGAGCCATCACGGCTTCCACGATTACCACGATCATCGTGTTTTTGCCCATCGTTTATCTGCATGGCGCTTCGGGCGAACTCTTCAAGGACCAGGCCTGGACGGTGGCTTTCTCGCTGGTTTCATCACTGGCAGTAGCCATTCTGGTTATTCCCATGTTGTTCGACCTGTTCTACAGAAATAAGAAAAAGAAAGTCCGGTCACGTTCAGTTCAGGTGAAAGGCTACGGACGTTTCCTTGCGAAAATATTGAAATTGAAGTGGACGATTATTGTGCTGGCCACCATTCTTGTAGGTGGATCGGCTTTGTTGCTTCCCTTCATAGGGACCGAGTTTATGCCAAAAACGGAAACCCGCGAGTTTAGCATGGACATCCGGATGCAGGAAGGAACGAGGCTGGCGCGAACCGCTGCCGCTGTTGAAAGCATGGAAGCCATTGTGACGGAATTGCTTGGCGAGAACCTGGAGACGGTCTTCAGTCATGTGGGGCCATCAAGCGGAATAGGTGGGGCGGCAACCGACATTTTTGAAGGTGAGAATACGGCCACGATCAAACTGATTTTGAGTACCGAAAGTCGACTGGCTTCCACCGATGCGATCCGTAAGATCAGTCAGGCGGTGGGTGAGATTCCAGGCATGGAAATCAGCTATCAGCAGGATGAAACAGCACTGAAAAGCATCATGGGAACGGACGAAGCTCCTTTGGTTATTGAAGTTCAGGGTGAAGACCTGGAGGTGATCGAAACGCTTGCCGCCGAAGTGAAAAGCCGGGTAGAGGGTTTGCCGGGCATGTACAACTTTGAATCATCCTTGGAAGAAGGGTCGCCTGAAGTGGAGATTTTGGTTGATCGCCTGCGTGCCGGGATGTACAACCTGAGTGTGACCAATATTATTTCCCAGATACAGGATCAACTGGTTGGTCAGGATGCCGGGCAGGTGAAACGTGAAGGCGAAATGCAGGACATCACCATAAAGGTGCCCGACAAAGGGTTGTCGCAGTTGGATGAACTAATGATTTCGAGTGCCGATCAGGATTTTATGGTGAACGAACTTGCCGAAATTCGGATTGGACAATCGCCTAAAGAAGTTTACCGGCGTAACCAAAACCGTATAGGTAAAATTACCGGGCAACTCGAAAAAGATATGCCCCTCGACCGGGCAGTTAAAGACATTCAGGAAGCCATTGCGCCAGTGAATATCCCACCTGATTACCAGATCAACATCAGCGGCGAAGAAGCCAAGCGAAAAGAGTCGATGGCCAGTTTAAGCTTCGCGCTGCTTCTGTCAATCGTATTGGTGTATATGGTATTGGCCTCTCAGTTTGAGTCGCTGTTGCATCCATTCACCATTTTGCTTACCATTCCGCTGGCGGTGGTTGGTTCCATTCTGGTGTTCTTTGTGCTGGGCAAAACGCTCAACATCATGGCATACATTGGGATCATCATGCTGGTGGGTATCGCGGTAAACGACTCCATCATCTTTGTTGACCGAATTCTACAGCTTAGAAATGACGGCATGGAACGTCTGGAAGCAATTTTGCAGGCCGGACAGCAACGGATTCGGCCGATCATCATGACGAGTTTAACCACGATTCTGGCGTTGTTTCCGCTTACGCTAGGACTTGGCGAAAGCGCTTCACTGCGTTCACCCATGGCGCTGGCTGTTATCGGTGGGCTGGTGACTTCAACCTTGTTGACCTTGGTTGTTATTCCGTGCATGTACGAAGCCATTGAAGGCATTAAAGACCGGATCAAAAATCATAATTGACGTTTGCTCATTTGCCATTTACAATTTGTAAATGGCAAACAGCGAAATAGGAAATAGACCAATGAAATTTATAATCGATAGAAAGACTCTGATCAGCATGTTGTTTATTGGATTGACCCTGCTGGGGTACGTGTCCTATAAGCAACTGGGCGTGGAGCTATTGCCCAACGCAGAGCTCCCGTTCTTGTTTGTTCAGGCTGTTTCAACCCAGGAAGCTGATCCGGAGTACCTCGAAAATCAGGTGGTTGTTCCCATTGAAGGCGCTGTGGGAACGCTCGAAGGCATTGAGTCGCTGGAGTCGAACATCACATCCCGCATGGGAACCGTTGTTGTTTACTATCAGAAAGGGGTTGATTTCAGTTTCGCCTACCTCAAACTTCAGGAGAAAATCAATGAGATCCAAGGTGACCTGCCCGAAGGAATTCAGGTGAGCGTGAACCGGGTGGACCTGTCGCAAATGAGCAGCCAGTTTATGGAGTTGCAGGCGCGTGGAAGCGGGGGTGTGGATCGGATTCGGAACATTGCGGACGAAGACATTGCACCTGCCTTGGAAAACCTGGATGGCATTGCTGGTGTAAACGTATTCGGCGGGCAGGAAAAATCCATCGAGGTGATTCTGAACATGGAGGCCTGCGAAGCCTACAACATTACGCCGGGGCAGGTGCGCTCGCTGCTTTCGCAAAACTCGCAGTCGCGTACCTATGTGGGCGCATTGAAGGAAAAGGAAAAGCACTACTTTGTGCATGTCACCGCAGAGTATAGCAAGGTGAGTGACCTGGAAAACCTGGTCGTTGCCGAAGGCCCAATCTTGTTGAAAGATATTGCCAACGTCCGTTTTGGCGTGAAAGAAGAAACCAGCTACAGCCGCGTGAATGGTCAGGATGCCGTGACCATTCGCCTGATCAATGATTCGCAGGCCAACCAAATTGAGCTGTCGCATAAAACACAGGAGCTGGTAGCACAGCTGAATGAGAAACTGGCACGCAAAGATGTTGAATTGTTTATTCAGGACAATTCCGCCGAAACCATGGAGGAAAACATTGATCAGATCATCAACCTGGCTTTGGTCGGAGGCCTGATGGCCGTTTTCGTACTTTGGATGTTTTTGAAAAATATTCGCATTGTTGCGTTTATCGCCTTGGCCATTCCGGTGTCGGTGTTTACCGCTTTCAACCTGTTTTATGCCTACGATATTACCCTAAACAGTCTGACACTTGTAGGTATGGCGCTGGCCATCGGGATGTTGCTTGACAACAGTGTGGTGGTGCTCGAAAATATTTACCGGCTGGCCGGCAAAGGGATGGATCCGGACGCAGCCGTCACCCAAGGGACAACCGAGGTGTGGCGGTCGATTGTGGCGGCCACGCTGACCACCATCACCGTGTTTTTGCCCTTTGTTTTCTCGACCAATTTCATGATCGAGATGTTGGGAAAAAACGTCGGGGTTTCCATCATTTCAACGCTGGTCGTTTCCTTGGTGGTGGCGCTGCTTTTTGTACCCATGGCCATTCATTTTATTTTGAAGCGCAAAAGCGGAAAGGCCATTTCATTTGAGAAAGTGACGACCAACAACCGGATGGTGCAGGTGTATCTGTTGTTGCTCAAATCGTGTATGCGTAATCCTGCGGGGACGATTATCGGTGCGGTAGTCATCTTTTTTATCACGGTATTTGGAAGTTTGGCCATTAGTGTGAGTTCTTTGCAGGAAGTGGAAGAAGACCAGATCCACTTGTATGTGACCATGCCGTCGGGTTCAAGCCTTGAAACGACCGATGAAACAGTGACTAAAATCGAAGAAAAGCTGGCCGACCTGAAGGAAAAGCAGGATGTGATCAGTACCATCGAGGAAGAAGAGGCCGTAGTAACCGTAAAATTGTTGGAAGATTTTGAGAAGATTGACGGACGTAGCTTTGCCGAGATTAAATCAACGGTGGGCGAACTGACCAAAAATATTGGTTCGGCCGAAATCTCATTCGAACAAAGTAGCTCCGGCGGCGGAGGTGGCGGCTTTGGCGGCGGACGCAACATGATGGGGAACTTTCAGCGGCTGTTGGGCATCGGCAGCAACGAGGAGAAAGTGGTGCTGAAGGGACAGGATTTTGAGATGATGCAAACCGTGGCGGAAGATATTGAGTACTTTCTGGATGAATTGGACTTTATTGACCGCGTCAGGCTCAACGTGTCCGACAACCGTCCGGAGGTGCATATGTTGTTTGATCCTTTGTTGATGACCGAGTATAACATCAGCATGAACCAAGTGACCAGTGAGCTGAACTCCTTTTCCGGAGAAATATCAACGGGTGTGCAATTTAATCAGGGACTTGACGAATACGAAATTATTATCAAGCAGGGTGAGGAAGATCCGCTGGAAGAAGAGCCTCCCCGAACCATGGATGATTTGAAGGTGCTGCAGGTTAGCGATGCTGCGGGCGGCTTACACGACCTGCAGAAGTTTACCCAGTTGGTTTATGCCCGGGGCCTGGCTGGCATTAACCGGGTGAACCAGGAAAAGCAAATTGAAATTACCTACAGCCTCATTGGTGAAGCGCAGCAGTCGAAGGACCTGCTGGAATCTTACCGCTTCGAGATTGATGAACTGGTAGCTTCGTATAACTTCCCGGCGGGAGTAGCTGCCGAGGTTATTCATGAAGAGGATGATTTGGGCGAATTCAAATTCCTGATTCTCGCAGCCATTATCCTGATTTTTATGATTTTGGCATCAGTGTTTGAATCGTTCGCTACACCTTTTGTCTTGTTGTTTTCCATTCCGCTGGCTGCCATCGGATCGTTGCTGGCACTCATTCTGACGGGTAACAGTCTGTTTAATGCCAACACGATGATTGGCTTCCTGATCTTGCTGGGCGTGGTGGTCAACAACGGCATTATTCTGATCGACTACAGCAATATCCTGCGAAAACAGGGCTTCAGACGGCCGCGTGCTTTAATGACTGCTGGCTTGTCGCGTGTGAGGCCCATCTTGATTACGACCATCACCACCATTGTCGCGATGGTGCCGTTGGCCATGGGACAAGCCGAGTACGTGAGTGTGATTGGGGCTCCGTTTGCCATCATCGTCATTGGCGGGCTGGCTTTAAGTACGGTGTTGACTCTCATCTTTATTCCGACCTTTTATTCGGGATTGGAAAGTGCACTGGAGTGGTTCAACCAACTTGACTGGAAACTAAAAACCTTCCAGATACTGGCAATGGCCGGAACCTTGACCATGATCTACATGGAAGTGGACGATCTGACCTGGCAATTGCTCGATACTGTTTTGGCCGTGGTGCTGATTCCGGGAATCACCTGGTTTGTTTTGAATAGTCTGAAAAAGGCAGGAACCCGCCTAATTGCTCCCGATGAAGGGATTCACATTGTCATTCAAAACCTGGTAAAAATTTACGATCGTCCGGGGCGTTTTGCAAGGGAATGGAAAGGCGGATTGAATATCAGGCGGCGGGCAGGAATGGAAAAGGAATTCCGTTCAATCCGTGAGTTTGACCAACTGATCTGGCAATTGCCTTTGCTGGGATTCATGATCTATTTTACCTTTTTCTTTCTGGGATCGGTATTCTGGATCAGTTTCATGCTGGTTATGGTTTACCTGTACCTCAACCAGATTTGGACCCCGGTGGCCATTTACCTGGATCATCGGTACGAGGAAAGCCAGAAAGGCATTTTTAAGGCGATTAAGAAATACGTAAAACGACTGTTATTCTGGCTGCTGCCTTTGGTGGAACTGTTTATTCTTTGGAAGAAAACCGACTTTATTGGGTTCGTCATTGCTTTTGCCGTTTTGTGGTATCTGGCTTTGATGATTTCGGTAACCGCCAAACGGCTGTACGATGAAAAGGTCAACATCGACCGGATTACGGGCCGTTTTGGGAACCTGCGAAGAACGACCCTGCGACTGGTGAAACAAATTCCGGTTATCGGAAAACGTCGGGTGCCCTTTAAAGCCCTGGATGGCGTTTCGCTCGAAATTGGTACCGGCATGTTTGGTTTGCTTGGGCCCAATGGAGCTGGTAAATCAACCATGATGCGGATTATCTGCGGAATTTTTGAGCAGAGCTACGGCAAGGTGTGGATCAATGGCATCGACACGCAGGAAAAACGCGAAGAGCTGCAGGGCTTGATTGGTTACCTGCCACAGGAGTTTGGCACCTATGAAAATATGCCCTCTCAGGAGTTCCTGGATTACCAGGCGATCCTGAAAGGGCTGACGGATGCCAAAGAACGGAAAGAACGGATTGAATATGTTCTGAAGTCGGTGCACATGTGGGAAAAACGCAACGATAAGATTGGCTCTTTCTCGGGTGGAATGAAACAGCGCATTGGTATAGCGCAGATTCTGCTTCATCTACCCAAAATATTGGTGGTGGATGAACCGACAGCCGGCTTAGACCCTCGCGAACGAATTCGGTTCCGAAACTTGCTGGTGGAGCTCAGCCGTAACCGGATCGTCATTTTTTCGACCCACATCATCGAAGATATTTCGAGCTCGTGTAACCAGGTGGCCGTCATCAACCGGGGGCGGGTGAAATACCACGGCACACCGATCGACATGGTGAACCTGGCTGACAACCTGGTGTGGCAGTACGATGTCCCGGCATCTCAGTTCGATAGAATGCCGAATAAGCACATGGTGACCCACCACATGCGGGTGGGCGAGAACATTCGCGTGCGCATGCTAAGTCATGAAAAACCGGCTGACGAAGCCATCATGGCCAAGCCGGTGCTGGAAGATGCTTACTTGTGCTTAATTAAAGATTTGAAATAGAAGGGCGATATTATTGCCTGAATTTAAGAGGAGTCATTCCGAACTTGTTTCGGAATCTGTTTCAGAGTGATGAGATCCTGAAACAAGTCCAGGATGACTTGATCTATTAACACCATTCATTGAGAGAAATATGAACACACTCAAACTGAAAAATACACTGCACCTGGTGGGAAAAATGATCCAGTACAATTTTCGGATCATCTTTGGCGGCCGATTTATCTGGTTTTTGCTGGCAGCTTTTGCCTTTTATGCCTTTGTGGCTATCATGGCCGTGTGGAATGGAGAGCTGCCCGACGAAGAGTTTGTGTATGACACCCTGCTTTTTCCGGCCATCCTGCTGATCTTCTACCCAATGACCTTCGGAATTCAAAACGATCTGGATTCGGGTATTCTGGAGATTCTGTTTGGGATTCCCGACTACCGGTACAAAGTGTGGTTGGTGCGACTGGTGTTGGTGTTTGTGTTGGTATTTTTGTTGCTGATTGGCTTTGCTGGTATAAGCTACGTCTTTCTTACTCCGGTCAATCTCTTTGAGATGACACGACAGCTCATGTTTCCGGTATTCTTTTTGGGTGGCATGGCTTTTATGTTTTCAACGGTCATCAAAAACGGAAACGGAACAGCAGTGGTCATGGTTATACTGGGCGTTTTTCTGCTCATTATTAGTGAAGCTGTTGAACGAACCATGTGGAATATTTTCATGAATCCGTTCAATCCGCCCCGCAACATGAACGAGGTGATTTGGGAAGGGATCGCCTTGAAAAACCGGGTGTTTCTTGTGGCCGGCACGCTGGTGTTTATCCTTTACGGCTTGTTCAACCTGCAAAAACGGGAGCGGTTTATTTAGTGGCGAAGCTCTTGGCTTTTTTGCTTGAAAGACCTTGCGGTCATTCAAAACCTGACGTCCTGCAGTGAAGAATCCTTGTCAAATACCCTTTTTGCAAAGGGGCAGAGTGGCAGGATCTTAATTCCCGTCTGACGGGCATACGTTACCGCTTCCATCACCAGTTGTTTTCCGAAACCTTTGCCTCCAAATCGGTCGTCAACTCCCGTGTGATCAATGATTATCCGCGATTCACCCGCCCAGGTATAGGTCATTTCTCCAGCTGGCTCGCCATCTTCGAAGATTGTGAAGCGCCCCTTTTGCCCCTCGTTTTCTCGTGTGATTTTGGCCATCGGCTACTATTTTTCAATGCTTAAAGCTCCCGAAGGACATTGGGTGACCTGGTCAATCAATGCTTGTGTGCTTGCGTTTTCAATTTGAATCCACGGTCTTTCTCCCGGTTTGTACACCTGGGGCAATGTTTTCACACATATACCGGAATGGATGCAGCGGTCAGGTTTCCATAAGATGGTGATTTCTCCGTTACTGTAAGCTTTCGTTTTCATTGGCTTGACTTTTCGTGATGTGGTTATTAATCGAACGTCATTGGGCAGATGCCTTACAATAAAAGCGCACAACCTAACAAATTGTTCGCGCGGGCTGAAAGAATTGAAAAGTGAAGGAGTGATCTTTTGACAATCGCTCACCAAGCCCTTTGCAAGGCATAAGTCAAAAGCGAGGCGCGGTTTATCCAGCTGCAAGCCTCAATCAAGAAGTTTTCAGTCTCAGTCGCCTTTTGTCATCTTGCATCCAGTATCTTACAACTCGTTGACAGATCCTGTCCAGCGGTTGCCGGACCGGAAGGCTCACCAAGCGGGCGATAGCAAGTTCCAAATTCCAACAGCCGGCGATAAATGACTATCAAATGACAAAATGACCAATCCCCAATTATCCAATACTCTCCTGTCCCAGGTGTTTTTTGATTTGTTGTTCAATCTCCAGTGTGAGTTCTTTCAAATCCCGGCCGGCCGGATCGATGGGAGGTAAAACGGTGTAGGTTAGCCGTGTCCCAAAAGTCATTGGATAGTACCCATTTTTCATCACCTGGCTATTGCCATCAATAACAAAAGGAATAATTAACGATGAGGGAGCGGCACGCAACAAGGTGGCAATTCCGGCAGGTTGAAAATGGCCCACCTGTCCCGTCTTGCTACGCGTTCCTTCGGGAAAAATGCTGGCACTGTAGTTTTCTTTTTCGATGTGTTTTCCCAGTTTGGTAATTTCCACAATTGATTGCCTGCCATTTTTGCGGTCAATCAAGGCCGAGCCGCCATGGCGGAGGTTATACGAAATGCTGGGGATGCCCTTGCCCAGTTCTTTCTTCGACACAAACTTGGGATGATGTTTCCGAAAACCCCAAACGATGGGTGGAATATCCAGCGTATTTTGATGATTGGATACGATAATAAAAGGGCGTCCTTCAGGAAGCAGTTCAAAACCCCGGAAACGAATCCGGCAGCCCATAATGGTCAGACTGTAAACCAAAAAGAAGTTGAGCACATCAACCGACTTTTTCCGCAGGTGGTAACCACCTAACCGCCGGCAAATCATTTGGGTGGGGTGAAACACCAGCAGCAACAAGCCAAAAACCAGCCAGAAGATCGGTGTCAGCAAATATCCAAGCACGTTTTTCATCGCAAAATAAATTGATTTTGATGCCACAAAAGAACAAAAAATATGGGAAAGATACATCTGCTTGCAGGCATACTTCTGGATAAGCCACGAATGCAGGAATGAGAATGATTTAAAAACCGTCTAACTGTACGAACCAGCGCAATCGCGGCGTCATTGCGAACTTGTTTCAGAATCTGCCAGCGGCTTGCACCACCCCGGGTGTCGGAGTCTCTTCTCTTTTCCCCCGAGATCAGCGATAAAGCACAAGTACCTGATGCCCCTTGTCTAAGGCGTTGATGGATAATGGGGAAGAATGTATTGAAAGTATAATACCCATCATAAAAAAAATCTCATCGGTATTAAAAATGTATCTAATAGCTGTTAAAGTTTAAAGAAGTACGGATGAAACCGTTAATAAACGTTTGGGGTTGTCAATCTTTTTTCTTTCAGCACGCCATTTACTAACAATAATAAAAAATATTTTTTCTAAATTTAACAGTTGCTTATCAGAATATTGGGTGAAAATCCCAAAAATAAACGAGATCAATGATTATCAAAGCCAGATCCAATAAAATGAGAAAGCGAATTACAGTTTTATTTGTCGCAATAGCAGTGGCTTGCATGGCGACCATACACTTACAGGCTCAGGAGGCAACTGCTACGCGGGCCGTTTCGGGTACCGTAACCGACGACTCGGGCGAGCCCCTGGTTGGTGCTACGGTTACTATAAAGGGAACAACCACAGGCGTATTATCGGATAGTGATGGAACGTATTCAATCGATGTTCCCGAAAATGCAATTCTGCGTTTCCAATATTTGGGTTTTGTCGATCAGGACATTACGGTCGATAGCCAACAGGTGAACTGTGTCATGGTGGAAGATGAGTTTACGAAGGGGCTTCAGCCTGCGCAAGCCATTAAGCTGACAAGCAAACAGCGCGAGAAAGCGGAGGCTGATAATCGTGTTGCCTTTCAATTCTTTCGGGAAGTGGCTAAGCAGGAGGGAGAGAACGTGCTCTTCTCCCCATTCAGCCTGAATATGATTCTTGGAATGCTCTACAACGGTGCGTCGGGCGATACCCGCGACGAAATGATTCAAGCACTCGGGCTGGCAGATTTTTCCGACGCCGAAATCAATGAATATTACCAAAAGATAGCCGAGGCTTTGTTAAGGGTTGACCCGACGACAGCGCTTGCTGTAGCCAATTCGATTTGGTATCGGGATAGCTTTTCGGCAAAGAGCGATTTTGTAGAAATCGGGAAGGAATATTTTGAAGCGGAGGTGCAGGCGCTTGATTTTGGTAATTCCAATGCCGCCGGCACGATCAACCGTTGGGTGGCCGATCAAACCAATAATCGGATCAAGCAAATCGTTGGCGCCTCCATCCCCGATGATCTGATGATGTACTTGGTCAATGCCGTCTATTTCAAAAGCAAATGGCAGCAGGATGTCAAGTTTGATCAGGAGGATACAAAACCGGACACGTTTACCAAAACCAATGATCAAAAGAAAAAGGTGAATATGATGGAGCAGACCTCGTTCCTGGCTTATTACACCGATGAGCACTTGCAGCTGGTTGAATTGGATTATGGAAACCGGGCGTTCAGCATGGTCGCGGTTCTGCCGTCGAAAGACAAGCATATCAATCAACTAATTGACTATCTGGATAACGAAAAATGGGGAAATGCCTTGAACCAGATGAAGCGGCAGAAAGTCTGGTTGAAATTGCCACGCTTCAAAATCGAAAACGATTTTTTGCTCGATGAACCCACAAGAAAATCAGGCATGGGAAAAATCTTTACCGGAGGCTTCAACAAGATCTCCGATGATGATTTGTTTGTTTCCAACATCAGGCAAAAAACCTTTGTTGAAGTGAACGAAGAAGGAACCGAGGCGGCTGCCGCAACATCTGTAGTCATGATCGGATTTGGCCGCCAGACAGAGCCCGTTGAGCCGGTACGTTTCTTTGGCAATCGCCCGTTTTTGTACCTGATTCGGGAAAAAAGCACCGGAGCCATCCTGTTTATGGGCCGCGTGGATGATCCGCTAACCGTCAACGAAATCTGACTAAATTTGTAAACCCGATAGAATGAGAAAAAAAACTTTGATGATTGCCGTGCTGATTATTTCGACGATTGTATTGTCGACCGGAATCTATTTTAAATTCGTTAAAACCTATCTTAAGGAAATTCAACTCAATGCGGTCAATGATCAGGGAGAGTCACCACCGCGAAATCTTACTTTGAGCGAAAACATCAATTTTCTTGAAGCGCTTGACCAAACAATTTCTTCCCAAGGAATTGAGAATAAAGAAAATGTCGCTGCCTTGAGCAAGTTGAAGAAGATCAATTTGATAGCGACTGCAAGCACGATTGTATCGATCTTATTCCTGCTTTGGGCGATTATGGGGTTAGCAAAGTCGAAAAGGCGAATAGGAAGGGAATTATAAAGTGTGATTTGAAAAACATTCGTCAAAAAAAAGTTCCCGATTTGGGAATATCAAACTATCTTTGTTCTCAATTTAAGAACTATGAAGCGAATATTGGCAAAAAGTACATTGAGAGAGTTTTGGGCAAAATATCCTGATTCGGAACAATATTTAAAAACATGGTACGATACTGCAATGAATTCAGATTGGCTAACGCCCAATGATGTCAGGCAAAGTTATGCCAATGCGAGTATTTTAAAAGACGGCAGGATTGTTTTTAACATCAAAGGCAATTCATATGGATTGGTTATAAAATTCAACCTTGAATATCAGCTGGCATTTGTTCGATTCATCGGTACTCATTCTGAATACGATAAAATTGACGCGAATACGATTTAATAATTA
>NZ_CAXBDD010000006.1:0-102099 GCF_963974515.1 uncultured Sunxiuqinia sp. | reverse complement strand
CGAAATTAGCGTTTTCCTTGCGCGAGCGTCTATTTTTTTGATAACTTAGCCCGACCGCATTTTAGATTGAATAGGCACCAAGCATGAACACGGACCAAGACAATGAGCTGCTGAACCAACTTCGGCAAAGCGACGAAAAGGCTTTCGAAACAATCTTCAACACGTATTATGGTTCGTTGTGTTTGTTTGCCAGCCAATTCCTTGGAGATGATGCGAAGGCCGAAGAAACTGTTCAGGACCTGTTTGTCAATTTATGGAACAAACGAGCCAGACTAGAGATCCACCGCTCGTTAAAAAGTTACTTGTTTCACGCGGTAAAAAACCACTGCCTGAATTGGATCCAACACACGAAAGTAAGGGACAAGCATGCCGAGCGTGTCAAGGAGCGCTTCATGCGAGAAGTGAATGAATCAGACTATTTTCTCGAAGTCGGCCTTTCCGACAAAATTGCCGAGGCCATTGAATCCTTACCCGAAAAACGCAGGCAAATTTTTAAACTTAGTCGCGAACAAGGATTGAAATACCAGGAAATCGCCGACCAACTTGGCCTATCAGTAAAAACGGTTGAGACACACATGGGGCTGGCACTGAAACAACTGCGCGAGCGACTGCGCGACTACAAAGATTACTTCATCGGATTGGTCATTTTCAAAAATTCCTGATTAAACCATTAGGGGTATTTTCTTCCAGCCTTGTCTTAGGAGTGATGAAAGCAAATCAAAACATCAGACAAGAGGATTGGGAATTACTGGCCAAAGAACTATTCGATGAGCCCACATCCCAAGACAGCCAAGTTCCGGTTGACGAATCCGAACAGCGCCAATTACGGCAGCTGACAAAAAAAATCAACCTGCATTACCGACTGAAGAAATACGACCCCGCAGGGGCCTTCTCGCAGGTGAAGTCGCGTATTCGAGGAGAAGAACCGAAAGCCATATCCAGGTCCATGGTGATGCGAGCGCTGAAAATTGCGGCAGCCGTCATTCTGGCACTGATTATTGGATCAGCTGCCTACTATGTGGGGCAGCGCCAACTCGGCAGTACACACATGGCTGGGGTCACGGTTGATGACGCCGGATTGTCACAAATTGAGCTGTCAGACGGTACCCTGGTAACCCTGAACCGCGACACAAAAATTAATTACCCTGATCAATTTGCCAACGATATTCGTGAAGTTTCAATTGAAGGAGAAGCCTTTTTCGAAGTAACACCTAATCCAAACAAACCATTCATCATTCGTGCCGGAGAAGCAACCGTAAAAGTTCTGGGAACGAGCTTTTCGGTCAATGCTTATCCGGAGAATGATCGGGTTGAAGTCATCGTAGCCTCGGGGAAAGTAGAGATCTCGAAACTGGCAAACCTCCATAAGATCACGCTCGATCCTGGAGACAAAGGAACCTTCATCAATTCGAGCAAGCAACTGACCAAAAGTCTGAATGATGATCCAAATTTTCTGGCCTGGAAAACAAGGACGTTTGTTTTCAATGAAACAGCACTGGCTGACGTCATTAAACAATTAAACAAGGTCTATCGCGTACAAATTAGCCTTCCGGACCATCAACTGGATGAACTGCTCTTAAATGCCCATTTTGAAAAAGAAACGCTCGATTTTATTCTGGAGGTCATCTCAAACACCCACGGACTAAAAGTCGAAAAGCGAGGTGGGCACTATCTGTTATCGAAGAAAGATGCTTAATCTTAAAAAACATGAAAACCATGAAAACAAACTTTATAAAAGCCAGCGCTTCGCTATTTATTGTTGCATTCCTATGGATGTTTTCAAGCTTGTCAACAGCCGCGCAGGAACAGAAGCAAGGTGACAATATCCTGGAGCAAAACATCAGCCTGTACGCTGAAAATGAATCACTCTCAAAGGTCATTGAACAAATATGTACCTACCTTGATTTAGATTACTCCTACAACTCAAAATTGCTTGAGGGAAAAAATATTACCCTCAATATCTCAAACAAGCCCATCCGCTACGTTCTGGAAAAACTGATGGATGACTTTTACCTGATCTTTGAAATCGAAAACAACCTGTTGGTCGTCCGCGACTACGTCCCCCTGCGGGAAAGTGTGGACTACGAAGAAAAATTGCGCTTCGAACCCAGCAAAAACCGCTTCGAATTTCAAGATTCAGGTCAAAAATCAGTCACGTTCAAATTTAAATCAGCCAGCAACCTAATTATCATTCCGGTTCAGATTAACGATTCCGACACGTTGAATTTCATTTTGGACACGGGTGTCCGGTTTCCAATCATCACCGAACTTCCATATGTCAACAAATTAAATTTAAACCTGTTGCATCCGGTCGACATTAAAGGTTTGGGTGAAGGCGAAAGTCTGACCGCTTACCGTTCAGGCAACAACACCATGAAAATTGATGGCTTGGTAGCCTGGAACCAGGAAGTGCACATGGTGATTAACGATAACTTCCAGATTTCCCAGATATTGGGAATACCAGTGCATGGATTGATCGGGTTTGACTTGTTCAAGGATTTTGTAGTTGAAATCGACTACAGCAACGAAAAGCTCACAGTGATTGATCCCGATCGATATCGCGACCGGGTTCGAAACAAAGATATTGTGATGCCACTTCACTTTGAGCACAACAAACCCTATGTGCGCACCACCATTATGACTGATGACAACGAGGAAGTGCCGGTCAAACTGCTGGTAGACACGGGCGCCAGCGACGCCATCTGGCTATCAACCAAGTCAGACGACCGGATTGACATTCCCAAGAAAAACATCGAAACCTTCTTGGGGAAAGGCCTGAGCGGTGATCTGCATGGACGCAAAGGGCGGATTGGCGGAATTTGGGTTGGACCACTCATCCTGACCGAACCAATCGTCGCATTTCCAAACAATGAAATGATTGAAAGTCTGATTGTTGCCAATGACCGAAACGGAACATTGGGCGCCGAAATTCTGAAGCGCTTCTTTGTAACACTCGATTACCCAAATCACCAGATAAAACTACGCCCGACAAGTAAAGTCAACGACGATTTTAATTACAACATGAGCGGAATGGAGGTTTACAACCCCATGCCTGGATTACCAATCTTTACCATCGATAATGTTCGGGATGACTCACCAGCTTTCCATGCTGGCTTGAAAGAAAATGACCAGATTTTATCGGTAAATAATACCAGTCATAAATCCTTGTCTTTAAATGACATAAATCTTATCTTTCAGAGCAAGGAAGACCGGAAAATTAAGATGAAAGTGTTGCGGGATGGACATGAAATAACAACGACCTTTCATTTGGAAAAAATCTTTTAGTGAAACATATCATCCTGACATTCAGCCTGCTCATTATAATCCTGCCCTTCACAGCGAACGGGCAGGAAGAGCAGTCTGCCAGTCTGGACAGCAAAGTTTCAATACAAATTGAAGACGGCCGATTGCTGGATCTGCTGAACCACATTTCGGCTCAAACAGGCATCTACTTCTCCTACGATCCGGTACTGGTCAACACCGATCGGCCCATTTCAATCGTCGTTAACGATCAAACCATTCAACAAGTCCTGGATGAGGTTTTCGGGAAACCATTTCATTTTAACCTGCTTAAAAACCAGCTCATCATCACCCGGCAAAAAATCCAGAAGGCCGGTGCAAGCGCAAACCAGCGGATTAGTTATGAATTATCGGGAAAATTGCTCAACAACCAAAACAAGGAAGAGATTCCTTATGCCAGTATTTCTGTTGTGGGCCATCCTTTCGGAACCATCTCCAACGTGGATGGGGAATTTCAACTAAAAATACCCTCAGAATACGAGTCGGATACATTGGTTGTATCGTGCCTAGGCTACAATCGGCTATACATCCTGCCGGATACGCTTAAGCAAGGTGAACTCGACATTTATCTGGATCCGGTGGAAATTCAATTAAGGGAAGTGCTGGTTTCGGCGGCAAACCCCATACAGGTACTGGATAAAATGCTTGAAAACATCGATAATAATTACTCCACAAACACCCAGTTAATGACATCGTTTTACCGCGAAGTGCTAAAGCAGGATAAAGAATACATCAATGTTTCAGAGGCTGTTATGGACATCTTGAAAGCCTCGTACAGTAATCCGTTCCGGCAGGATCAGATTCGCTATCTGAAGGGGCGAAAAAGCCCGGAGGTACAGTCCTCTTTTCAACTGGTCGATTTCAAGATGCAGGGCGGCCCTTACTACATCACCAAGCTGGATGTGATCAAAACCATGGATTCATTTATCGACAAAGAATTTCGTGAATATTACACCTACAGCTTCAAACGCGTGATTGATTACGTCAACCGTCCAACTTATATCATCCATTTTGAGCCCGATGGCAAGTTTGATTACCTAACTTACGAAGGCGAACTCTACATCGACAAAGAAACATATGCCTTGGTTTACGCCGAATTTAGCCTGAGCCGAAGCGGGAAAAAAAGTGCCCGCCGGTCGCTGATCAAGAAAAAGCCACGAGGATTTAATGTTCGTCCCATCGACCTGGACTACACGGTGACTTATAAAAGACACCATGACAGATGGTACCTGAATTCGGCCCAAACTTCCGTGAAATTTCATGTCAAGAGCCGGCAGGACAATATTAACTCGGTTTTTCACAGCATCTCTGACCTGCTGATTACCAACTTTCGCGAGACCAACCTGAGACGTTTCAAGCGTGACGAGAATTTTGACTCCTCTGATATTTTCAGTGAAATTATTACCAGCTATGATGAAGATTTTTGGGGCGATTATAATGTCATCAAACCAAGCGAAGATCTTCGGAACGCCTTAAAAAAGCAACCAAAACAAGAAAGTCTTCTCAATAACACACCCCCAATGATTCCTTTAACATCACAAAAAAGTCAACCATGAAAACGAAATTATTTTGCATCTGTCTTACCCTAATCTCCTTAACAGCATCGTCACAAAGTGTTGTCCTTTCGGATATTGCCCAAATGCTGAATGAATACTACCAGTATTATCCGATTGAAAAAATTCAGCTGACCACCGATAAGGAAGTTTACAAGCCGGAAGAAGTGATTTGGTTTTCGATGTTGATTACCAATACAACAGGCCAAATCGTGGAACCAATCAGCAGTGACGTACAGGTTGGCTTATACTCGGGGGATGGCGTTCGTATCATTGGTCACAATTTCAAATCGCAAAAGGGCATGATGAAAGGCGACATCGCCATTCCCAAAGGCCTGCACGAAGGCAGATACGTTTTGGTTGCCAGCCCAGCTTCTGCATCCCGGGCCAACGAAGCTTTTTACAAACTGATTTACATTAATCAAAAAAATGAAGAAGCGTTTCGCCTAAAAGAAACAACGGTTCCCACACTTCTGGTTCCCGGAAAGTCAAACAACTATACTTTTGTTATGGAGGAAATGGACGGCAGCCCGGCCAAAAACGAAAAGCTGCAAGCGGAACTTTATCATCAGCAAGAGCTTGTTCTGAAACAAAAAATAAAAACAAATTCTGACGGAAAGACTACCGTTGACTTATCTCTTCCCGACAAAGCCTTCGAAAGCCCTTTAAAATTGACCATTTTGACTAAAAGAGACGAGTTGATTTTTTCAACCGTTCTTCCAGTGAAAAACGAACAACTCAACGTATGCTTTTATCCTGAAGGGGGACAGCTGGTTGCCGGAACTCCCCAAAAACTTGGCTTTAGCGTTCACAACGAACTGGGGCAGCCGGTATCAGTAGCTGGTGAAATTACCGATGAAAACGGCACGAGAATCGGCCAGGGCAGCACTTCGATTCCAGGTTTTGGTGTGTTTCCATGTGTGTTTGAAAAAGAAAAGCAATATCGCTTGCGCCTGACCAGTGAACTGGGAGAAAACCAAACTTTTGCATTGCCAAAGGTTAAAGAAACTTTGGGGCTGGCGCTTGTTCGTACCGATGCTGATTTTATCTATCTCAATCTGGTTCCGGCAACACAGAAACCAGAAACAATTCACCTGCTGGCCAACAAAGGCGAAAACATCCTTTGGGCTTCTGAAGTCGAGCTTGAAAGCCCCATGCGCCTAAAAATTCCTAACACTGATTTCCCCAATGGGGTCAGCCTGATCTCGGCTTTCAATGAAGATAGCGAGATGCTGGCCAGCCGGCTGGTTTATCTCGAAAAAAAAGGCAAGTCAGTGCTTGAGTTAAACGCACCGGAAAAAGTAAAAGCTGGTGAAGTGTTCAAGTTTACCTTCGAAAGCGGCACCCCGGCTGACGAAACACCGGCATTGAACCTGACAATCAGCGCAGACGAGGAAAACTTGAACTGGCCGAACCATTGGGAAGCCTGGCTTCTATTCAACTCCGATCTTTCTAAAGAACTTACAGACCCCGAAAGTCTGCTGGAGACAAAAAATCTGGAGACCACTATGAATTACCTCTTGGTTGCCAACCGGATGAAGAATTTTGACTGGAACAGCATCACTCACTTTGACCGGGAGCGTGAGCAGAATAGACATCAACAATCAGGGCTTTTTGGGCAAGTTGTCAACAAAAACAATGAACCAGTACCCAACGCCAAAGTGAGTTTCATCAACGCTCAAAACATGCAAATACTCAACAGCTCGAGTGATGAAAACGGTGAGTTTTACCAGCAGGCTATCAACGCCGACAAGCTCGAAGATTTTGCCATCAAAGCCATTGGGCCCGATGGCAGCGAAGATCTGAAAGTGACTTTCAAAAAAACATTGGCAGAGCAAATTTCTGATCAGGTTCAATCCTTTTTACAGACCTACGCAACACTGGAACAAGCCCAATTCAGCAGCGATTTCTACCAAAAAAACAGGAACTTATTTACAAAAATAAAAATCGACCCCAAGGATCGAGAAATGGCTGAACCTGCGTACAAAAAATACTTGCAAACGGCAACGTCACTGCTCGAAGTGCTGAAAGTCATTAAGCCTTACCGTCTGGATGGTGATAAAATCATCTTCCCCGGAGGAACCAACTCAATTAATGCTCAGGATGGCGCCCTAATTGTGATTGACGGACAAAAAATGGGAACCAGTGCTAGTGTTCTAAATTCGTTGAGTCCGTACGATGTGGAGACCATCAATGTGTCGACCAGCCCCGTTGAAATCCAGCGCTACACAGGCCTCAATTCGGTTGGGCTGATTGAAATCTGGACCAAGCGAGGTGAAACAATCAAACAAGTGGAACTACAACCTGCGGAAGATATTTTTGAGGGTGACTATCGCATTCCACGCGATTTCTGGCTGAGAAAATCTGAAAACCCTAAACAACAGTCAACCACTCTGTTTTGGAGCCCCGCGGTAACGATGAACCCGAATGGTCGATCGGAATTTGAAGTGGCTGCCGGGCAGGTGCTGGGAAAATTCATTATCCGGGGCGAAATGGTGAAATCCAATGGTGAAGTGACCAAAATCCAGAAAACAATTGAGGTGGTTCCTTAAGGTTAAACCAAAGAATCGAGCAGTTTATCGACCGGAATTGGAGCCAAGCCAACTTCAATTTTTCGTAACTTTTGCTCCAGTTCCCAATAATCATGACGCGTATCCAGCAGAGCATTCGTAAGCAGAATAGCCTGCTCATTTGATATTTTCCCCAAAAAGTCGATGGAATTGATGATGCCTTTAACCACATCCAAAGAAAAGGAAATCGTTTGCCCACGCATCTCCAACTGATTGCTGTATTTGTATTTTGGCGAATAACCGTAGATCCAGTCCCAAGTCGCGTACTTTTCATCCCGCAGCTTTTGAATGGCTGCCACCTCTTCTTCCGAAAACTGAAAAACACGGTTTTCCGGATAGGTTTCTCGGATTCCCTCGAAAATAAAATCTGAAAAAGCTTCAATATCCATCTTCTGATCCAGAAAAGCGGCAATGTTGCCAACCTCACTTCGGTTAGATTGAACAGCCTTGTCTTTAAAACGTGATAAATCTACCTTCAACGCGTCCCGCAGCTGGCTAAGGTCGCTATCGAAAAGCAAGGTGCCATGATGCAAAACCCGCTTTTTATAAACATGTTCCGCATTGCCCGAGATCTTTTTCCCATCCATCACCAGATCATTTCTTCCGGAGGTGTACGCCTCAAGGCCCAACTTTTCCAAAACGGCCACAATAGGCCGGGTAAACACCTTGAAGTTTACTTGATCAATCCGGTCCACGGTCTTGATAAACGTAAAATTCAGGTTGCCCGGATCGTGAAAAACCGTACCCCCGCCTGAAATCCGGCGTGCAATCTTGATTTTGTTCTCAGCTACATAGCGATGATTGATCTCAGCCAGCGCATTCTGGTGCTTTCCAACCACAATCGATCGTTCGCCCCGCCAAAGCATAAAGACATCTTCCGCAAAATTCTTGAGCAGATATTCTTCTACGGCAAGGTTAAAATAAGGATCAAACCCCTTTTGTTGGATACAAATCACGTGCATAATTCAAAGGTAGTTAAAACTGAAGTATGATTCCGATGGTTGGCAATACTGTTCCCGACGTATTTTCAACCCGCTCCAGTACGTACCGGGTTCCATTGTCTGTCGTCACAAACTGTCCGTTGGCATTTTGCTCACGCACCAAAATATCCTGATCCTGATTTTTGAAACTGTACAGGTTTTGAATGTCGATGTAGAATTTCGCCGTAATCTTATTCAGGTAATAAGTCTTGTCAACGCGGACATCCAACTGGTGAAACGGATCAAACCGCCTGGTATTCCAAGCACCTGTATTCAGGTATGGGCCTCCGTTCAGGTTCCACGCTTCTATCAAAGTCGACCGGTCCAAATCGTAGGGCGTGTAAGGCAAACCACCCACATAACGCCAGCGGCTTCCAATCTGCCACTCTCGTTTCAGTTTTTTCGTGCTTGTCAGCACCAAAACATGCCGGCTATCCCAGCTCGAAACAAAATAATCGCCTTTCTTATCCTCAAACTCACTGCGCACCCAAGTGTACGACAAATTCAAGTTGAACCTGTTTGATGAAGCAATCCGAGTTTGAAACTCGACACCATAGGCCCTTCCTTTCGAAACCGACTCCACCTCCTCATTCCCAATCACACCAAAATCGGCCCCCAGGTTGGCCAAGCTAACCGAATCTTTCACCGAAAACGGATAGTCGCTGTATTGCTTCAAAAATCCTTCTACCGAAAATATCACATTTTGACGCGGCCGAAACTCAACACCTCCAATCAGGTGATCGGCTTGGATATATTTCAATTGGTTCGACTTATTGACCAGCTCGCCATCGAGCTTGAAGCCTAATGCGGTGTAAGGCGGCAACTGAAAATAGCGCCCGGTGTTGAAGTTTAGACTCCAGGAAGGTGCTAGTTGGTACGAAGCCGACAAACGCGGCGAAAGCTGATCGAACAAGGAACGCATGCTTGAAGAATAGTTGTTGGCATCCATGCGAATCCCAAGTGACAAGGTCAAACGATCACTCAAAAACTTATCGCTGGCCTGTCCAAAAAGTCCCCATTTCACCAAGTTCAAGTCCGTATCAAAATCGATATCCTGAATTCCTCCCGGATAGTAGCGCTTTTGTTGGGTTGAATTGGTGTAGGTGACAAAATCGAGGCTGGCCCCAAAATTCCACTTCACATTGCCCGAGCGGATGGTATTTTCATATCGAAACTTGTTCTCAATTTCTTCCGAAACATAGTCGATGGTTTTATTGGCTTCTGAGCTGTCGTCATTATCGAGGTACTTGACAGCCGAATTGTGCAGGTGGTTTCGGCTGGCCACCAGCGTTTGGTACCCATTCTCGCGAAAGTGTTTATAAACGGCCCCTACCGTATAGGTCCACTGCTCGTTCTCCGGTATCGATGCCAGAATATACCGCTGCTGGGCATCCGGATCATCGATATCCAGGTTCAGCGCAAACTGATCAATGGCACCTAGGCCGGTAAATGTCAGCTCATTTTTTTGATCAAGTTTGGTTTTTATCTTAAATTGAAAATCATTAAACGTAGGCAGAAACGGCAACTCCAGAATGCCAAACAAAAACTGCAAGTACGATCGTCGGACTGAAAGAATGTAGCTCGTATTCTCGCCGATTGGCCCATCAATGGTTCCCGAAATTTCCGAAGCCCCCACTGCAGCCTGCACCCGAAGCTTTTCCGAATTACCATCCACCTGAAAAAACTCAAACACGCCGCTCAGTGCATTGCCCCGGTTAGCCGGAAACGCCCCGGAATAATAGTTAACCTCGCGCAGCAAATCGGCATTCAGGATCCCAACCGGACCACCCGACGCTCCCTGCGTGGCAAAATGATTAATATTCGGAACTTCCACGCCATCTAAAAAAAAGCGGCTCTCGGCTGGCCCACCCCCCCGGATAATAATATCATTCCGAAAGGAAGGTGTTGACTGAACACCCGCAAACGACTGAATAACTTTGGAGATATCCCGATTCGCGCCGGGGCTGTTTTCAATTTCTGAAATGCCAATATTTTTTAACGACACCGGGCTTTCCTCGGTTTTCCGAAACAGCGAAGCCGAGACCGTGACCTCACTTAACTGCGTATTACTCCGCTCCAACTCAATATCGAGGTAAGCTGGCTTCAGGTTGCTGACTTCAACTTCGGGCGAAATCACCTCATCGTAACCAATAAACGACACCTCCAACCGAATAAAACCCGGCTCCAAACCTGTCAGATGGTAGCTGCCATCTTCGTCGGTCACTGTTCCAGTGGTCGTTCCCGAGACCACCACATTCACAAAAGGTAAGCCTTCGTTGCTGGCAGCATCAAATACGCGCCCGTGAATGGAAGCGCGCTGCGCAAAAGCTCCGCTAACCAAAAACAGCAGCAGGACGAGGATAGCACTATTTCGAATCGTTTGTTGAATCATTATCTTTGCTTGTTCAAAATTCATGTTTCGATCACTTGTTTAGATCTAAATTGAAATAGTTAAACAAAAATAAGGAAAGCTTGTTCGATGATCGTTTGCTTTTCAAAAAAATAGACAAAATGAGAGTTGTCATTCAGCGGGTTTCCAGGGCATCGGTTTCTATAAATCAGCAAATTAGGTCGAGTATTGGCACGGGCGTGTTGATTCTGTTGGGCGTTGAAGATTCCGACAACAGTGAAGATATCAACTGGTTGGTGAAAAAAATAAGCCAGTTGCGAATCTTTGACGATCAGGATGGCGTGATGAACGAATCGTTGCTGGACGTGGCTGGCGATGCGCTGGTGGTTAGCCAATTTACGCTGCATGCCAACACCAAAAAAGGCAACCGGCCTTCGTATATTCGTGCTTCAAAACCCGATGTGGCGATTCCGATGTATGAGCAATTTGTTGATGCTCTATCGGCAACACTTAAAAAAGAAGTAAAGACCGGCGAATTTGGGGCCACCATGCAAGTTGATTTGCTCAACGACGGGCCGGTCACCATCATTATTGATTCAAGAAATAAAACATTTTGACAATCAAAATGCTTCATGATTTGTTTCAAATTTATTATCCATTTCAATAATTTATGAATACACAACCCAAAACAGTTAGTCTGCCCGAAGCACAAAAAATGGTGGACGAATGGATCAAAACCATTGGCGTCCGATACTTCAGTGAGTTAACCAATATGACCATTTTGACGGAAGAAGTGGGGGAGCTGGCACGCATCATGGCCCGCACCTACGGCGACCAGTCGTTTAAAAAAAGCGATGAGTCCTGCGACTTGGCCGATGAAATGGCCGATGTGTTTTGGGTCTTGATCTGTTTAGCCAACCAAACCGGAGTTGACCTGAACCAAGCATTCTTAAACAACGTAGAAAAGAAGACCATGCGGGACAAAGACCGCCATGATAATAATCCGAAACTAAAATAAAAGGTAATGGAAACCATGCAGCACAACTTAGCCGCCATCAAAGCGATCGCCACAGGCAACAACAATTCCGACTGGCAAGAACTGGCTTTCTCCTGTATCGACCTGACCACTCTGAACTCAACAGATACCATCAGTCATGTGAAAGCATTCACAGAGCGGGTCAACGATTTTGAGAACGACTACCCCAACCTGCCCAATGTGGCGGCTATTTGCGTGCACCCCAATATGGTGCGCACGGTGAAGGAAAATCTACTTGATGACCAGGTGAATATTGCTGCCGTAGCCGGAGGATTTCCATGCTCCATGAGTTTTATTGAGGTAAAGGTGAAGGAAGCGCGCATGGCGGTTGATTATGGCGCCGACGAAATTGATATTGTCCTGCCTTTATGGGCTTTTCTGGACCACAATGATATGATTTGTCGCGAAGAAGTGACGACCATCAAGCAAGCAATTGGCGAAGCCCATCTCAAAGTAATACTGGAAACCGGTGCACTGGCTGAGCCTGAAAAAATTCGTCATGCTTCATTTCTGGCGATGGAATCGGGCGCCGATTTTATTAAGACTTCAACCGGTAAAATAAATCCGGCGGCAACACCTGAAGCCGCCCTGGAAATGTGTCTGGCTATTCGCGATTTCCACCGGAAAACAGGTAAGAAGGTCGGCTTTAAGCCGGCCGGTGGCATTTCAACTACCGAAGAGGCGATCCTTTACCTGACAATTGTAAAAGAAGTGTTGGGTGAAGACTGGCTCAATCCATCGCTATTCCGCATAGGGGCCAGCCGTCTGGCCAATAATTTACTAAGCGATTTGCTGGACGAAGAAGTGAAGTATTTCTGATGGCTTTCCAATGTTTTCTTCCTGACTGAAAACTTCCGAAGCTTTTGAAATACGATCATCCTGCTTATATCAGGCTGATGTTCCTACTATTTCCCTTTCTCCGCCTCCAATACCTTATTAACCGAACCATGGGTGAGCAGCAGGCGTCGGGCTGTCGATTCGTCGTAGCCCAGCTCATCCATGATCATCCGCGTACCACGAACAATCAGTTTTTGATTGGTGAGCTGCATGTTTACCATTTTATTGCCTTTCACTTTACCCAGCTTAATCATCAGCGAAGTGGTGATCATATTCAGAATCAGCTTTTGCGAGGTGCCTGATTTCATGCGGGTACTGCCCGATACAAACTCGGGCCCCACGATGGCTTCAATGGGAAGATCGACCTGCCTGGCCAGTTCACTACCGGGATTGTTGGTCACACAAGCAGTGAGCATCCCATGCTCGCGGGCTTTCCTCACGGCGCCAATCACATAGGGAGTTCGCCCCGAGGCGGCTATTCCAACCACCGTATCCAGCTTTTGTATTTGATAGGTCTGCAAATCCTGCCAGCCCAGCTCCTCATTGTCTTCGGCTGCTTCTACGGCCTTTCGGATCGCCTGGTCTCCGCCGGCAATCATGCCAATCACCAGACCGTGCCCCACCCCATAAGTCGGTGGAATTTCCGACGCGTCCAGAATGCCAAGTCGACCGCTGGTGCCGGCACCGACATAAAACAGGCGGCCACCCTGCTGCATCCGCTCCACCACTTGCTCCACAAGCTTTTCGATCTGAGGAATGGTTCGTTGCACAGCCGGCAATACTTTTCGATCTTCTTCATGAATGCTTTCGAGGAGCTGTCTCACCGACATTTTCTCCAGATCATGGTATAGCGATTCCGATTCTGTGATGCTTTCCGAAGTCATTTTTCCCTATTTATTGTTGCGTTGTTGTATGAAACTTGCTCAGTCGTTCAATCGGCCCTTTCAAGATTAAAGGTTCCTTAAATTCGTATGCTTTGGCAAGGCTTCGAATAATCGGTTGGAAATTCCAGGCTACCGAGCCCACAAAGCCAAGCGCAAATTTTTGGGCTTCGGGCAACTGGTTGATGTTACGCTCAAAAAACTCCCTGGCACTGTTGGTTACCATATCTTGGCAATAGGTTTTTTCAATATACTTCGACAAAAAAGGAGTAAATCCCGCCAGGTATTTATTGGGCCGTTCTTCGCGATAAACACGGCGGAGCACCTCAGCTTCAGTCGGAAAATATTCTTCACCAAACAAGGTTTGCACGTCGGCTGGCATCATATTCTTGAAGTAATCGCCCAGCAGCTTTTTGCCCAGCACCGCCCCGCTACATTCATCTCCTAAAATAAACCCAAGCGGCGGAATCCCGGCCAGAACCTGCTGCCCGTCATACAAGCACGCATTGGAGCCTGTTCCCAAAATACAGGCGATGCCGGCCCCGGATCCAAAAAGGGCGCGCGACGCGCCAAGCACATCGCTGCAAGTCTCAACACGGGCATCGGAGAACAAGCGGAGAAGCGCCGCACGCACTACTTCTCCCCGTTCCTGGTTGATAATACCAGCACCATAAAAGAAGATTTCGCCAGGCTGACCACCGAGCCTTGGAGCCAGTTCCGTTTCCAACTCGTTATAAATATCCTCACTGTTCCGAAAAAACGGGTTGATCCCGCTCGTTTTAAACGATCTCGATTCTCCTGAATCGCCCATAAAGAGCCAGTCTGTTTTTGTCGATCCGCTATCCGCGATTAGTATACTCATGCTGTAAAGATACAGATTTTTGGAAGTTCAAACAGCCCGGTAATATCTGAGGTAAATGCACAACCGACACAAGATACTTTCCAAACCCGAAAAATCGGGGGTGATCTGAAACAAGAAAAAATTCCATTCGTTTTGAATTAAAGGCCGCAGATGCAAAAAGGCCTGTAACCCAATATAGCAAAGACACAAAATGAATCGTCAACGACTGGCACTTCGGTTTAAACCCTACCACTTACAGCTGAAAAACACCTTTACCCTAGCCCGAAGTTCCCGGACCACAACCCCGGTGATGCTCACCGAAATGGAATACAATGGGCTGACGGGCTATGGCGAAGCTTCCATGCCTCCGTACCTGGGCGAAAGCCACGAGACAGCGGCACAATTCCTTTCGCTGCTAAAACTGGATCAGTTTAACGATCCTGCTCAACTTGAAAACATACTGGATTATGTTGACGGTGTGGCACCTGGCAATTGCGCAGCCAAAGCATCGGTCGATATTGCGTTGCACGATTTGCTGGGGAAGATGATGGGGCAAGCGTGGTACCAGATCTGGGGATACGATCGGACGCTCATGCCCCCCACTTCCTTCACCATTGGGCTGGACACCGAAGCGGTGGTCCGCCAAAAACTAAGGGATGCGGCACCCTACAAAATTTTGAAAGTGAAGCTGGGTCGCGACAATGACCGCGAAATGATCGAAACCATCCGCTCCATGACGGACCTGCCGATTTGTGTGGATGTCAACCAAGGGTGGAGCGACAGACAGCAGGCGCTCGATTTGATTTTTTGGCTCAAAGAACACGGGGTGGTGCTTGTTGAACAGCCCATGCCCAAAACGGCTATCGACGACATGGCCTGGCTTACGCAACACAGCCCGCTGCCCACCGTAGCCGACGAAGCCCTGCAACGCCTCGAAGATGTAAAAAAAGTGCATGGCGTGTACTCCGGTATCAACATCAAACTGATGAAATGCACCGGTATGCGTGAAGCCCACAAGATAATGACCCTGGCCGAGGCCTTAGACCTGAAAGTGATGATGGGCTGCATGACCGAAACGTCGTGCGGCATAGCTGCTGCAGCGCAACTTTCGCCCAGGGCCGATTGGGCCGACCTGGACGGAAATCTGCTAATCACCAACGACCCCTTTGAGGGCCTTAAGCTTATTGACGGCAAAATTGTACTAAACAACCACCCCGGAATTGGCATAAAACCAAGGGATTTATCCATATAGCATTGGTTCTGAACGGCATGGATTGACTGTTGAATAATGGGGCGTTGCCCCAAACCCCTGAAGACAGAGCGTCCATCCTGAACTTGTTTCAAGATCTGCCAGCGGGTTGCCGGAAGGTTGAAGACCGGATAAAAGGAACACTGCGACTGATCATTTACCAGCCTTGATATCCAGCAATGCGGCGCCGGACTCTTTCAGCAGGCCAACCGACCATTTAATAATCACCAGCGAGCTGACAATGGCGGCCAAGGTATCGATAAACGGAATATCCCAGATCATGGCGGCAGTAAGTCCCAGAATAGCTGAAACGCTGGTCAGCGCGTCGGCAATCACATGCAGGTAAGCTGCCCGGATGTTGTGGTCCGAATGTTCATGGTCGTGATGCAAAAGAAAGGCGCTGGCAATGTTCACCACCAAGCCGATAATAGCCACCAGAATGGCTTCCTTGTAAACGATATCGACCGGCTGGTAGAAACGCTTGACCGCTTCAACCACAATGACAAAGGCAAAAATCAACAACAGCAATCCGCTGCTATAGCCCGAAAGTGAAAGAATCTTTCCCGAATCGCCACTGAACTTTTCGCTTTTCGAAACTTTCCGAACCACGAGATAGGCCACCCAGCTTAAGCCAATCGCCAACACATGTGAGCCCATGTGGATCCCATCGGCCAGCAAAGCCATCGATTTTGTGATCAGTCCGAAAATAATTTCAACCACCATGGTTACTGCCGTTAGCAGCACCACCCATAAGGTTTTCTTTTCGTGTGTATGTTGATGTTCTATCATTTTGCAAGTCGTTTATCCGTTGACAGGAAACAAAAATGATTGCCCACGCAGGCCAGAATGAACCTACTTCTTTCTCGTAGTCACATAGTTGACCAATTCAATCAGTGCATTCCGCGAATCAGACTCCGGAAATGCGTTGATGGATGAAACGGCCCGGTCGCGATAAAAGTTCATTTGCTCGGTGGCATATTCCAATCCGCCCCGTTCCACCACCAAGTTCACCAGCTCTTGAACTTTGGCCGTGTTTTTATTTTTGCGCTTGACTTCGTGCAAAATCCGGCGTTTCTCCTTTTCTTCCGAATTGCTCAGCACATAAAGCAGCGGCAGGGTTATTTTTTTCTCCTTGATATCGTTTCCGGTGGGTTTTCCCAGTAACCCTTTGGCCTGGTAATCAAAAATGTCGTCCTTAATCTGAAAAGCGATGCCCACATCAATCCCAATTTGGAACATCTGCTCCACCACCGCTTCATCTTCAGTCACCGAAGCCGCCCCAATGGCCATGCTGGTCGCAATCAGCGAAGCCGTTTTCTTTTCAATAATTTCAAAATAGGTTTCGTAGTCAATGTCGAGCTTTCGGCTTTTACGCATTTGCAGAATCTCGCCTTCGCTCATATCTTTCACCGACCGGCTGATGAGATGCAGGAAGTTGTACTTTTTGTTGTCGATGTTGAGCAGCAGGCCTTTGGCCAGAATGTAGTCGCCCACCAACACGGCCAGCTTGTTTTTCCACAGCGCGTTGATCGAAAAACTTCCGCGCCGTTCATACGACTCATCCACCACATCGTCGTGCACCAGCGTAGCCGTGTGCAGCAGTTCAATCGACGAAGCCGCCATGTAGGTTGACTCGTTGAACCCGCCATTCATCTTCGCTGCCAGAAAGACAAACATCGGACGCATTTGCTTCCCTTTCTTCCGTAAAATATAATTGATAATCAGCGACAACAAAGGGATGTCACTTTGGATGGTTGCCTTGAAGTAATCTTCAAATGCTTCTAATTCATCTTTTATGGGTGCTTTAATGATATCCAAAGAGGTCATCTGTCCGTTTTTTGAACGCTTCAAAAATAGCAAATAAATTAAGTTTTTGTATGATCAATCAAAGTCTTACACAAATAATCCCCGAGATTGTTCGGGAGCCATCACCCTGAGGTATTTATAATCGTTCTAAAAATAGAAACAAGCGTCACTTTTGTTTAAGATGATATCAAATATTTATATATTTGCATTTGTAATTGTAAAAAATCATGATGCAGATACAGGAACTTGACCCGGACAGACTCGATATGGCAGCCAATATGCTTAAAGCGATTGCACACCCCATGCGTATTGCCATCCTCAAGCATCTTGAAGGTGGCAAAAAACTGACTGTCACCCAAATTCATGAGCTTCTGGGAATTGAACAATCCACGACGTCACACCACTTGGGAATTCTAAAGGATAAAGGGGTGTTGTGCTCACGTCGAGAAGGCAAAAATACCTTCTACTATTTAAAACACGATGTATTAAGTCAGGTGGTTGACTGCCTGGAGCGTTGCACTTGCGGAGAATAAAACCACGTTTAACGACAATATAAAAGCTGGCTGTTCGCCGGCTTTTTTTATTTATTAACCGGAAGTTCTTAGCTTTGCATCATTAAAATCAGACGATGACAAAGATCAGAGTAACCAAGCAATTTGGTTTCGAAATGTCGCATGCCCTGACCAATTACGACGGGCTGTGCAGAAATATTCACGGACATTCCTACAAGTTACTTATTACCATCCTGGGCGAACCGCTTTTTAAGGAAGGCGATCCCAAAGACGGGATGGTCATCGATTTCAGTATCTTAAAAAAGCTGGTTAAAAAGGAGATTGTGGAACCATTTGACCATTCACTGGTCATCAACAACCTCTCGGCTCACAACACGCTGCTTGAGTTAGGCGAATTGTACGAACGGCAACACCTGGTAAATTTTCAGCCAACTACGGAAAATATGGTTATTTTTATCGCTGATAAACTAAAGAAGCTTCTGCCTGAACATCTTGAATTATTTAGTGTTCGGCTTTATGAAACCAGCAACTCTTACGCTGAGTGGTTTGCTTCGGATAATAACTAAAACTTGAAAAGCATGCCTGAACAAAACACCAATAACCGTCTTTTTTTGCTCGATGCCTACGCATTGATTTACCGCTCTTACTTTGCCTTCATAAAAAACCCGCGCTACAACTCCAACGGGCTCAACACTTCGGCCATGCTGGGTTTTGTCAACTCGCTGGAGCAATTGTTGAATGCAGAAAACCCTACCCACATCGCGGTTGTCTTCGATGTGCATGCCCCCACCTTTCGTCACGAGTTGTTTGAAGCCTACAAAGGCACCCGCGACGAAATGCCGGAAGATATCCGAAAAGCCATTCCCTGGGTGCGTAAAATCATTGAAGCCTACAACATTCCAATTCTGGAGAAGGAAGGTTTTGAAGCGGATGACGTGATTGGAACGCTGGCAAAAAAAGGAGAGCAAGAGGGCTACCAGGTTTTTATGATGACGCCTGACAAGGATTACGCCCAACTGGTTTCGGAAAACATCTTCATGTATAAACCCGGGCGGGCCGGAAACGACGTGGAAATTTGGGGCGTGGACCAGGTAAAAGAGAAATTCGAAAGCGAAACACCGGAGCAGGTGATTGATATCTTGGGCTTGATGGGCGACTCGTCGGACAATATTCCCGGGTGCCCCGGTATTGGACCCAAAACAGCGATGAAACTGATTTCGACCTACCACTCGATTGATGGTATCTATGAAAACATTGACGACCTAAAAGGCAAGCAGAAGGAAAACCTGGTGAACCACGAAGAGCAGGTTCGCTTGTCGCGCAAGCTGGCCACCATTATTTTGGATGTTCCGGTTGAATTTGATGAAAAGTCGCTGACCAAAGACGCTCCCAACATTGAAGCCCTGCGAAAAATATACAACGAACTGGAGTTCCGAACCTTGGCCCAAAAACTGGACCCTCCAAAACAACAGGCCGAAGCGCGCTTTGAACAGGGCAGCTTGTTTGGTGGCAGCGAAGGAACAGAACCGGTTCTTCGGAAAGACCTAGCTAACATTGAAAATACCCCGCACACCTATTACCTGGTTGAAAATGCCATGCAACGGGCCAGCCTCCGGGCTGAGTTGTCGGTTCAGGACGAGTTTTGCTTCGACACTGAAACCACCGGGCTTGACACCCACTCGGCAGAATTAGTGTGCCTGTCGTTTGCATTTAAAAAAGGCGAGGCCTACTGTGTGCCCCTCCCCAAAAAGCGGGAAGAAGCATTAAAGATCGTGCAGGAGTTTCGGCTGATTTTTGAAGATGAAAACATCCGAAAAATCGGCCAAAACATCAAATACGACATCCTGATGTTAAAGCACTATGATGTGGAAGTGAAAGGCCCGGTGTATGATACCATGATTGCACATTACCTTATTCAACCCGAATTGCGTCACAACCTGGACTACCTGTGCGAAACCTACCTCGGCTATCAAAAGGTGGAAACCGAAAGCCTGATTGGCAAGAAAGGCAAAAACCAACAAAGCATGCGCCAGGCACCGGTGGACAAGCTAAAAGATTACGCCTGCGAAGATGCCGACCTCACGCTACAGTTGAAACTCGCTCTGGATCCGGAATTGGATAAAACCGGCGTTCGCTCCGTTTTCGAAGAAATTGAAATGCCACTGATCCCGGTTTTGGCCGATATGGAAATGGCTGGCGTAAGCCTGAACACGAAAGAGCTGGATGTTTTTGCTGAAAAACTCCGTCTACAGATTATCGATCTGGAAAAGGAAATTATTGAGCTGGCTGGCGAAGAATTCAATGTATCGTCACCCAAACAGCTGGGACCCATCTTGTTCGAAAAGCTAAACATCGTTAATAAGGCAAAAAAAACAAAAACCAAGCAGTATTCCACTTCCGAAGAAGTGTTGAGCAAGTTGATGGACAAACATCCGATCGTTCCCAAAATTCTGGAATTCCGGGGACTGAAGAAGCTGCTTTCCACCTACGTGGAAGCCCTGCCACTTTTGGTGAATGCCAAAACCGGCAAGCTGCATACCTCTTACAACCAGGCTATTGCAGCAACAGGACGGTTGAGTTCGACCAATCCTAACCTGCAAAACATTCCGATCCGCGACGAGAACGGCCGCGAAATCCGGCGGGCTTTCACCGCAACGGACGATAATCACCTATTCCTTTCGGCTGACTACTCGCAAATTGAATTGCGCATCATGGCCGCTTTGAGCAAAGACGAAAACTTGCTGGAGGCTTTCCGAAACAAGCAGGATGTTCACGCCACGACGGCTTCAAAAATCTTTAAAGTTCCGCTGGACGAAGTGACTTCCGACATGCGCCGCAAGGCCAAAACAGCCAACTTTGGGATCATTTATGGCATCTCGGCTTTTGGCCTTTCCGACCGCTTGAATATTTCGCGCACCGAAGCCAAAGAACTCATTGATGGTTACTTTGAAAACTTTGCCCGCGTCAAGGAATTTATGGATGAAAGCATCCAAGTGGCCCGCGACAAAGGCTATGTGGAAACCATTCGCGGACGACGCCGCTACCTGAAAGATATCAATTCGGCCAATGCCGTGGTGCGTGGGGTGGCCGAACGAAACGCCATCAACGCACCCATTCAGGGTTCCGCTGCCGACATCATCAAGCTCGCCATGATCAACATCTGGAATGAGCTGAAAAAGCGAAACCTGAAGGCTAAAATGACTTTGCAGGTGCATGATGAATTGAACTTTGATGTGCCCAAAGCCGAGCTGGATCAGGTGAAAGCCATTGTGAAGGAACAAATGGAACAAGCCGTTAATATTGGCCTACCGCTGACCGTAGAAATGAATGCTGCTTCGAACTGGATGGAAGCGCACTAAAAGCAAAACGAGACGGCTTTTTGAGGCTGTCTCGTTTTGGTATTGACATGGCTGAACAGTATCCTTACACTGCTTCTTGTTTCAGAAATGGATAATCGGTATAACCTTTTTCAGCGCCACCATAAAAAGTGTTCCGGTCGTAAGGATTCAGAACGGCACCAATGGCAACGCGCTTGGGCAAATCCGGATTGGAAATAAAATTGCGTCCAAATGCGACGGCATCAGCCCAGCCGTTTTCAACATACTCAATCGCGGTTTCTGTGTCAAAACCATCAGCTGCAATCAGCGTCCCGTCATAGCTTTTCCAGAGCTGCTTTTCTTTTTCAAAAACCGATTGGTCGTTAATTTCAGTCGCACGAGCCCGCACATAGTGAATGTAAGCCAGCTTCAAAGATTCCGTTTGCTGAAGCAGGTATTCGTACACCGGGTAAGCTTCCGGATCATAAACATCACCGGCAAAGGTAAACGGAGACAAGCGAATGCCAACTTTTCCCGCACCCCAAACTTCGATGAGCTGATCCAAAACCTCCAGAACCAGTCGCGCGCGGTTTTCAACCGAGCCCCCATATTCGTCGGTCCGATGGTTGGTTGATCCGTGCAAAAATTGGTTCAGCAAGTAGCCATTGGCCGAGTGAAGTTCTACGCCATCGAAACCGGCTTTCTTTGCATTTTCAGCCGCTTTCCGGTAATCGCCGATAATCGACCTGATCTCTTCGGTCTCCAAGGCGCGGGGCGTTTCATATGGAACTTGCTCCCAAGTGGCCGTCAAGGTTTTTCCACTCAACGGAACGGCCGAGGGTGCAACCGGCAAACCTTCGTTGGGATGAAAGGAAGAATGGGAAATTCGGCCCACGTGCCACAACTGCATAAAAATACGCCCACCTTCCTCGTGAACAGCCTCCGTGACCTTTTTCCATCCGGCCACCTGCGGCTCGGAATAAATGCCCGGCGTGGACGGATAGCCTTGTGCCTGCGGCGAAATTTGAGATGCCTCGGTCACAATTAGACCCGCAGACGCTCGCTGGCGGTAATACTCAACATTCAACACTGTCGGCGCCAGATCAGCATCAGCTCGCATGCGGGTGAGCGGCGCCATCACCAAACGGTTTTTCAACCTGTGATCTCCAAGGTTGAATTCTTCCAATAATTTGTTTTTCATTGCTTCCATTTTTTTAGACCGATCGGTCTGTTTTTATGTAAAAAATTTTATTCACTAATTTCCTCTATTTCATTTTGAATGAGTTTCGTAATTTGCTCTAACTGGGAGTTGCTATTTTCGATGCGGCTTATTAACACTGCACCTTCCAGCATGGTGTAAACTTTCAGTGCCAAAAGTCCGGCATCCACCGTAGGCTTAAATTCACCCAGCCCAATTGCATCGGTAATCATCTGTTTCAGCATTTCCTGTACTCCTCGTATGGTTTGTCTAACCCGCTCCCGAATAACGGGATTGGTATCGTCAGCTTCGGAACCAAAATTAATTACCGGACAGCCACCGTTTTCGTCCCGAAACTTGCCTGTCAGGGAAAAATCAAGGTAGGCCAGCAAACGAGCCTTTCCAGCCGGATAGCTGCTTAGATGAACTTTTAACTCCGAAGCGTAGCGCTGAGCCAGAAAATTGAAAGACTCCAGGCATATTTCCTCTTTGTTGTCGAAATTACCATACAGGCACCCTTTGGCCAGCTTAGTGGCTTCCATAATATCGCTGAGAGAAGTTCCCGCCATCCCTTTCCGATTGATAATCGGTGCCGCTTTCTCAATAATAAATTGCCTGGTTATTTCTCCTTTTCTCATAACAAAGTCTTAAAACAGACCGATCGGTCTATTTGTTCACAAAAAAAAATTAATCCCGAAGAAAAAAAGAGGCTGAACTCAAACGATCCAGCCTCTTGTTGGTTGATTATCCGATCAATCCATAATATCTCATCAAGACTTTTAGCAGAACCAATGCAGCTATAAAGCCAACCATTCCTATGCCCAGCCAAATAAAATCTTTGTTGTTCTTTTGAGGTGTCTTATCGATCGTTTCCATAATTTTTCCATTTAATTTTTCAACTTCATTTTTGATCCAGCTCGAAGCCGGAAATTCTTAAAGCCCGAGGTTTGTTAACCGATGCAGGCCGAGAGGGTGTTCGTATTTAAATGAAGGCTAACAAAGCAAGGCGTGTCCGCGGATAAACACCGGAACAGGCGCCTCATGATCGATTAAACAGAAGGTTAAACGAATGGGTTTTCTAAAACTAAAATCACACGGGACAAGTTGCGTAACATGTAAAAGCTGAAAATGCAAACGCTCTTCTTTCGTCACACTCTCAAAGCTGACGCTTTCCTTTCCCAAGAGGTAAATGGGTGGCAGCCCGGGTTTCTGAATGTCTCCCGGATCATCAGCAAAAGCGAGCTCCTCAACGACTGTTGCTGCACAGTCGGCCTGCTGCTTTTTCACAGCAACAAACACCAACAGGTAAGCTGCCGAAACAATCAAAATAAGCCGTAAAAGCTGAATCATCTTTGCCAATTTACTTTCAGCAAAGATAACGATGCTTTGCATCCGCTGTTCCGCAAGACCTGTTTTTTTTAATGGATAAAGACTCACGTTTGGATGGCGCTGCAGTAATAAAAAGAGACGTTGTCCAAAAAAGTAGCCACCAAGTAAGCCGTGTAATGAAAATCAGTTTCACCTCACCCCTAAAGAGAAGCTGATTCTCTACAACTTCTCTTTGACTATTTAAGGAGTTGCGGAAAATCTTTCGGCAACTTTTTGGACAACCTCATTGGTCTATTCTTTCACGCCTGCCTTCTTCAAGATCATTTCCAAAGGACAAAATTTGGTGAATGATGACTGAAACAGGTTAAAGCCCACAAAGGCAGCCAGGATCAGCCAGTTCAGATTAACCAGCACGGCCAAAAGTACGCTGAGGGAGACCAAAAATCCTGCAACAGCGCGTACAACTCGTTCTCTCATACTTTTCAATTTTGATTACACAAACTTTTCAACTCCAACGATATAGGCATTAATCGGACTCATTCCTTCAACGGTATGGTTGAATTCATCAATTCGTTCCAGCAGCTTATCAGCCTTATCGTCGGCCAAAAACATGAAGGACACCATATAGTTATAAGGATTCTTGCTGGCAGCAAACCAATTCGAAAAATCAGTGGTTCCGTCCGCTTGCTCCATAAAACCTTCCACGTCCATCTCGCTGTAAGCATTGATTTTAATCGCCTTAAAAATCTTCTCCAACTCAGGATGGTAAGCCTTTACGCATTGGATTATTACAAATTTCATCATGGTTTTTTAATTTAAAGGTTCTTTCTGTTCATCCTCACTACCCAGAGTCTCAGGTGTGCTTGCCACTGGCTCTTCCGTTGGGTATTTCTTTTTCTCAGTCATGTAATAGATCAGCGGAACAATGACCAGGGTCAAAAAGGTTGATGCGATTGATCCACCCATCAGTGAGATCGCCAGCCCCTGGAAAATCGGGTCAAACAAAATAACCACCGCACCAATTACTACCGTTCCCGCCGTCAACAGAATTGGCGTAGTCCGCACAGCACCGGCTTCAATGACTGCTTCTTTCAAAGGGACACCATCTGCTAACCGAAGGTTGATAAAGTCAATCAGCAGAATGGCGTTTCGGACCATAATCCCGGCCAGGGCAATCATTCCAATCATGGAAGTGGCGGTAAAAAAGGCCCCCATCAGCCAGTGGCCGATCAGGATTCCGACCAATGACAGCGGAATGGAAATCATCATGACAAACGGAACTTTGAAGTTCTGGAACCAACCAATAATCAATAGGTAAATGACAAGCAGAACTACGGCAAAAGCGGTTCCCAAATCGCGGAACACTTCGTAGGTTATTTGCCACTCGCCATCCCACTTCAAACTGTAGTCATCCTGCGTGAACGGTTGCTGAGTAAACTCTTCCGTTAATGTGTATCCTTCGGGCAACTGAATTTGATCCAGGTTTTCCGACATATTCAATATCCCATAAACCGGGCTTTCCAATTTTCCGGCAATATCGGCAGTGACATAAACCACCCGTTTTTGATTTTTCCGGTAGATGCTTTTGTCCTGGAGACCTTCTTCAACTTCCACCACATCGCCCAATGCGACCACCTGTCCGGTTTGGCTCAGGATATTCACTTTCTTCAGGTCATTGACCCCGGAGCGCTCCATTTCCTTAAACCGAAGGACAATCCCAACTTGCTCATGCTCTTTTTCCTGGTAAAGCTGGGTTACCTCGTGTCCACCCAAGGCCATTTGTAAACTATGCACCACTTGCTGGGTTGACAACCCAAGCAAGGCTGCTTTTTCTTTCATGACATTGAATTTATATTCATGCTGATCATCCTCCATGTGCCAGTCAATGTCGACAACATCGGCTGTTTGGGCAAACAATTCCTTAACTTGACCAGCCACTTCCATCTGCCCTTCGTAGTCAGGCCCATAAACTTCAGCAACCAGGGTCGACATGACCGGCGGGCCTGGCGGAACTTCAACTACTTTTACATTGGCGTGGTATTTCGCACCCAATCGTTGCAGCTCGGGACGCATCAGTTTGGCAATGTCATGGCTTTGCAGCTCGCGGTCGCCTTTGTCGGTCAGGTTCACCTGGATATCAGCCACATTCGATCCGCTGCGCAGGTCATAATGGCGAACCAATCCGTTAAAATTCATGGGCGAAGCCGTGCCAACATACGTTTGGTAGTCTACCACATTTTCCTGCTGCGCGATGTAAGCCGCCAGCTCTTTGGCAACGACAGCCGTCCGCTCAAGGGTTGTTCCTTCCGGCATATCAACAATCACCTGAAATTCATTTTTGTTGTCAAACGGGAGCATCTTTACAGCCACCGCCTTAAAATAAACCAAGGTTGTTGAAGCCAGCAAAAGCACCGTAACCCCAATAATGAAAGTCCAACGTTTCCACGGCGACTCCAACATGGGTTTCATCGTTTTGGCATACAGTTTATATATGATCGAATCTTCCAAACGGAACGCCTTCTCATTCTTGTCTTCTTTCACGTTAAACCGAAGCAAACGATAAGCCAGATATGGTGTAATCGTCAGGGCAACGAGCAAGGAGAAAATCATAGCAATGGAAGCACCAATAGGCATTGGGCTCATGTAAGGCCCCATCAAACCAGATACAAAAACCATGGGCAGTACCGCCGCAATTACGGTGAAAGTAGCCAGAATAGTCGGGTTGCCCACCTCGTCAATGGAGCGGATGGCTGCCTGGATGAACGGCAACTTCTTCATTTTAAAGTGCCGGTGCATGTTTTCAGCAATAATGATGGAGTCGTCCACCACAATCCCGGTCACAAAGACCAATGCAAAAAGGGTAATTCTGTTCAGCGTGTAATCTAAAAAGTAATAGCTGAACATGGTCAAAGCAAAGGTGATCGGTACCGAAAGGAAAACGACTAACCCTCCACGCCAGCCCATGGCCAACATCACGACAAAGGTAACGGCGACGATGGCGCCCAGCAGGTGCATCAACAGTTCGGCTACTTTGTGCGAGGCGGTCTCCCCGTAGTTCCTCGTCACGTCCACATGCACATCAGCCGGAATCAAACTGCTTTCCAAAATCTCAATCTTTTCCAAAATGGCGTCCGCAACTTTCATGGCATCAGCGCCGCGACGCTTGGCAATTGAAATGGTAACGGCCGGATATTCACCCCGGTATTCATTTTTTTGCTCATGAATATCGCCAAAACCAAAGTTCACATACTGAATCGGTTCCTGCGGACCATCGAGCACTTCGGCCACCTGCTTTAAGTAAACCGGGCTGCCGTTGTGAATCCCAACCACCAAGTTGGCGACATCGTCGGAGTTCTTCAAAAATGCTCCGGCTTCAACCAGGTATTCCGTGTCGTTATTATTGAATGAGCCAACATTGAACTGCTCGTTAGCCAATTGAATTTTTTGCGCAATACTAAGGGCATCAACATGGAAGCCAGCCATCTGCTCATTGTTCAACACTACCCGAACCTGACGCGAACGCCCCCCAATGACTTTCGTTTCGGAGACATCGGTCACCTGTTCAATTTCGTTATTGACTTCCTGTGCAATCCGCTTCAGCTCGTAATCGTCGTAATTTTCACTCCAAAAGGTGAGCCCGAGCACCGGAACATCATCAATCGACCGGGTTTTCACCAGCGGCAAGCTAGTTCCCTTCGGCATTTGATCCATGTGTTTCATGATCTCGTTGTACATTTTCACCAACGAACGCTCAATATCTTCGCCCACATAAAACTGGACAATCAACATGGCCTGTCCCGGCATGGAAGTAGAATAGACATATTCCACTCCGGGAATGTTGGACACAACTTTTTCAAGGGGTTGTATCACGCGCGACTCAATCTCTTTGGGGCTGGCTCCCGGATAACGAAAGAAAATATCGGCAATAGGAACGTCGATTTGTGGTTCTTCCTCGCGGGGAGTCAAGTAGGAGCTGTAGATTCCGATCGCCAAAAAGGCAATCATCAGCAGCGGGGTCAGTTTCGAATTTATAAATTGTTTGGCGATACCGCCTGCAAATCCTGTCTTCATGTTTCTTTCTTATTTGTTTACCACTAAAGTGCCATCAAACAATTTTCCGTTTGAAGATTGAATATACGTTTCGCCATCGGCGAGACCGGAAATAATTTCGATCGAATCGCCAACTGTTTCCCCGGTCTTTACCCAGCGAAGCAATGCTTGTCCGCTTTGTCCAAGAGCATACAAACCCACCAGCTGTCCTTTGGCGATCAAGGCTGTTTTCGGAACCAAAATGAGCGGGCGTGTGCCTTTCTCATAAAATACGGTCGCGTACATGCCGCTGTACAAATTAGCTGTTTGATCAGTCGTCTTGTCAATGATCACCTTCGCCTCGAACTGGTTTCCGGTGTTGGCCGACGATGGGTTAATTTCAGCAATCACACCATCCATTTGCAAGTCGCCCAGCGCACTGAATTGCACCTTGACCGGATCGTTGAGTTGCAAGCGGGCAATATCGGCTTCCGGAATGCGGGCGATAACTTTCCACTGCGAAGGGCTTTCGATGCTTAGCAAGGGCATGCCCGGATTGGCCATGTCGCCTTCCTGCACATATTTCCCTGTAATAACACCACTGTAGGGTGCGTGAATGGAGGCATAACGAAGCGACTCCGCCACTTCCTTCTCCATTTGACTGACTGCCTCCAGACGGGCCTTCGTCATTTGGTAATGCGCCCGGATGTCATCCATTTCTTTATCCGAGGCACTGTTGGCGGCGTGTAATGCTTCGAATCGTTTCAAATCTTTTTCAGCACTTTCAAAAGCCGTCGTCGCTTCCACTTTGTTGGCTTCAACCTGTGCCTTTTTAGCCAAAATATCCTGGTTGCGGATTTCAAGCAACAAATCTCCCCGATTCACTTTTTGCCCGGGTTTCACGTAGATTCGGTTCACTTGTCCCATCATACGGGTGCTCAAATTGGCTATTCTTTCAGCTTCCAGTTTGCCTGAGAAGCTGTGAACAGCGGGGTAGTTTTTTAACTCGGCCACGGCAAGCTGAGCCGGAACTTTTGCTTCAGAAACCGCTTCTTTCTGGTCCTTATTACCGCAAGCGGAAATTAAAATTCCCAGTGCAAGGGCTACTAACAACGGCGCTTTTTTCATTTTATTTGTTTTCATTCTGGTCATGGCTTTTATTCGTTCATATCTTTTTCCAGCAGTAATTCCATTTCGAAAACTGCTTGTTTATACTTGTAAATTGATTGGATGTACTCCAGGTTTTTCTTCGATGCCAGTGCTTCGGCCATCAACAGGTCTGTTGTTTTCTCCAACCCTTGCTCAAAGCGGTTGGTCCGAATTCGCAACGACTCTTCGGCCTGTTCTTTGGCCAGCTTGCCCGACTGAATTTGCTGAAAGCTTAATTCCAGCTTTCGCTTGGCATTGTTGAGCTGCATTTGGCTCTGAGACAGATAGTCCTGATACTGGTATTCGGCTTCTTCGAGCTGGGCACCGGCCTGCTGAATACTTCCCATATTTTTGTATCCACTGAACAAATCCCAGGTGAGGCTGGCACCAACCAGGTAGTTGCTGGCCGACATGCCCAGAATCTCCCGGTCGTTCCATTCGTAAGCTCCAAAAGCATTCAGTCGGGGAATAAATTTCATTTTCTCGGAATGAAGCATATGCTCTCCGGCTGCTATTTGTTTTTGCATGGCTTTGAGGTCAGAGCGTTGTTCCAGCTCCGCTGAGCCAACATTCCAGGTAAACAAGCTAGGATCGCGAGTCATCGAATCGGTAAGCAGAATATTAGTCCCCAGATCGATGCCAAGCAAGTGAGCCAGGTATTCGGTCGCCGATTGTTTCTGGTTTTCGGCCTCCTTCAGCTGATCGCGGCGCTCTTCAAAACGAACCGAGGCTTCCAGCACATCCGCGTGTTTTACGAATCCTTGTGCTTCATTGTCCTTGGTTAGTTTCAACGCCTCTCCGGCGACTTCAACCGATTGTTGTATGACTTTAACTGCCGATTGAGCCAGTTCCACCTGAAAGTAAGCCCGCTTCACTTCGTAACGGACCTGTTGGTGCGCCCGGTCGCTTTGAAGTGCCATGGCTTCGTACTGGTTCCGGGCAGCTTTGCGGGCGTAAAGTCCATCGATATTCAGAATGGGCTGCTGCAATTCAATCTTTGTATTGTAATTCTCAATTGCATCCGGATCATTCAGCGTGGCCGGATTAAAATCAGCCTCGGTAACGGTTTCCTGTTTTAGTTTAAAGCCGAAAGTCGACAGCGGATCATTCGTTTTCACACCGGTGTGACTTACAGCCAAGCCAGGCAAAAACACGGAGTTAGTCATTCGGTAAGCTCCTTGCGCTGCTTTTTCGCGGGCTTCGGCGCTCCTGGCTGACAAGTTGTTATTTTTTGCCAGCTCCAGCGCTTCATCCAAACTAAGCGACTTTGTTTGCCCCGTGGTGATCAATGGCAACCCAAGGCTCAGAAATAAAACATAAAGGTGTAATCTTCGTTTCATACTTTTCAGTCTTTTTTTGTTTTCTGTAGGGGACAAAAATAATGGTTTATATATAAATATCTATACATTTAGATGTATAAATTATCAAAGCCCGCCAACACTTCGCTTCTACGACGGAAAGAAACTTAGAGTTTCCTTCAAAAAAAGACTCAAGCATCTTATTTTCAATAAGAAACGCAGAACAAAAATGGGAAGAAACAGCAAGAAGGGAAATGTTAACTAATTATTATCTCTCTCGCTTTGAAAAAGTGATTCAATCACAAATGTTGAAAAGCAGCCGGATAAATCTCAAGAAATTTGCCAAGTTTCGATGCCTTTTTGATAGGCTTGTACACTTTTAAGGCATTTGGAAAGCGATTGGCAAAATAGCTCCAAAATTGTTTCATCTTCATCAGCACCTGCCCTTCATCCCGAAATGCACTTCGGTAGGCATCCAAAATGATTTGATGAAACTCCCGCATCAAATCCAGCTCCACCTGTTCGTCAAAGATCTGACCTCTTAATCGGTGAATCAGCAAGGGATCACTCAATAAACCCCGACCAATCATCCACTCACTCTGCGTGGGGACCAGACTTCTGATTTCCTCCAAATCGCGGGCCGACTGAATGTCGCCGTTGTAAACCATTGATTTTCCTGTGGCAGAACAAAGTTGGCCAAACAACCGCCTGTTGGCTGATCCTTTATACAACTGCTTCGCGGTGCGCGGATGAAAGATCAGTTGTTCGAACGGATAATCTTGCAGTAATGGCAGTCTTTCCCAAATGGGTTCCTCGTCAATCAGCCCTGATCGAAACTTAACCGAAATCTGAAAATCAAACTCAGAAAACAAAACATCCAACACACTTTTCAGTTGCTCCGGATTTTCCAGCAAACCTGTTCCACGGCCGCGTTTAGTTGCCATTGGATAAGGGCAGCCCAGGTTCAGGTTGATGTTTGAATAGCCCATTCGCCTAACCTCTCCGGCAAGGTGTCTGAGCTCATCAGCATTGGAACACAAAACCTGCGGAACCACCGGCACGCCCGCGTTGTTTTCAGGCAGCAAATCACGAAGTTGACTATTCCTGATTTTTTGCCCGGGACCGATCGCGATGTACGGAATGTAAAACGCATCAATAATCCCAAAAAACTGATGATGACACCTTCGGTAAACAAAGTCGGTGAATCCCTGTAACGGAGCCAAATAAAATCGGTTGTCTGATAACATGGAATGGTTGATAACTATTTTTTGGAACAAAGGTAACAAGCCAGTATAATTAACCTTGGAAATCCTTATTTTTGTATGGAATTTACAAGAGATTGGCATGTTACAGCAAGCGACACGAAATGATACCCTTTTAAAACAGCTCAATCACATTGTTGAAACGGACTCGTCCGGTATCATCAACTTGTCGCCTGCACTGGTTCAAGCCCAATCTATCCGTCAGCTCGATAGCATCAGTCAGAATGACAGCACAACCGCCGTGAAACCAGCAGAACAAAAAGCACCCCGGGCGGCCACCCAAACTGCACGCGCAAGACCAGAGTCGATTACAATACTTGATTATATTAAGCCAATTGATGCTCGCAAAGTGGAATCATTCTGGGAGAGAGATTCCCAACCAGGAATAGGCTTACCCGAAAAGTCAATCTCCCGCGATAAACCCGACTGGTTCATTGGTATTTTCATTCTGGTTCTCATTTTGCTGGCTACGGTTCGCTTGTTCTTTAGTAAATACCTGAACCAGCTTTTTCATGCGATCGTGAACTACGCTACATCAAGTCGTCTGTTTCGCGATCGCTCGGTAAGCATTACCCACGCCTCCTTCCGGCTGGATTTGATTTTCTATTTTATCTTCAGCATATTCATCTTTCAGTTTTTTGCCGAATTTAGTGGTTCATTCCAAAAAGCCGATTTTTTGACCTATCTCATCATCTTGGGACTCGTGGTCAGCTACTACACTTTAAAACGATTGGCCTATTCGTTCTCGGGAATCGTCGCCGAAGCGACATCAGAAACAACTGAATTCCTGTATAATATGAATCTTCACAATCGGATTTTAGGATTATTTTTAATTCCGGTGACCTTAGTCATTGCATTTACAACATTGCAGAATCCACGGCTGGTCTTCTATACAGGGCTTTTAATTTGCGTGGCCTTCTATCTATTATTGTTAGTTCGAGGCGCAAAAATATTAATGACAAAACATTTTTCTATATTTTATTTGATTTTGTACCTTTGTACCCTTGAAATTTTACCGTTGATTTTTATCTACAATTTGGTATTGGTTAAAAACGGGATTAAATAATTTAAAAGTTTTACAACTTGAAAATCAAGAAAATATTAGTTTCGCAGCCAAAACCTGAATCTACAAAATCACCTTATTTTGACTTGGCTGAAAAGACGAACGTACAGGTCGATTTCAGGCCATTTATTCAGGTAGAAGGTGTTTCCGGGAAAGAATTCAGACAAACAAGAATTCAGATTCTTGATCATTCTGCTGTGATTTTTACGAGTCGCACCGCCATTGATCATTTTTTCAGGATTTGTCAGGAAACACGTGTTACCGTTCCCGACACGATGAAATACTTCTGCATTTCGGAAGCTACCGCTTACTACCTGCAAAAGTACATTGTCTACAGAAAGAGGAAAATCTTTTTTGGAGCTGGTCGTTTCGAAGACCTGATGGAAGTGATGAAAAAACAGAAAAGCGAAAAGTTTTTGGTTCCCTTATCACACATTCACAAACAAGAAATTCCTCAACTGCTTGATAAAGGAGGATTCAACTACACCAAAGCTATTCTTTACAAAACCATCAGCAGCGATTTGTCTGATTTAAAAGAAGTCAACTATGACATCCTGGTTTTCTTCAGTCCTTCGGGCATTAAGTCTCTGATTCAGAATTTTCCGGATTTTGAGCAGAACAGCACCAAAATTGCTTCTTTTGGACCAACCACAGCCAAAGCAGTTATTGATGCCGGACTTCGGCTGGATATTCAGGCACCAACGGCTCAGGCACCATCAATGACTATGGCCTTAGAGCAGTACATTAAGAACCACAACAAGTCGAGCTAAAAGATTATTTCAACTCATATTCGATTGAAAAGGGGAAGATTATTCCCCTTTTTTTATTGTATTTTCGCCATTATCATGCACACCTTCAAGCTTACCAAAAAAGAACGGCTCTGCAGCACCAAGCTGATCGAAAGATTATTCGAACAGGGCGCTTCATTCTACATCTTTCCATTGAAAGTTGTCTACCTGAAGACTTCGTTATTCAGCCCACATCCGGCCGAGGTAAGCTTTTCGGTTTCCAAACGAAATTTCAAGTTGGCCGTAACGCGCAATCTGCTAAAAAGACGCATGCGCGAGGCTTACCGACTGAGCAAACCGGCCTTCTACGATTCCATTCCCAAGGGGCAGCAAGTGGCAATCATGTTTATTTACACCTGCAAAGAAGTGAAAGATTACCAGTCGATTGAGAAAGGCATGCAAAAAGCTCTAAAAAAACTCGGGGAGCTATTGACCTAAAAAAGGGACTACCATCGGCATTCCCTTCTCAATTTGCAAAAATTATCTTCGCCTATTCTTCGTCCATAATTTCGGTCTGCATCCGGACCGAATCTTCGTGAATCAATTGAAACAAAATTTGCACAAAGGTCCTGTTCAGATTAAGCTTTTCGCCCACAGCGATGCGGTTATTCATCAATTCAGTCCACCGACTAATTTGTAAGGCAGTGACGTTATTTTCCTTTTTGTATCGTCCAATTTCACGGGCAATCTCCATACGGGACGAAAGTACTTCCATCAGTTCTGTATCCAACGCATCAATTCGATTGCGCAAAAGCTCCAATTGATTTTCAAACTGCTTATTTGTTGATGTGGCTTGACGGATAATCAATTTATCCAAAATCTTCGCCAGCTCAGCCGGTGTCACTTGCTGTTCTTTATCACTCAGGGCACAAGACGGATCGCGGTGCGATTCAATCATCAGCCCATCCATGCCCAAGTCGAAGGCTTTTTGCGACACTTCAAACAATAATTCTCGTTTGCCGGCAATGTGGCTCGGATCACAGATCACAGGCAGATTGGGCAACAAGCGCCGCAATTCAATAAATGTTTTCCAGTTGGGATAGTTCCGGTATTTCGAATCGCCAAAGGAAGTAAAACCACGATGAATTCCTACCAGGTTCTTAATGCCTGCCTGGTTCAATCGCTCCAGCGCTCCCATCCACAGCTGAACGTCGGGGTTAACCGGGTTTTTCACCATAATAACCGCATCGGTTCCTTTCACCACATCGGCTATTTCCTGCACCACAAACGGACTTGCCGTAGAGCGCGCACCAATCCAAAGCACATCCAGCCCGGCGTTCAGCGCTTCTTCGGTGTGTTGCGCATTGGCAACTTCAGTGCCCACCGGCAAGCCGGTTTCTTTTTTCACTTTCTGCAGCCATTTCAATCCAATCGACCCCACTCCTTCAAAACTTCCGGGTCGGGTCCGGGGTTTCCAAACGCCACCACGAAAAACAAAAACCCGCTTGTCTTTGGCCAATTGGTGAGCGGTATCCAATGTTTGTTCTTCAGACTCCAGGCTGCATGGACCCGAAATCAACAGCGGGTTATCCAGCTGTGGCAACCAATCTTTCATTGGTCTGATGTCTAATTCTATTCCCATCTTATTTTGTGTAAAATTTAACAATCTTCTCTTCGTTCTTTATGAGCGATGAATTTTCTCCACCAAGTATAGACCGAATATTATTCGCTTTGTTCATCAATTCATACATTCTTTTTTCGTCGCGCTGAATGCTGTCCTTAAAATCAATCAGGTGCTTGATGTAAACTTCCAGCGATTCCACCACGTAACTTTTGTTTTGCTGAAAAATCGGTCCCCACATCGAAGGCGCGCTTTTAGCCAACCGAACCGTCGACCGAAATCCACCACTGGCCAGGTCGAAAATAATGGACCGATCCTCCTTGTCTTGCACCGCGTTGGCCAAAGCATAGGCCGCGGCATGGGGCAAGTGCGAAATAAAAGCGGTGCTGTGGTCCTGCTCATCAGCCGACATGTAGGCAATGTCCATTCCCATGGATTGAAACATTTTCTCGATCAACGCCAAATGCTGAGGCCCGCTTTTCTCGTGATCGCAAATAATTGCGATCTTATTACTGAAAAGGCCTTCCAACGCAGCATCGGGCCCCGAATTCTCCGTTCCCGACATGGGGTGTGCGGGAACGTAATTTCTTCGCTTCGGATGATTTTCAACAACATCACAAAGTTCCTTTTTGGTGGAACCCATATCGGCAACTGTTGTGCGGTCCGACACCAAATCAAGCACCTGCGGCAAAAGCAATTTAATCTTATCTACCGGTATGGCAATAACCACCAAATCAGCTTTTCCTACCGCAGCTTCCAATGGTAAAACCTGATCGACCAATCCGATTTTTTTTGCTTTTTCACCATGAGTGCTGTTCGAATCCACTCCGATAATCGCGGTGGCAAAGCCGCTTTTCCGGAGGTCTTTGGCAATCGATCCTCCAATTAGACCCAATCCTATAACTGTTACATTCATCGTTTTTAAGTATAAAAAAAAGGTCCCGATTTTTCGGGACCTTTCATGTAATCTATTTCTTCAAATTTTAACAATACATTACTGCTCAATCCCGTTTTGTGAACCGAAATAATAATACCAGTAATAAAATGTATTGCTAAAAATAAGCTTCATTTTCTTCGAATTTGAAAGCAAAGATAGGTATTTCTTTTAAAATCAAAACCTAGCATCCTGAAATTATTAAAAAAAGGTCGGACAAACGACAAACAAAACAATGTTTATCAGTCAGTTGCATTGATTTATTCAGACTAATTTTATTAATGCACTTATTGTTTCACAAATTTATGCGTGATCAATTGTCCGTTTTCAAAACCAAAAGAAATTAAATACAAACCTGGCCTGAGCGATTCAACATCCAACGTGTGTCGCAGTTGATTTGATCCGGGAGTAATATCCTCCTTACTAAGTAACTGACCATGCCCATTATAAACAGATAAAATAAGCTGACCCACATTCGATTTGAAACTCCCTTGCACGAACAGCTGATCACGAACAGGATTCGGAAAAACAAGGATTTCGCCGGGCGAATATGCCACATCATCGAAAGCAGTTGGCGGATCCTGAATTCTCAGATCATCAATCGCCCAACCCCAGCCGTGAGCATAAGGATCAGAAAACAAGCGAAAGCGGATAAATATCGTGTCGCCTGCCTGAAAGTTTTCATTCGCAACCAAGCTCAATTCCCGATTGATGTAGTAACTTGCCCGGCCAACCTCAGTTGAATTATTTCCCTGAATACCCCGCTCGTAAACGGTTTTCCAACTTGTCTTGGCTCCGGAATCATAGCCATCTATCAAAGGCAACCAATCGGTTGTTCCGGTTTTCGAACCTTCAACGATAACGTAGTCCCAAAAATCATCATCGCCAAACTGGCTGCCAGGCTCTCCAGGCTCTACCAGCACCACTTCGCGAAACGACATCATCGCTCGGTCGTCAATAACGATAGGGTATTTTAACAGGGTGGCAAAATTATAGGTCACATCATCTTCATCGGGGCTGGGATACGGGTGTGGACTGTGCAAAGCCCCATTGCTGAATAAATCTTCTACACCGATGGAAAAATCGGCTAGAATAAAATCGCGGGTTTCCGAATTAAAATCATTGGTATAGGTTTTCACCGCTTCATACAAACCATCGATAGCAATGGTGTAATAACCATCGTCAGGCAAAATGGTTTGGTTGGCATTCGAAGAGCTGTCAACAGCAATGATCCTGTACCGAACTGAATCGCCATCCACCAAATCCTGCAGTTCCAAAATTGCCCGATAAACATCGCCTCCTTGATCTTCAAGGATCAACGCCAGTTCAGGTCCATCATTCAGAATGAATTCCATCCCAACTCCTAAAACACCAATATTGTCGGATGCTTCAACCACAATCTCTGCCGACAAATCGCTTTCGAGCATGCTTTTCACCGGCTGATGAGAAACTACCGGTGCAACGAGATCCGCTCCAATCTTGAACTCAAAATACTCGTCGGGAACTGCTCCAGGCAGGAAGAATGTCCGGTCGGTCACGTCAACCACGCGCAAATAATATTCATAAGTGCCTTCGGTCAGACCGTCCAGCTGAGCCACAAACAAGCCCTGGGTGGCCGAATAAACCAGCGGCAGGGTATCTGCATTCGCAAAACCATCATCGGAATAAATCAGCATAACCGAAGTGCTGTCAATTTCAGAATCTGTTTGTATTTCAGCTTCAATCACAATCGCCTCGGCAAGCTCTCTATCGCCAACCGGATCATGAAGAATGCTGGTGAACACCCAGCCCATATCGGCAAACATGGCCAGCGTCATCGGGCCGGGATCATGCACCGCTTCGGCCCGATCGAAGAAAGGCGTCATCAGGGAATTAGTATCGCCTACATCGTAAGTGGACTCGTGCAAGTGATAAATACTGGAGCCTTCGTCAAAAGTTGCAGGAGCATATAATCTTGGATAACCATCATTATTGCTGACGGACTTGGCCGACTCACTTCGAAAATACAAGTTGTTGGACCGGAACTGCTGGAGAAGTGAAGCTGATGGGTTTGAAAATATCGCCGTATCAACCAACTGTGATCCCGATCCTGTAATCACAAACTCGTCAAATATTCCCGGATACGGCAATATATCGCCATAGGTCCCCAGCCCATCCTGTTCATAAAAGAATCCTGTAAAGCCCAGGCCATGAGCTATCTCATGCAAAACAACCGAAACAAAATCGTATTTGCCAATGGGAGTGTTACCATCTACGCCGAAGTACCAATCTTCATTGTCGCTGTTAAACTGGGCGATCATGTCCGGATAGGAGGCATCTGTAATTTCTTCTCCCTGGAGCTTTTCAACCAACGCAACCGGATAGTAGCGGTCCTTCAAAGGCGCCGCCTCGAAATTCTCAAAAAAAGAAGTTGGTCCGCAACTTCCCAGAACACCTTCATCCAAACTAGTCCAACGGGCAGTCATGTAAATTGGAATAGGCGATGCAATCAGATGTTCCCAAATTTCTACAGCGTACTGAAATGCCGCTTGAGGTTCCTCTTCAAAACCAATATAAGAGACAACAATAGAGGACTTTTTTTGCTCCGTAGATTTCAGCCGCTTCAGGAATTCATCGGGAGCATCAATAAAACTTTCGTGGTTTTTATCTGATCCATAACAAATCGGCGCAGGAAACGTCACCCCCTCTTTCCGCCACCTCTGCTGTGAAAAAGCTGAAAAAGCCAGCACAGTGACCATCGCTGCCAGTAATATCCGCTTCATGATTTAATCTTCAATTTTCGAATTCAAAATTAACAGAAATCTTGTCTTATTTTTGTTAATTTGTACGTCTTGTTTATTGTCTTAACAAACCAAGCATGAAAAGTTCGCATAACCTTCTCATTTTATTTTGTTTATTCGTGTTAGTCAGTTCGGTAAACGCTCAAAAGCATTCGTATGATGAGTCTTACCGCCCGCAATTTCATTTTACTCCGGCCGAAAATTGGATGAATGATCCCAATGGGTTGATCTTTTTCGAGGGCGAATATCACCTGTTTTATCAGCATAATCCGTTTGACACTGAGTGGGGATTTATGCACTGGGGACATGCTGTCAGTACCGACCTGGTTCACTGGGAACATTTGCCAATCGCTATCTTCCCGGATAATGATTCAAAAGAAAAGGATTTTGCGACAGCCTACTCGGGTTCGGCCATCATCGATGAAAACAACTTGCTGAGGCTTCAGCAAGGAGATACCAAAACCATGCTGGTTTTTTACACCAGCAAGGACAATGGCCAGCGAATTGCCTACAGCACCGACAAAGGAAGAACCTGGACAAAATACGCCAATAACCCCGTCATTCCGTTTAATGAACAAGACGATGCACGTGATCCGAAAGCCTTTTGGCACCAGGAAAGCCAAAAATACGTTCTGGTATTGTGGCGAATGCCCGATGGTGAAAAAAGCAGACAAGGCTTCTCTTTTTATTCTTCTGAAAACTTAACCGACTGGAATTTTGAAAGTCACCTGGCTGGCTTCTACGAATGTCCCGACTTGGTCAAACTATCGGTAAACCGTCGATCGGACGATAGCCGCTGGGTTATTTTTGATGGAGACGGGTCGTATATCATCGGAGCCTTTGATGGCAAACAATTTACCCCGGAAACACCGAAAATGCAGGGTGACTTTGGCAAGAATTTCTATGCCACTCAAACCTTCAACAATATTCCGGGAGAAGACGGTCGGATTATTCAACTGGCTTGGATGCGTGGCGGCGAATACCCGGACATGCCGTTCAATGGACAAATGACCTTCCCAACAGAGCTTTCCCTGCAAACCTACCTCGAAGGCATCCGGCTGATCCGAACACCCGTCAAAGAAATTGAGCTGATCCACGAAAAAGGGCACAGCTGGGAAGATGAAAACCTGATTCCGGGATTGGATAAAAACCTGACCAAAAAAGTGAAAGGTGACTGCCTGCACATTAAAGGAACCTTTCATCTAAAAACGGTCAACAGCTTTGGCTTTGTGGTTCGAAACTCCAAAAAAGCCAGCGGAGTTGAAATCCGCTACGATGCCACCAAACAAGTTCTATCCTGCCTTGGTCAAGGTGTAGTACTCGCTCCTGAAGATGGAAAAGTTCAACTGGAAATCCTGCTTGACCGCACATCCATTGAAATTTTCGGCAATGGCGGCAAAGCCGTATTAAGCTCCTGTTTTACGGCTGAACCAGATGCCAAAGAACTTGTTCTATACAATACGGGCGGAGAACTTTGGGTTGAAAAACTGGACATCTACCCGATCAAAACAATGTACAGCAATGACTAATTACTGAAAAAATAAAAATGCGCTAAGGGGAATGCAAATTCATGCTTTCCCCTTTTTTATTCGTATTGAATCCGCTAACTTCAGGAAAAATTTAAAACAATGGCTAAGAATAAACACTGGAAGAAAAAATCGAAAAATCTTTCCAACTTCAATAAACCCCAACTCAAAAAAGCAATTCTGGACGTCTTTTACGGTGACCCGCAAAAAACCTACAATTACAAACAATTGGGCAACCTATTGGGCGTCAAAGATCCGGAAACCCGGAAACTCATCAATGTAGTGCTGGATGAGCTGGCCGAAAACGAAAACCTCGAACAGGTTCAACGTGGCAAGTTCAAGCTTAAATCGCGCGGAGGCGATGTTTGCGGACGTGTTGACATGCAGCCGCAAGGCTTTGCGTACGTCAATTCGGAAGAAGTTGATCAGCCGGTGCTGGTTTCGCAACGCAACCTGAACCACGCCATGGAAGGCGACAAAGTGCGGGTTTCGCTGTATGCCCGGCGTAAGAAGCACCAACTCGAAGGCGAAGTTACCGAAATCATAGAGCGGGCAAAATCGACCTTTGTGGGAACGGTTGAACGATCAAAAAACTTTGCCTTTTTAATCCCGGTTGGCAAAGTCGGCTTCGACCTGTTTATTCCTAATGAAAAGCTGAACGGCGCCAAAGACGGGCAAAAAGCCATTGGTAAAATTACCGAGTGGCCGCAAAAAGCCAAAAATCCGTTTGGCGAGATTATTGAAGTACTGGGCGACTCGGGCAAACACGAAACGGAGATGCATGCCATTCTCGCAGAATTTGACCTGCCCCTTCGTTTTCCAGAAAGCGTGCTGAAGACCGCAGAAAAAATTCCCCTGGAAATCTCAGAGGAAGAGATAAAAGATCGGCGCGACCTGCGTGATACTACAACTTTCACCATCGACCCGCACGATGCAAAGGATTTTGACGATGCCCTTTCGCTGCGCAAACTCGACAATGGCCTGTGGGAAGTTGGCATTCACATTGCCGATGTCAGCCACTACATCCGCCCCAACACCATTCTCGATGATGAAGCGTACTCGCGGGCCACTTCGGTTTACCTGGTCGACCGCGTGGTGCCGATGCTGCCCGAACACCTGTCAAACGGTGTTTGCTCACTCCGGCCCAATGAAGACAAACTTTGCTATTCGGCCATTTTCCACCTTGATGACAATGCCGACATCAGCAACCAGTGGTTTGGCCGTACCATCATCAACTCGAACCGGCGATTTACCTACGAAGAAGCCCAGGAAATTATTGAAACCGGTGAAGGCGACTTGAAAAATGAAGTATTGACTTTGCATCAACTGGCCCTTAAACTTCGAAGCCGGCGCTTCAAAGAAGGCTCGCTGGCGTTTGACCGGGTAGAAGTGAAGTTTGAAATTGAAGAGGAAACAGGCAAACCCTTGTCGGTATATTTTAAGGTAGCTAAGGAAAGTAACCAGTTGGTTGAAGAATTCATGCTGTTAGCCAACAAAAAAGTGGCTGAATTTATCGGAAAAACCAAAGGCAAGCGGCAAGCCAAAACCTTTGTGTACCGGATTCACGACAAACCAGACCCGGAAAAATTGGAGAATTTCAACCACTTCATCCAGAAGTTTGGCTATGGCATTCAAACCACCAGCGCCAGCGCCATCTCCAAATCGATGAATAAGCTGATGGACAACGTAAAAGGAAAAAATGAGCAAAACGTGATTGAAACCCTTGCGATTCGATCGATGGCCAAAGCAGTGTATTCCACCCGCAACATCGGCCACTACGGACTCGGCTTCCAGTTTTACTCGCACTTTACCTCCCCCATCCGCCGTTACCCCGACATCATGGTTCACCGCTTGCTCGATCGCTATCTCAACGAGGGACGATCGGCCAATGCACAAAAATACGAAGACATGTGCCACCATTCATCCGAAATGGAATCACGGGCATCCAGCGCCGAGCGATCGTCAATCAAATACAAGCAGGTGGAATTTATGAAAGACAAAATCGGCGAGATATTCCCTGGAGTCATCTCTGGAATCACCGATTGGGGAATTTATGTTGAGCTGGAGAACAAATGCGAAGGCATGGTCCCTATTCGCGAATTGGGTGATGATTTTTACATCTTCGACGAGAAGAACTACTGCCTGGTTGGAAAACACAGCAACAAAAAATATCAGCTTGGCGAAGATGTCAAAGTCGAAATTATGCGGGCCAACCTCGAACGAAAACAACTTGATTTTAAACTCGTTGAGGAATAGCTTTTTTTTCAGGCGAAAAATAGGCCCCAACTATTCGAAAAATTGAATATCTTTAGCCCTGTTAAAAAAATAGAAGCAAAATGGTCATGAATAGTCAGAACGGCGCGAACAAACGAGATGCCAACCGCGAAAATATTTTGAAGATTGCTCAGGACATCTTCAGCAAATACGGTTATAAAAAAACAACGCTCGACGATATCGCCAATGCTGTTCGTAAAGGAAAAAGTTCATTGTACTACTATTTCGACAGCAAAGAAGATCTTTTTCAGGCTGTTATCATGAAAGAAGTGGATGTGCTACGTCGCGAACTGGAAAAAGTAGTTCTTAGGAATACCGACCCGGTTGAAAAACTGCGCGAATACATTCTTACTAAACTCACGACCTACCGCGGGCTGGCCAATTTTTACCATGCGCTTGAGAACGACGTAACCGCCATTGAATTCATCGACAACATCAAAGACAAATACGACCAGGAAGAAATCCGGATGATCAAACGGATTTTGATTGAAGGTGTCCGGAAAAATGAGTTCGAAATTTACGATTTCACCTTGGCGGCCATTGGAATTACCACAGCCATCAAAGGACTGGAAATGCCGATGTCTGCCGGAAATTACGGAGCCGTGAACCTGGAAAAAGGTGTCGATAATATTCTGAAAATTCTCTGCTACGGGATTATGAAACGCTAAGTCAAATCCGAAGAAATACTACGAACCGGGTACCAAGCTGCGAAAAAGCCAATGCAAAGCACAATTAAAAAGGTTGCGGACACATCAATCAGTTGCAAATCGACCGGATAGGCTGACAATGCAAATGACCCGTCTCCTGGAAGTTTCAGAAGCTCAAATCGGGACTGGGCCCATACCAGCACAACACCAAGAATTAATCCGCCAACGGCTCCGGAAAACGAAACCAGCCAGCCTTCGAAAAGAAAAATTTGCCGAACCAGTTTCTTGTTCGCTCCCATGCTTCCGAGTATTTTAATGTCGTCTTTTTTGTCGATAATAATCATGGTGAGCGAGCCCAGCAGGTTGAAAGAGGCAATCACCAGGATAAAGCTCAAAATTAGAAAGCTCGACCACTTTTCCGAACGCATCACCCGGTACAGAAATTCGTGCTGCTCATAGCGATCCTGAACAAGGAATTGCGCTCCCAAAAGCTTCTGAACACTGGCTTTTATCCGTGACACATCATCCTGATCATCCACTTTCAGCTCCAGCGAAGTCAGCCGCCCTTCCAGCTCAAAAAGCGAGCGGGCGAAATCCAAAGGCACCAGAATATACTTGCTGTCGATTTCCTGCTCAACTGAAAAAGATCCCGATGGGAAAACGTGCCCACGATTCAACGACTGGTCGATATTAATCGTGCTTCTAAAATCCCGTCGGGGAACATTGACATAGATTGGGCTCACAAACGACAAGCCAACAGACAATTCATACCGCACCCCTTCGCCGATGACCGCATAGTTTTGCGATCCCTTTTTCAGAAAGAACTCCCCGTCAATCATCACTGAATCCAATCCCGAAAACTCAGCATAATCGGTGGCCACACCTTTTACGACGGCATATTTCAAGCGGCCCTCGTAACTTAACAGGGCGTTCTCCTCCACCACTTCAGCATAACTAACGACTCCCGTCAATTGCTTGACGGAATCAAAATCGGCATCGTCCAGCGAAAAACTCTTGCCTTGGACAGCCGTTATTTTTAAGTCAGGATCGAAGTTGGAAAGCATGCCCTCAATAAAGGAGTCAATCCCGTTAAAAGCTGAAAGAACGACAATCAGCGCCATGGTACCGATCGCCACACCCACCACCGAAATGGCCGAAATCAGGTTGACAATGTTGGCTGATTTCCGTGATACCAAGTAACGGCGTGCTATGTAAAAGGCGAGTTTCAACTATTTATAGGCTTTAACAATCAATCCGGTTCCGGTGGTGTGCGTATTGCTGACATCCAGATAATTCAACACGGCGCAAAGTGGAAAGACCAGCAAATAATAGAAAGGCAGCAGAATAAAAAACAGCTTACTGGCTCCCAGCATTAAAATCGGATATTTCATCGATAAACGCCACGAAATCTTTCCGGGAGCACCATAAGAGTAGCGCACTTCCACCCGGCTAAATCCGGCCGCTTTCAGCTTTTTCTCTATCTCTCCAATGTTGTAGCCGTCACGCACATGCTCGTCAATAAAGCCGTGCACACCACCCGCTTCATGATCGTGATCATGCGCATCGGACCCACCCTGATCCGATGGAGTTGAAATGAGCAGTACGCCACCTTTTTTCATCGAGTGGAAAAAGTTTTCAAATACCTTGGTGTCTTCTTCTATATGCTCCATTACATCAATGGAAAGCACCAAATCGTAGGTTTCAGGGTTGGTATATTTGGTCAGATCGGCATATTGAAAACTCACCTGGTCTGACTTACCTGTTTGCTCGAAAAACTGGTTGCAGTCAGCAATCTGTTCGGGTTTAATATCGGCCGCAACAATTTTTGATTCCGGAAAAAGCTTCGACATCCGATAGGTGTATTGGCCAAAACCGGAGCCGGCATCCAAAATTACAGGCTTGCTCAAGCCATTCCTTTTCAGCTTTCGCAACTCCTTTCGGATATGCCACGAGCGCAGCAACAGCCAATCGAGCAGGCGATAAAATATTTTTCTCAAGAAAGGATGCCGGTTAAACACCCTCCCCAAAGAACGCTTGATGGGATCGTACTGCATGCTTACGTATTTAAGAGGCGATCAATGTTATCGATGTAGTCCAAGCTGTCGTCAATGTAAAACTCCAGTTCAGGAATCACACGTAACTGCTTGCCTACCCTGCGTCCCAGCATGCCCCGGATTTTCGGATTGGCGATCCGGATCTGTTTCAGCACTTCCTTGCGCTCTTCGGTTGGGAAAATACTAACATACGATTTGGCCAAAGCCAGATCGGGTGTGACCCGTACAATGGTTACACTGATCATCTTCCCCATAAACAGGGTTCGGCTTTCTTTCTGAAAAATATCAGCCAGTTCTTTTTGCAGCAGCCGGCTTATTTTTTGTTGACGTGTTGATTCCATGCGAATTGAATTTCCGGCAAAGTTACCAAAAATCCAATAGCCTTAAGGCATGCTGTCAAACGAATTCGTCGCTCCAGCTTTTTTAAGCACGAAGCCACCACGTTGATGAGGACGAATGAAAGCATGAGCTAGTCATTAGGGCTACTCCATACCCAGCAGATGCAAAACTTGCAGCTTACAGCTATCCAACCATCAAAACTGGTGGCTCAAACCAATCCCCAATGTTCTTCCCGGACTGATGAAGATATTGAGCTGATCTTCAGCCTGGTAGGACTAACAGTAGGTTTCCATTGTGCTGTCCAGAAGGTTGGACACCTTCAGCTCGATGGCTGTGTTTTGATCTTTCCCGATCTTTTTATTCAGGCTGTGAAATGGCTTGATGTAGATATCGCGGAAAAGCCCGGTGCTGGTCATGTCGATCTGAGATTCCACCACGGTCGGGTTACCGCTCAGGTTGAAATTGTTCCATTAAGGGGCAATAAAATCCAGGTCTTTTCTGAATTCCACTTCTACCCAAAACAATTGGCCATCGCCCGCATTTCGTGTTTGGTATTCGGTACTTGTTTGCTGTTCCGGTATGCACACCAATTCAGTGGGATCATCAAATCTCTTGTAGAAAGCACTTACTGAGAAGATCTGGCCTCTTTGTAAAAACATCTCCCAGCGAAGGTCCAGATGATCAATCCGTGTTTCAGTCAGGTTGCCGTCCCAATCGGAGTAAGTAAACAAGCTGCCATTAAAAGTTCGGTTTGAAATAGCATCCAGAATCTGGGCAAACGACAGTTCCTTAAACGAAGGCCTTGCGATAGTCCGTGAATAGGAAGCTTAAATCATTGCTCACCCATCTTCAATGCCTAACATCCTACCTATTTGTTCATCGGGAAGCATGATATCACCCTGGAATATTCTTACTTCATCATAATCAGTAAGAGCAATCATTCTTTCCACTAATCCATAGGCTATTAACAAACCAGGCTCCGGAGAACAAACCTCTGTTAGGCAATCGCAAATGTCTGTTTCAACATCTACTTCAATATTTACTTCAGAAAAATCTAATGGTCTCACTTCATTCTCCTGGCAAGCTTGAAAAACCACGATAACCATCAATAGGCGAATTAAAGTTACTTTTTTCATGTTTTCGAGTTCATCTCAAATACATAATCAAACCGTTAAAAAAGACGGGGAAATGCTCAAAGTTTGACTAAACTTCCAGAAACTATCAACATGATCAGTGAAGACCAGCTATTTGTGATTCAAGTAAAAAGCCCCAGTTCCAACGAACTGGGGCTTTACAGATTTACGGGAATTGAAGCTTGATTAAACTTCAATATGGTGATGATGTTTATTTAGATCGCTTATAAACTTGCTTCAATCCAGCTCCACGCTGAAATATCGACTTTTGTACCCGCATCATAGGTCGCAGTTGGATCGGCATCCACGCCATCGATTTTCACATTCGACAGGGCGCCACCATCTTTCATATCAATGTTGGTTTCGTAGCCTTCTAAATAAAGGTTGGTAATGGTTGCACCGGACTCTAACTTGAACTGTAATGCCGTACCTCCAACCGTTGAAATCGCGGTTACGTTTGCAAACTGGGGGTTGTTGTTTACCTTATCGGCTTCGAAAGCTGTAGAGAAGCCTGCAATGGTGTGTGAAATATAAGTGTTGGTCACGCCACCGCTCCAGCCTTCGGTCCAGTCAACTGCATCATCCTCGTTGTTTTCCAGGTAAATATTGGTAACGGAAGCGGTGCCTCCGAAGAACTCAACACCATCGTCGGAACCGTTGATTACGGCAATATTTTCGAGGGTGGTGCCCGAACCTACGGCGTAGAGTGACACCCCGTTGTATTGTGACTCAGAATTAATCTGGGCACCTGTACCTTTAATGACCAGGTAAGTGACCGAACCCGAGTTGTCGCCATCTTCCGTTCCTCCGTAAATGAAACCGCCTACTTCGGCTTCCGCATCTACGCCGGCTGTTGTTGTCGCTTTGCCGCATATGGTTAAACCTCCCCAGTCGCCCGGAGAACCTAAGTCAGAAGCAATAACAACGGGTTCTTCTGCCGTACCGTCGATAAAGATTTGTCCGCCTTTCAATACGGCGATGTACACTTCTGTACCGCCGGCATCAGCATGGATTTTTGTTCCGGCGGGAATGGTCAACGAAGCGCCGTCCTGCACAATGTACGAACCTGTCAAGCGGTAGGCTTTTGAAGCATCTAAAGTAACATCGGCGGTTACGTCACCCTCCAGGGTAACCACTTCGGCCAGCTCCGCATCTACCCAGCTCCAAGCGCTAGGGTCAACTGTCGCCTCAGCATTATAGCTTCTCGAAGGATCGGCAGCTTCACCATCAATGATAACATTCGACAGCGGGCCATCGTCTTTCATATCAATACTGGTGGCATAGCCGCTCAAGGATAATCCGGTGATGGTAGCGCCAGATTGCAGTTTGAACTGCAACGCTGTCCCGCCAACCGTTGATACCGCGGTCAGGTTGACAATCTTTGGATTGGCATTGTCTTTATCCGCCTCAACAACAGTTGAGAAACCGGCAATGGTGTGTTCCACATAGGCGTTGGTTACCGTGCCGTTCCATCCTTCCGTCCAGTCGATGGCATCGTCTTCGTTATTCTGCAAAAATAAGTTGGTGACCGAAACGGTACCTCCAAAGAACTCCACACCGTCGTCGGAACCGTTGATCACTGCTACGTTTTCAACCGTTGTTCCAGACCCTACCGCATAGAACGAAACACCATTGTACTGCGACTCCGCATTAATTTGGGCTCCGGTGCCAATGATGACCAGGTTTGAAATGGTTCCTGAGTTGTCACTGTCGTCAGATCCTCCGTAGATGAATCCACCAACTTCAGCCTCTGCATTAACGCCGGCTGTCGTTGTTGCATTACCACAAATGGTTAAACCACCCCAGTCGCCGGGATTTCCATTTGCTGAGGACATCACCACCGGGCTGCTTTCGGTACCCATAATCTCAATGTCGCCCCCTTGAAGGACGGCAATGTAAACATCGGTTCCTCCGTTATCTGCAACAATGTTTGTTCCGGCAGGAATGGTCAAAGTAACTCCTTCGGCCACGATAAAGGAACCAGTCAGTTGATAAGACATGGATGCATTAAGGGCGTAGTCTTCCATTAGTTCACCCTCCATAACACCGCTTTCCAGTGCTTCAATGACATCGTCGACCGGAACGGGCGTTGGATCATCATCGTCGTTACATCCGGTAAATACTGCAGTTGCCAGTAGTGCAAGACCTAAAAATTTAATTGTTCTCTTTTTCATTTTTTTCAATTTTATAAAACATGATCGTTTAATGACTATTCAAGTTTATTTTCAATCCCAAGGTAAGCTCAATGCCTTTTCGGTACGAGCTGACCGTGGCGGTATACGGGTCCCCGTTCAGGGGCTTGATATTCTGGGTCTGTTCTAGTTTTGGATTCAGCAGGTTTCTACCTGAGAACGTCAGTGCAATTGCGCGGCTGAACTTTTTACTGATCACAAGGTCTACCGCCGCAAAACCTTTTTCAATGATTTCACTATTGAATAAGGTGGCACTATTTTGAAAATCCTCGGGAGCTCCGAGCGCCAGTATTTTATCGGACGAATAATTGCCGGTAAGCGTAGCCATAAACTCATTTTCTTTATTATTTGAGAAACTCAAAGTACCGTTCAAAATGAAGTCAGACGCGCCCTGCAATTCGGTTTCCGTTACATTATTGTATTGGAACTCTTCAAGCAGATCCTGATTGAACCACATCTTTGTGGCATTTAGAATTAAGTTGAGTTCAGGCATAGCGCTACTCTCAGCCGCCAGCAAACTCAGTCTTGTTTCAAATTCAAATCCATACACATCGGCCCGATCACCTGTATTCTCGTAGATGAAATTACCGGATGAACCTCTTGTTTGCGCCAAGTTGATCGGATCATTAATTTGCTTGTAGAAACCTGTAAGCGATACCAATTCTTTAGTGCCCAGGAATAGCTCCCATTTCAAATCCAGATTGTAATTTTCCGAATGCTGAAGCTCCGGATTTCCCTTGGTTACCCGACCTGTTGGTGAAACATATTCAAAGGGAGACAATTCTTTAAATTCGGGCAGCGTAATGGTTTTGCTGGCTGCAAGACGCAAGGAATTTTTTTCAGATAGCTGATATTTCAAATTTAAGGCAGGAAGAATATTGGTGTATTCATTGGCAATTGAACCGGCTCGGCCCACGTAGTTAGCCACATCCCACTCCACATCAATTTGATCCATTTCGTAACGTGCACCAACCGTTCCGCTCAATTTATCCAAGTTGAAATCAGCATTCAAATAACCGGCATACACCTTTAAGTCAGCCTGGTAAAGATCGGGTCTGGCTTCCCTCAGAACAAGTTCCCGCGTGTTATATTTGCTTAAATCCAGAAATGCTTCGTCCAAATGATCGATGGATCGAACCTGGGCATCCTTTGCCCTCACCCCAACAAACAAAGACTCAAAATCCCGTTTTTTCATCCGGAAGTTTGTGCCATAATTCAGCTTCAACTTCTTTTGCCCCGCATTGATTAAACGAAGTTCATCGTTCAGGAAACCATTGATTTCACTATCCTCAATAAACTGGTGAGATTTTCGCTGTTGAAAATCGCCTACGTAGGCAAAGCGAACACTATTTTCAGCCACTGTATGAACCTGGTTGCGAATCCGGTTGGGTTCGTCAGAATTCACAATATTGTAAGCCACAGCCCACTTGAGCGTATTGTTGTCGCTTAGCTTGTGTGTTGCAAGCAGTTGATTAACATACAGCTGAGTCAGTTTCAGATTCTGATCCCGAACAAATGCGGCGGAATCTTGCGGCAGCTGATCGTAAATGTACCCTTCGCCGTTGCGTCCTGCTTCATACAGTTGATCGGTGGTTTTAAATACAACCAGGCTATTGAAGCTCAAACTGTGATCTTCACTGAAATCATAGGCGAGGTTCAGTAGACCTGTCGAATTCATTTTGGTTAAAAATGTTTCCGCATCGGTAAACGAATCAGTCAATACATTGGAACGGTATTTCTGGTAATCCCCCTTCTGGTGTTCACTGGCGTTTTCGTGCTCCAATGTTGCAAAGACCTTCAAATCATTGTCAAAGAGCCTGAATTTCTTACCCCCGGTGAACGACAAGCCGTAGCCTAGCGGAAATTTCCGGGTTTCTGTATTCCAACTCTGATACTTTACAGCATCGGATGTGGTATAGGGGCGGTCGTAAAATCCAAAACTCACATCATTCCAGTTTTGCGTGGTTCTAAATCCGTTCCACAAGCCCTCTTTCAAAATATTGGTGTTTGCCTTTGCCGAAACGCCAATGGAAAGCTTATTGCTGAACGTTTTGGAGCTCACATTGACCGTGCCTGAAGACTGGTCGGCATAGGAGGCCACGGAGAAGGTCTTGTCAATTCCCACATTTTCAATAATATCAACCGAAAACAGGTTCAAGTCAATATTCTTTTTCTCCACATCGTCCGATGGAATTGGCAGGCCGTTCATGGTGGTGGTCAGATAGCGGTCACCCAATCCGCGAACGTAAACATCGCCTGAACTTTCATTCCGAGTGACGCCCGAAATTTTTGCCGTGGCAGACGCGGCATTCGAAACACCCATGCTGGACATTCGGTTTGAGCCAATGCTTTCTTTAATGCCCGAGGCTTCTTTCTGATCCAGCAATAGCATTGCTTCGGATTCGCGGTTAGCCTTGGCGACAACCCTTACATCGCCGAGCTCAACCGTTGACTCGCCCAACTGAAAGTGAATTTCCACTATCCCACCAGCCTCGATTGCTACATTCTCCCTATTTTTCGTCTCATACGATATGTAAGAACACCTCACCCGGTAAGTTCCTGCTGGAACTTGCTCCAGCACGTAGTTTCCGTCAAAATCGGTGGTTGTTCCAAGGCTTGTGCCTTCCAGATAAATTGTTGCTCCAATCAAAGTTTCATTGGTCTTGATATCAACAACGGTTCCTTTTATCGCACCAGTTTGTGCCGAAGCAAAAACCAGCGTGTTTGCCAGTAAACAAAACAAGAGTAATCTTTTTAATCCCATAAATCTGTTCTCAATTATTCAGCTAAAATTCAACCGCTTGCCGCTGAGTTTTTAGCATTGTCTGCTATTCATGACTGACAGGGGTAGATGCTGCCGGAATCGTTTCCGACCTTTGTCATGTGCCTGGTTTGGCACGCATCCTCTGAGCTGTTGTCGTTTCATTTTCGCAATCAATCGGTTTATTTTTCGGAAGCTAAGTACGGGTAATCGTGTTACAACTTGATTAAAGTTTGGCTACGCTTGGATTACATTTGGATAACAAGGATTATAATAATTGTCTGATAAACAACACAACAAACCCCGGTCAAATGATGACCGGGGTTTGCTTATATGATTACAATTCAATTAATAAGGGAAAAATCTGGCTGCTTAACCTTTAGCCAGAGAAAACAGGAATTCAAGTCCACCTTCGGGCTTGTTACGTACCGAGATTTCACCTTTATGCAGCTGGACCGCATTTTTCACAATGGATAAACCCAATCCGGTTCCGCCATTTTCGCGCGTGCGGCCTTCGTCGGCCCGGTAGAATCGCTCGAAAATCCGCGGCAGATGCTCCTCTGCAATTCCTTTTCCGGTATCGGAGTAGCTCAAGTAATAGAATTTTTCGTCTTCGAGATACTGCTTAATCAGGATATTCGTGTTCTCTCCGGCATAATTAACCGAGTTTTCGATGAAGTTCTGGAAAATAGACGACAACAAACTGTCGTTTCCATACACCATTACCTTGTCGCTTACCGAAAGCTGAACCAGCATATTTTTCTCGTTTAACCGCGACTCCAGGTTTTCAATCACGTCGTTGATCAGCGGCCGCAGGTGAACCTTTTTGAACTCGAACAAATCGCCGGCGTCTTCAATATTATTCAACAGCGAAATATCATTGAGCAGCGAGTTCAGGCGTTCACTTTGAACAAAGGCCCGCTCGATAAAATAGTTCAGTTTCTCCTTAGGCAGGTTCTTGTTGTTCAAAATCGTCTCCAGGTAACCTTTCACTGAAGCCAGCGGCGTTTTCAGCTCATGGGCAATATTCGACGTGAGCTGTTGTTTCAGCAGGCGGCGCTTCTCGGGACGGGTGATATCACTAATCAATACTTCAAAACTTTTATCAGGAAAAACGATGCTTTGAACGTTGAAATACTTTTCATTTTTGGAGATTGTGATTGAAAACTGCGGTAAGTCCTTGGGATTAATAACGTAATCAGCACGCAGGTACTTTTCAATTTGAACAATCAGGGGCTGAAATTCCTCGATCTCAAAGAGCTTTTCGGCCGAAACCGATGAACGTTCTGAAATGAGGTTGATGTATTGAATGAAATGGCTGTTAGCCAGTATCTTTTCTCTATCTGGAAGGAAAAATGCGATTCCTTCATTCAGGGCATTCAGGTGATTGAACAGCCGCTCTTTCTCAGTCGTTAAATCCTCCTTGGTTTTTCGCAGCCGGTTGTAAATTTGAACAATCTGCCGGCGAATATCGCCAAACTCCGAGTCGGCGAAACCTAAATTCGGGTCAATATCTTCATTGTTTCCGGCCCGAACGGCAAAATCACGCAAACGATCAACAAACTCGCCCAACCGGTTCGTCACAACCGACAACAGAATCCACATCATGAGGAACAGGGCAATCATGAAGAAAATAAATACGCGTTCAGTCTTCAGAAAATCCCTCACCTCAATGTTGTAAATCACCGCACATCGAACAAAATAATCGTCGTAAAAGCGGGCAAAGTAGTAAAAATCCTGCCCTGTCGTGGCCGAATGCCGGATGTTTCCGCCGGTTCCGGAATACAGGGCTTTTTGCACTTCAGGACGAAACAGGTGGTTTTCCATCTCTTCGGCTTCCGGTACAAAACTATCATACAACACCTTGCCTTTGACATCAATCACCGTCACGCGGATATTACTTTCCGGGATCAGGTATTTTACCGTATCCAGCCGGGCAAAGTTCTGCTCCGGAATAATCGCGTAATGCTCGATGTACCGGTGCGTAAAACCAGCAATATTGTCGAGCGTATTTTCCAGCTGGTCCGTCCGGTATCGCTTTTCGCGGTTGAACTGGAAAGCCAGAATCGCGATCATGAAAAAGGTGAAGGCAGCAAAAAAATAGATGAAAATGCGCTGCTTGTAAGTTCGTCGTTTAAGTATCACGGTTTTATGTTTTAAATTCCAAATTCCAAAGGCCCTTACTCAAAGCAATATCCATAACCAGAGCGGCCTTTGATGGCAGCTCCATATTCCCCTATCTTCTTCCGCAACCGCGCAATGTTAACATCCACATTCCGTTCGGTTACAATGACATCGTCGCTCCAAATACGGGTCAAAATCTCATCGCGCGAGATATATTTGCCCCGATTCTTCATCAACAAAACCAGGATTTCAAATTCCTTGCGGGTTAGTTTTACCAGCTCATCATCAATGGTAGCCGACTTGCGGTTAATATCGAGCTGTAAGCCACCAATCTCCAGTATTGTTGATGGCTTTTTTGTGGTGGTTCCACGTTTCAAAACGGCTTTAATGCGCACCACCACTTCCTTGATCGAAAAAGGCTTCACGATATAGTCGTCGCCCCCCACATTGAATCCGGTCAACAAATCATTCTCTGAACCTTTGGCCGTCAAAAAAATAATCGGAACATCCAGCTCCTTTTCCTTGCGCAGGATATCGGCCATTTTATAGCCCGACATGCCGCCCATCATCACATCAAGCAAAATGAGGTGATAATTCTCCAGCGGTAAGCCTAAAGCTTCTTCAGCCGAGCAGGCCACATCAATTTCGAACCCCTCGCTCGACAGGTTGAACTGCAGGATTTCGCGCAGGTCTTTTTCATCGTCAACAACCAGTATTTTCGGTGTATAATCCATGACTTACTTGTCAATTTTATGGTGACGGATGTCCTTTCCCTCAATCGAATAAATCGCCGCTTCGGCAATGTTGGTAGCATGATCCGCAATGCGTTCAATGTTCGACATCATTTCCTTAATGGTTACAATGCTCATCAACAAATGCTTATTGCTTTCGGCCGTTTCGGTTTTGGCCAGAATCTTTTTCAACAGTTTATGATTGATCTCGTCAAAAACCACATCATTTTTTATGGTCCAAATAGCAAACTCCCGGTCGTCATTCAGATACGAAAGCAGCGATTTGCGAACCATCTTAATGCTCTGAATGGTCATGGTAGAAAGCACTTCCTTCAACCGGTCATAGACTTCGGGTGTTTTAATTTTCTTGATGAAATTGGTAACATTCAACACAATATCACCAATCCGTTCCAGGCTCAAAATGATCCGGTAACAAGCCATAATCCATCTTAAATCAGAAGCTACCGGCTTGTAAAGCACGATAGCATTCACGATCTTATCGCTTAGTTTGACTTCTCGCTTGTCAATGTCTTTCTCGTTTTGCAGGATTCTCTTCAAAACATCGTCGGGAACTGAAATTTCACCCGAAATGACGACCTGTTCCATAAGGTCAAGCTGTTCCAGCACCAGGTTGGCCAATTCCTCAAAATCAGCCTGGATATGATTAATTGCGTCGTCTTTTTTAATGGTCATAATTTGAATTTTTACCGATTGTTAACCAAACTTACCCGTTAAGTACTCTTCTGTTCTCGGATCAATGGGGTTGGTAAACATGTTTTTAGTTTTACCATACTCAACCAACTCCCCAAGATACATAAATAATGAATAATCAGAGATGCGTGCAGCCTGCGACATGTTGTGCGTGACCAGCACAATGGTGTAGTGCTCTTTCAGCTTGACCAGAAGGTCTTCAATTTTTGAAGTCGCGATGGGGTCAAGCGCCGAGGTGGGTTCGTCCATCAAGACTACTTCGGGGCTGAACGCCAGCGCCCGTGCTATGCATAAACGCTGCTGTTGTCCACCGGACAAGAAGGTGCCTTTTTTGAATAGCGAATCCTTCACTTCATCCCACAGCGCTACATCACGTAGCGAACGTTCAACAATCTCATCCCGCTCCTGCTTTTTGGTGCGGATGCCGTTGAGCTTGTAGCCGGCAATCACGTTGTCGTAAATGCTCATGGTCGGAAACGGGTTTGGGCGTTGAAAAACCATGCCCATGTGCCGCCGAAGCTTGATGGCCGGCATATCGTAAATATTCTTCCCGTTGAGCAATGCCTCCCCTTCGGTCGTAATATTTTCATACAACTCATGCATGCGGTTCAAAGCCCGCAGCAAGGTACTCTTACCACAACCCGAGGGCCCCATAATGGCAGTAACCGTATTTTTCTTTATTTCGACTGAAACATTCTTCGCCGCATAATTCTTGTCGTAGGCAACTGATAAATCCTTCAACGACAAGATCGGGTTCTTTACTTCAGCAATGGTATTTGTAGTCATGTTCTATCGTCTTTTGGCGGCAATTTGTTTCGAGACCAAATTCAGTACTAGAATCATTGCCATCAACAGCAATGACGAGCTCCAGATCAGGCCAATCATGTTAGGATCGTTGTAAAATTCCCAGATTAGCAAGGGAATGGCGCTTGTGGGCTTGGTCATGTCCAGGTTAATCATGGAACTTCCCAACGCCGTTAACATCAGCGGAGCGGTTTCCCCCAAGATTCGGGAAATACCAAGCAAAATACCCGTGAGCAAACCGCTAAAACCTGTTGGAATCAACACCCGCAAAATGACTTTATGATAGGGAACACCCAGTGCCAGCGCAGCTTCTTTCAGGCTTTCGGGAATCATTTTCAGGGTTTCTTCGGTTGAACGAACAATCATGGGAAGCATCATAATCGACAGGGAAACGCTTCCGGCCAAAGCCGAAAAGCCCATGGTAATGTGTTTGACAACCCACAAGTAAGAGATCAATCCGAGTACAATGGACGGTACGCCCTGCAAAATATCGGAAATATCACGGGTTAGATTAGCCATAAAGCTTCCCTGGTTTTCGTAGAGGTAAATACCCGTTAGAATCCCAACAGGGATAGCCAGTGCCGAAGCCAGAACCACCATCAACAAAGTACCCACAATACCGTTGGCAATACCTCCGGGAATCAGCTCTCCGTTGGCAACGGCAGTCATCGCTTCAAAGGTGTCGGGCGTATTTTCGATCAGAAAGTCGAGACTGATTTGCCGGTAGCCTTCCACCACCAGTTTCCAAATAATCAGAACGATCGGCGAAATGGTGATCAGCGAAAGTACAATCACCAGGCCAAGAATAAGCTTGTCCTTGAGCATCCTTCCGGATGAGTGATCCTGACTTTTCAGTATATCGATGGATTCCATAGCTACTTAGTTCATCTTTTTAATAATCAACTTGCCGATGGCGTTGATCACGCCGGTCATCAGAAACAGCAGCAGTCCGATCGCAATCAGTGAACTGAGTTTGAGCCCGTCAGCTTCGCCAAACTGGTTGGCAATCACACTGGCCATGGTGTTTCCGGTGTCAAACAAACTGTCGGGGACCAGGTTGGTATTTCCAATCAGCATGGTCACGGCCATGGTTTCGCCCAAAGCCCTTCCAAAAGAAAGAATGTATCCGGCCACGATTCCGGATCGCGCTGCCGGAATGGTTACCGTGGTAATCACTTCCAGCCGTGTGGCGCCCAGCGAGTAGGCCGCTTCCTTCAGATCATTCGGCACCATACTGATGATCTCATTGCTCAACGATGTGGCATACGGAATAATCATGATCGCCAAAATCAGGCTGGCCGTAAAAATTCCGAAGCCTTGTCCGCCAAAACCCAGGTCGATGAGCAAAGGACGCAGCACATAAAAACCCCACAAGCCATAAACGATCGAAGGAATGCCGGCTAACAAGTCAACCAGTATACCCAATAGTCTGGCAACCCGCGTGCCCCTGAAATATTCACCCAAAAAAAGTGAGGCGGAAAAAGAAAGCGGTAGCGAAATCAGCAAGGCGGCAAACGAGGTAATTAATGTTCCGACAATAAATGGTAACGCGCCATATTTTTCGCGTCCGTAAGTGGGATCCCACTCCCCGGAAATGATAAACTGCAATCCAAAGGCTTTGAAAGAAGGTAACGACCCTCCCACCAGCGAATACAGCATGCCGGCAGCCAGCAGCAGAATCAGAATTGAAACGGAAAATAAGACGGCTTTGGTGACTTTGTCGCTGTTCATTTGTTGCCTTTTCTTACTCAGCGGGCAACTTTAGATCACCCGCTGAGTAAAGCTTAAATCAGTTTATTCTCTCAAAAGTGCTTCACCGTTGTAAGTCACACTGCGAAGGATGGCTTTCGCTTTTTCAACAGTGGCATCAGGCAGCGGAGCGTAGTTCACCTTGGCAGCTTGAGCCTGTGCATCTTCACTAACCAACCAGTCAAGAAACTCAACTGTTCCGCGGGCCAAAGCCTCCGAACGACCATCGTACGCCTGCTCCTTATACAAAATGATCCAGGTAAATCCGCTGATTGGATAAGCCGTTGGATAAGATGAATTGGTCACCATTACCCGTGTGTCGGCAGGAATCTCACCTTGAGCGGCAGCACTAATGCTTTCAATGCTCGGCTCAATGTATTCGCCACTGCTGTTTTGAACTTTGGCGGTTTGAATCTTTTGGGCAAAGGCAAATTCAGAACCGATATAGCCAATGGCACCTTCGGTTTGGCTAATGGTTCCGGCAACGCCCGGATTTCCTTTGGCTCCCATACCTACCGGCCATTTCAGAGACTTTCCGGTTCCCACTTCATTAGCCCATTTTTGGCTGACTTTGCTCATATAGTCACTGAAAATATGGGTGGTTCCGCTACCATCCGAGCGATGCACAAACAAGATTTCCAGATCGGGAAGGGCTACTCCTTCGTTGTTGCTTTTCAAAGCCGGATCGTTCCAACGGGTGATCTCGCCCATGAATATTTTTTCCAACAGAATATCTGATAGTTTCAGTTCGTCCACTCCCGGCAAGTTATAAGCGATAACTACCGCGCCCATGCAGGTTGGAATGTGAACCACTTCGGCTGGCATTTCCTCCAATTGAGCGTCATTCAAGTATGCATCGGTAGCTCCAAAATCAACTACTTTATCTTTCAAGCTACGAATACCGCCACCAGATCCAATGCCTCCATAGGTGACCTGAACGCCGGTTTCTTTCGTATAATCTTTAAACACCAAATTGTAGTATGGCAAAGGAAATGTTGCTCCTGCAGCTGTCAAGCTCACGGAACTACCTTCGGATTCTCCCGCCTTCTTGGCGGAGTTTTGACAGGCACTAAAAAGAACCACGACCAAAACAAGGGATAGCAATGTTTTCATGTTTTTCATTTATAAATTAAAATCTGATTTCACAATTTAAATAGAGACTGGAGCTAATGGGCTGACCTGCGTCATCCGGACTCCAACCTTTATATCTTGGGGCCAGTTTCACTCCCTTCACCGGGGCAAACTCGAGCCCGGCAATAAAGACCTGCCCATCGTTTGAAAGGTTCCAGGCTTCGGTTTCCCCCACCAGGGTATTTGAATAAAGTTTGTCGTAGCGGGCAAACAGCTTGACTTTTTTGGCCAAATGATAAGTGGCATAAAACGACACACCGCTCCAGTCCTGATCTTCCTGAAAGCGCCAGTTGAACTGCTTGTTGTATTCGGCACCCAACCGAAACTGATCGGCTTCGTAACCTATGAAGGTAGCCAAAGAGGACTGCGTGTGTTCTTTGGAGCTAAAATCATAGTACACCCGACCCGTCAATTTTTTCACTGGAGTAAGCGTCACGCCAAAGCCGGTCCGGAACACACTGTCATTCTGTAGTTTTTTATAGCCTTCGCCATTGGAAACAATCACATCGGCCGAAATGACCTCTGAAAATTGGTAAGCCACGCTCACCCCCAGATCGGCGCTCGAATTGAATCCAAATTCATCTTGAAGCGATTTCTCATGATAGCGATAGCCCCAGTTGTCCTCCTGGATTTTAAACTGGTTGGTTGCAATCAAACCAAAATTTACGTCCAACCCATTCTTGCGGTAGCGCAAAAAGGCATTTTTCACATAGGCTGTCATTTGCAGGCTGCCAACACCTGGATTACCTACATCAAGCACGGCGGCTCCAAATAATTCCTTACTAAACTGGTGCTGATACCCCAAGTAGACCCGGGTAAGCTCGAAAGCCGAGGCGGTTTCTCCATCCGAAAAGGTGCTGTGGTAATTACTGAAAATTCTCATCGTTGGTCTCCCACCCGGTTTAAATTCATCTGTTGTTTGGGCCAGGCCCACTAAAGTCATGCAAAACACGACTAACGTTGTTACGCCAATACGTTTCATATACTTAAGATTGATAAAAAATTAGTTATTCCTCTCATGGAATTCAATGGCAAATGAATACCTAAAACATTACAGTGGGATTAACAAATTATTACAAAACGATTAATTAAACTGTTTGTCCTATACTTGCCAATCGCCAAACAAGCTTTAAATTCCTATCCGACAAACAGATAATGAAAATTACAAAACAATTACAGCTCCCCGTTTTTATAACAAATGATTACAAAACCATAAAAAAATCCCGTCCAATAAAGAACGGGATTCTGACCACATAGGTTTCGCATTAGAACGCATAAAATGAGTCCAATTAATCTTGTAAAAAGTAATCGATGGTTGATACGACCCGCACAATTTTGATATGCGGACTGTTTTGATCGCGATCGGTTATGGTGAACAGTCCCTGACGCGCGGTCTTGATCTTTCCAACTTTCGAATCAGAGTCTTTAGCGAACTTTTCAGCCACTTCACGCGCATTCATAGTTGCCTCTTCAATCATCGAAGGCTTAATTTCATTCAGCTTGGTAAAAATAAATTCGATGGGCTGCCAGGTATTCTTCGATCCAATCAAAACGCCTTTCGAGATCAGTTCAAGCGATCCGGAAAGAGCCGTTTGAAGCTTATCAATGTCACTGGTTCGAACCGTGAACTCCGTTTTTACTACATATCGGTATTGGCGGTTGTCCATGTTTCCTCCATACATTTGGGCGCGGGCATCTTCAATATTGGTCGAGCCCATGCTCAACTCTTCTCGGTTAAAACCTTGATCCAGAAAAAACTGCTGCACCTCGGCCTTTTGCCTTTCAATATCGGTCTTCAGCAATTTGAGATCATTGCCGGTCAGCGTGATTTGAATTGGCCAAACGGCTAAATCGGCCTCCACTTCGCGTTCCGACAGACCTTTTACCTCTACATGCCGATTATATTTGATCGAATTTTTGTGCATATTGCCCACAAAATACCCGGCAATTACCAAAGCTGCTGACACCATTGCCACTGATAACCATCCTGTTTTTTCCATGTTTCTGCTTTTTAATTGTTTTTAAAAATTAAAGCCAAACCGAAACTCGATCGCCCGGCTTGCTTTGAGTACCCAAATTAAGAAAATTTGTTGGCCTATAAACAAAAAACATGACAAATAAACCGGACACCAGCTGCATCATAAAAAGCACACCCTTTGCTATTGGGAGTAGCAAATCAGACTGTTCGAGACAATTCCACTTTAACAGACTCCAATGACCATTCTAATTCTTCTCCCGATTTACCCTTCCCCTATCTGTCAGGAGAAAAATCTGGCTGTTTTCGGCAGTTGCCGAATTCAGGCTGGAACAATCAGATTTTTGAATATGTCACGGCAGAATTAAAAAATAAAAGACAAAAATGTATTTTTTAAGGCAGCGTTTCAATTTTCCCTCCCGTATTCATTAATAGAAGCGACTGTATAAACGGTTTGACTCTTCATTTCAGAGTCACGTTAACAGCATTTAATAACCCATTAAAATTCAGCGTTATGAAAACAATCAATTATTTATCTAAGAAAAAAACAAGTTGGATGGCCGTTTTGATGATCTTGTTCTTTGTTGGACTGACCTCCTGCGGCGATGATTCGGATACGGAGGAGATGGTCGACATGAAGGTCAACTACGCCGGCGATTTTGTCAAAGCTAATAACGAGGTGATGACAAGCGCCACCGGCTCTGCCACTGCCACTTACGATCCGGCTACGATGGAGCTCTCCTATTCAGCAAGCTATTCTGGCCTGGGATCTAACGTTGCAAACATGCACTTTCACAATGACGGTCCGGTAATGGTGGGCATCCCAGGTTTCGCGGAAAGCACTGGAGGGTCGGTGTCGGGGAAAGTTACCCTCACCTCACAACAAGCCAGCGATCTTGCAGCAGGACAAATCTACATTCAAATTCATACGGTAGACTATCCGGGTGGTGAAGTGATTGCCACATTAACAAAAAGTAGCAGCTCTTCAACCAACACAGGCGGAAACGGTGGTGGTTATTGACAAAAGAAAGCATCAGTTCCGGTTGAATCCCGGATCTGAGCTTATTGAAAAATAATGAATAAACAAAAAGTTATTCCCCGATGAAAAAAACAAGTTATTTAATTTTAGTCACCGGCATCATCCTTCTTTATGGTTGTAGCAACGAAGCCGACGAAATGTTACCGGAGGAAGACCCAAAGCAGGAAGAAGACTGCGTGCCTCAATTTCCTGATATGGATGTTACCTACAACAATTATGTGAAAAGCGTTGTGGATCAATACTGCATCAGTTGTCACCACACCGGCAATTCGAGCGGCCCGGGTGATTTTACAAACTACAATGGACTGCTGACATATGCCACGGGAAATTCATTTTACGCCCGCGTAATTCAAGATGGCGCCGACATGCCACAAGGTACGGCGCCACTACCAAAGGCAATTCGCGATTCGCTCAACGTTTGGATCCAAAATTGTGCACCACTGAATTAGGACTTCGAGCTCGTGAAACAAGCAATGGAAAGTCTTTACGCAAAGGGGATTATTGCGGGTAAATTCCATCCGCCAACTGGCGGACCATGGAAAACAAATAATTTAATCATATGAAATTTGTATGGACATCTGCTTTTTTTCTATTAACCAATCTGTTTACCCAGGCGCAGGTTCTGACCTCGGAGGATGTCAGCTTAAGCTTTTTTTCGGATGCTCCAATTGAGGATATTACTGCCGAAAGCCACACCGGCGTTTCGGCCCTGAATGTTGAGTCAAAGTCAATCTATTTCAAGGTGGCGATCCGCTCTTTTCAATTCAGAAAAAGCCTGATGCAGGAACATTTTAACGAAAACTACATGGAAAGCCACAAATATCCCCATGCCGAGTTTAAAGGACAACTCACGAGTGAGGTTGATTTTTCGGCCGCCGGAACCTATCCCGTAAACGTGGAAGGCGAGCTCACCATTCACAATGTAACCAAAAGCTACCGTGTGAATGGCGAACTGAGGGTAACAAAACAGGCCGTTGAGGCACAGGCAACGTTTTTGGTAAAATTGGTCGATCATCAAATAAAAATTCCACGTCTGCTGATTAAGAACATTGCAGAGGTGGTAGAAGTAAGCGTTGCTGCTAAATATGAATCCGATGATTTGAAAATCGTAAAATGAAATCGATGAAACCCATTTTATTACTGCTGTTAACTTACATCTGTCCTATGCCGCTTTGGGCACAGGAAGATTTGAGCAAGTTATTTGCCGATTCGGAAGCCAAAAAGGCACCTCTTCCAGTCATCGCTACCTTTAAGTCGCCTTGGATCATCAATGGCCAATCCAACGAAACCATTTATAAAAACGACTTGCTGTTTGTGGTAAAGCACCGGTTTGGCGATCTTGCAGGAGGCAATGGCGGTCTCAAAACTTTTTTTGGACTAGACAATTCGACCGATATCCTGATTGGCTTTGATTACGGCCTGTCCAACAGATGGAGCATCGGCCTGGGTCGTGCAAAAGGAGCGCCCAACGGCATCAGCACCCACCAGCGACAACTATTCTATTTGAATACAAAATACCGCCTGATGCGCCAAACAGTTGATGATCGCGTGCCGGTCTCCGTTAGTCTGTTTGGAAATGCAGTCGTTTCAACCATGGAAGAGCTTGAGCTCGCCACATCGGATGCCAGTTTTCAGACGTTCGGCGACCGCATGAGCTATGTGGCGCAGGTGATCATTGCCCGCAAATTCAGTGACAAACTGTCGCTGGCCTTGTCACCAACCTATGTCCGCCGAAATTATGTATCCTTTCAGGAGATGAATAACCTGTTAGCCTTGGGTATTGGAAGCCGGGTGAAGTTCAGTCGCCGGATAGCCTTGGTCGTCGATTACGTCATCAGTTTCCGAAGCCAGGAAAGCCAGGATTATTTCCTCAATCAACATGAATTCGAATTCCACAACCCCTTAGGAGTTGGCCTTGAAATTGAAACCGGCGGACATGTGTTTAACCTCAGCTTTACCAACTCCACAGCCATTCTCGAAAACCAGTTTATTCCGGGAACCACTAGTTCCTGGGCTGATGGTGAATTTCGCTGGGGTTTTAGCATCACCCGAACTTTCACTCTAAAAGATTGACGATGGAATAAACCAATTACCCAAACAGTTGTTAATCATCTAACATGCTGGCTGTAAGCAAAATAAAATCAACAGCGGCAGCAACATGACTAAGCAGTTCCTTACATGGAAGAAAAAGAACTACAGCAACTGATTGATGGTTGTAAAAAGCAAGACAGACAAAGCCAGGAAATCTTGTACAAACGGCTTTATGGCTATGCCATGAAAATTTGCTTACGCTATGCCAACAGTCAGTCGGAGGCTTCGGAAATCTTGAACGAAGGCTTTTTCAAAGCATTTACAAACATTGAAAAATACGATCCTCAATGGCCTTTTAAATCTTGGCTGTCTAAAATTATATACCATGCATCCATTGACTATTACCGGGCAAATTTGAAATGGTCGCACATGGAGGATCTCGGAAAATCAAATGATCCCTCGCATGAAGCGAACATCGAACACCAACTTGGATACAACGAATTGTTGGCTGTTATTCAGCGCCTTCCGCCCACCTACCGGATCGTTTTCAACCTTTACGCCATTGATGGATACTCGCACGAAGAAATTGGGCAAATGATTGGCATCAGCGCAAGCACATCGCGTTCGAACTTGCACAAAGCCCGCCAAAAATTGCAGCAAATGTTAATGGTAGCGCATTCAATCGTTGTCTTGTTTATTTTGAAAAGCAAGAACTTTTTTCAAAAACCGGAAGAAAATTGACTATGAAAAGCAGGGAGGGAGAGCATATTGACGAATTGTTTCGAAAAGGACTGAATCAAGGAAAGGATCCGGTTGATTTTCGCGAACAGGATTGGACTGCACTGGCACAACGACTCAATCGCTATACCCGGAGAAAGTATGCAACCGTTTGGTTGAAACCCTTAACCGGAGTTGCCGCCATTTTGCTGCTGGCATTTGGAATTTGGGCGTTGTGGCCTGTAACACAGGAACCATCCAATCGCCAAGTAGCAACCGAACAACAAGCATCTCAAACACCAGAAAAACAAAACGAAAGTCTGCCTGCACCAGAAGAACAAGAAACGGATTCCACTGCCGAACCAAGCGATTCTCCGGAATTGGCAGCTCACCAACCCATTGTTGAACAGCTTGCTGAAAAAACACGTCGTGAAGAATCGGGAGTATCGGGCGAACAGGTGTCAACCCCGGAACCGGACAGCCTTCAAAGGAAGGCTTCCGACTTAAAAGAAATAGCACAGAAAGAGAATATTGCGGAAAACCAAGTTGCTACACGAACCGATTCCATAAACCCGGCTGACAAGGAATTAGCATCAGATCAAAAGCCGGACGATCAACCATCCAGTCAGGGAGCAGAAGAATCAACGGTTATCCGGAATCCCGTAGTTGCAGAACCTGACCATGCCATTGTTTCAGAGCCGAAGAATCGGCCGGTGGCTTTAAGTCTTCTGGTTGCACCCGCATATAATGGGGTGGATAACCTGAACAATGGCAAAACGGGCACTGATGTTGGCCTGTTGTTGACTTTGGGCCTGAGCAGGCGGTGGAGCTTCAGCACCGGAGCGCTATACGCCAAAAAGCTTTACGAAACCGGTTTTAGCAGCAATTATTCAAACGGAAACAATGGCTATGGCGATCCTGATATTCAGGCAGTAGATGCTGACTGCCGCGTATTGGATATTCCTCTAAATATCAACTATGCCATTATCGACAAAGGGAAAACGACCATCAGCCTGGGAACCGGAATTTCGTCGTACATCATGTTGAGGGAAGATTACCGTTTTGTTTCCGACGACCCATACGGGGAAGTTCCAGCGGACATTCACCTGGTCAACGAAAATCAGCACTGGCTGAGTGTTCTAAACCTGCATGCAAGCTACCAGCAACGACTGACTTCAAAAATGAGCCTCAGTCTGCAACCTTATCTAAAAATTCCAGTCAAGGATATCGGTTACGCCAAGGTGAAGCTGCAATCGCTGGGGATGGCCTTAAGCGCCAGTTGGACCTTGTGAAAAAATGGGAAAATATCCGTAAGATTTCCTCATGTCATTAAAAGTCATTCAATTATCATTAGGTTGTCATTTTGTTGTTTTGAAACGATCTATGACAATAGAATGACCATGAATGTCAATAATTGACCGCTATGGCAGAATGAAATAGCTTTACGGACAATCATAAAATTGAAAAACCCGGGCTGCACAGCCCGGGTTTTTCAATTTTATCATCTTTTGGCTTAAATGCCGAAGCTTGCTTTTATCTGATCAACAAAGTCCAGTTTTTCCCAAGTAAACAGCTCAACTTCTACTTCCAGATCACCAAAATAAGGTGAGCTAAACACTTTGGTCATCAACTGCGGTGTACGCCCCATATGCCCATAGGCCGCTGTTTCGCGGTAAATCGGCTTGCGCAGTTTCAACCGTTCTTCAATGGCTGCCGGACGCAGATCAAACAGTTCCTTCACTTTCCTTGCAATCTGCCCATCGTCGAGCTTCACATTGGCAGTGCCGTATGTATTCACAAAAATCCCAACCGGCTGGGCAACACCAATGGCATAGGCCAGCTGTACCAGAATCTCATCGGCAACTCCTGCCGCCACAAGGTTCTTGGCAATGTGGCGGGCAGCATAGGCAGCCGAGCGATCCACTTTCGAGGGGTCTTTCCCCGAGAACGCACCGCCACCGTGAGCTCCTTTGCCACCATAGGTATCCACAATAATTTTACGCCCGGTCAACCCGGTATCTCCATGTGGCCCGCCGATCACAAACTTCCCGGTCGGGTTTACATGGTACGTGATATCGTCGCCAAACAGGGCTTTCACACGATCCGGCAATTGCGCGATTACTCGTGGCATGAGGATGTTAATGACATCTTCCTTAATTTTTGCCAGCATCGGCTCGTCGGCATCAAACTCATCGTGCTGGGTCGACACCACAATCGTATCCACCCGTTTCGGCGAATTGTCGTCGTTGTATTCAATGGTCACCTGCGATTTCGAATCCGGCCGCAGATAAGTCATTTCCTTTCCTTGGCGACGAACAGCAGCCAGCTCAATCAAGATCAGATGCGACAATTCGAGCGGCAGTGGCATGTAGTTGTCAGTTTCCTTGCAGGCATAACCAAACATCATTCCCTGGTCTCCGGCACCCTGATCCATTCTATCCGCCTTGTCAACCCCGCGGTTAATATCGGGACTTTGCTCATGAATAGCGGTCAGCACCCCGCACGAATCCCCATCAAAACGGTACTCGGCTTTGGTATAACCAATTTCGTTAATCACTTTACGGGTAGCTTCCAACACATCCACATAGGTTTGCGATTTCACTTCGCCAGCCAACACCACTTGCCCGGTTGTAACCAGGGTTTCAATCGCTACTTTCGAATTGGGGTCAAAGGCTAAAAACTCATCCACCAACGCATCTGAAATCTGATCGGAAACTTTATCCGGGTGTCCTTCGGATACCGATTCACTTGTAAATAAATAACTCATATCTAAGTTTATTAAATTAACAATGAACTACCTGAAGCAATTGAATTGCAGCAGCTTAAAATCAGTTGTAAAAAGGAGATTGAAGGGAACTAAAAAGGTAAAGCCGATTGCTTTAGCATTTTTTTTATGTGGTTGCAATCAATCTCAAATCTTTCCACAAATACGAAGGCAAATGTACAATCTTTTTTTCGGATACAAAACAGTATTCAGTCCCAGTCCAGTATCCAGTTTCGTCCGACCACTGGCGATGCATGGCATTTGAATGACAACTAATGACCTTGAAAGTCAACTGTTCAGTCGCCTTTAAGCAAAAATCTGCAAGCTTCATGTAGTATTGTGGAACTGAGATTCAAAAAAATATGGGCCTAATTACGATTCAATTAACGTTGTGTTCTTCGTGCTTGGAGGGATAGAAAAGCTCATTCCCGCAAAGACGCAAAGCGTAAGAAATTTCCTTGGAAGGGAAAACAACAATAGCCCTTCTGCCTTTATTGAAGTCAATGGTCCATGAAAACCTCTGAATCAAAGTTGTCAATCTCCGCATTATAATAAATTTTTCCAACTGGATTGGGTTGATCAATGGCGGCATTGGTTTGGACTTGATCTAAACCCACTTCAATCTGAAAAGGAGGAAACCCATTATTGGTGTTATCCGGAATATCGGTATTGACCGAAATTCGTTTTGTAGAGAAACCAGGCTTCGAAAACACAACCGTGTATTCTTTATTAAATTGCAAATTCGCCTGGAATCGCTGATTATTAGTTACTTTTGTTTCTTCAACTAAAACAGATCCCTCATAAATCTCCAAAACCGAATTGGTCAGCGTATCACCACCTGCGTGAATTCTTCCGACAAGTGTAAAATTCGCTTTTAGTGTTGCCGGGACCTCCGATGTACTTTGAATATCTTTCTCTTTTTCCCCTTTGTCGGGTGCTGAACAATGAATAAGGCAAACAAAGCCAGGCAAAATAAGAAGAAAGGTAATTAGTCTCGGTTTTTTCATGTGCGTAAAGATCAGATATGGTTTATTAAACGACTTGCAACTTAGCTAATTTAATGGTAAATACCAAAGCCTTCCGACCGAGTCTAAACGGTGATTTACAAGATGATAACCCCGTCAATGGCATCCGCCTTTTCGGTCACCTCAATGATTTGATCAGCATTTTCCATGGTGGCAACGCAAGTAATGGCTACATGGTTGAGGTTGGCAGTATGTTTAAACGAAGTCTCGCCATGATCGGGCAAGATGGCTTTGATTTGATCCACTTTACCCTCCTTATTTGGGGTAATAAACTTAAACATGTATTCCAACGGCCAGCTCTCGGTTTCCATCAGCCGGTAGCGCAAAGTCTTGAATTTATCCGTCTCCATCGTGTAAAACTCCTTTCTAGCCCTACTAACGCTTGACGGCTGGATTTGTTTGTAAACAAGACCAGGCAAACCTCCCCTCTATGTTAGCCTAAGAGGAAAACGAATGAGCAACTAACAGCTGGGAGCGAAAACTTTTTCATGGTACCCTCCGGGCTTGAAACACGCAGTTAGTATTTTCATGTGAGGCTGAAGAAATACATGCCGGACCTTTGGCACCTACAAAAAAAGCACCTGGTTGACACGTATGAAAACATATAAATCGAAGGTTGACGCTGGAATTCTATTGTTCCAAACTTTGGAAAATGGAAGAACAAAGGGCGAGCTGTTTTGATTTTGCAACTCACCTTGCTGAAGCGTTTGAAAGTTCATGAATCCCTGTTTTACGGGATCTGACGAAACCCCATCTCCCAATCTCTTCCTGGCGGAAGAGGATCTGCCCCGGAGCAGCAAAGCGCTTGGTCCATGTTCTGCTGCCAGTCACTTGCGGGTTCCCCATCACCCGTTTTAGGGGATCTAGAAGGCAAAAAGTATGAGGAATTATTTCCTCTCTCGGTTACAGCACCGCCTTAACCTCACACGTACCTTGCCTTCAAACAAAAAGGCCCTGCCCAACGGACAAAGCCTTCGTTTAAAATTTTCACCAGCCACCAGCTAACGGCGACTGCTTACTATTCAATCCCGCGTACCCGCTTTTCCCAGTTCCAAGCCGAGAGCAAGGTTTCTTCGAGGCCCACTCCGGCTTTCCAGCCCAGCTCTTCGTTGGCGTAGGTGGTGTCGGCCCAAATCTTTTCAATGTCGCCGGCACGCCGGGGAACAATTTTGTAGTTGAGCTTTACACCAGTGGCTTTTTCAAAGCCTTTTACAATTTCGAGCACCGAATAACCATTGCCGGTTCCCAGGTTAAAGACTTCGTAACCCGCTTTGTTTTTGTTTTCAAGCAAACGACGGATGGCAACAACGTGAGCTTTGGCCAAATCCACGACATTGATGTAGTCGCGAATGGCCGAACCATCGGGTGTGTCGTAGTCGTCGCCAAACACGCTTAGTCCTTCACGCAATCCAGCGGCTGTTTGGGTAATAAAAGGCACCAGGTTTTGTGGAACACCAAGTGGCAGCTCACCAATCAAGGCCGAGCGGTGTGCGCCAATCGGGTTGAAATAACGCAGGGCAATTCCTTTTAACTCCGGATAAGCCTTGATACTGTCGTTCAGAATATCTTCATTTACCCGCTTGGTGTTTCCATAGGGCGATTCCGCATCCTTGCGCGGTGTGCTTTCCGTTACCGGCAACTTGTCGGGCTGCCCGTAAACGGTGCACGACGAAGAGAACACAATGTTGGCGATCTTGTACTTACGCTGGCATTCGAGAATGTTCATCAGCGATACCAGGTTGTTGCGGTAGTAATGCAGAGGAATTTGTACCGATTCGCCCACCGCTTTGGAAGCCGCAAAGTGGATAATAGCTGCGATGTTCTGGTTACGGCTGAAAAAATCATCTGTTTTTGCCGCGTCGGCCAAATCGAACTGTTCAAAGGCGGGGCGTTTCCCCGAAATTGTTTCGATATTGTCCAGCACGTCCTTGCTTGAGTTGGAAAGATCGTCCACAACGACCACTTCGTAGCCCGCTTCCTGCAGTTCAACAACGGTGTGCGAGCCAATATAACCAGTTCCACCGGTTACCAATATTTTCTGAGTCATAGTAATTGATTGAGTATTTTCTCCAAAACTACGAATTTATATGCAGTGCGTAATTCAAAAACGGTGTGCATGTTACACCGCAGCATTGAAAACTCGCTTAAAATGTTGAAAACTTAGGGTTGCCAGCGCGTTAATTTTTCTTTACTTTTGGACGTAAATAATAATTCCGTGGAAATTTTAAGCTACATCAAAGAACTCTTGCTACTGAATGATTGTGTAATCATTCCCGGCTTCGGTGGTTTTGTGAGTAACTACAAACCGGCTTCGGTCCGGTCGGGACAATTTAATCCGCCAAGCAAGGAAATTAGTTTCAACGAAAAACTGACATTCAACGATGGATTGCTCATCAACCACCTGGTTGAAAAAGAAGGCGACAATTACCTGGCGGTCAGTAAAAAAGTGGAGCTTTTAGTGCAGGAACTCAACTACCGTTTAACCGATGGTGAAACCATTTCGATTGACGGCATTGGGAGTTTGGCTTACGATGACAACGAAAATTTGAGGTTTAGCCCGGCAATGCGCGAAAACCTGAACCTCGATTCGTATGGGCTGACGGCCTTCAACTATGAGACCTTGTATGCCAAGAAACTGGTTCGCACTAGAATTACACCGGAAGAGCGAGATGCGGTGCAGGTTTTCTTTCAGAAACGGACTCTAAAAAAAGTGTTGGTGGCCATTCCGCTTTTGTTTGCACTGGCATTGGTTCCCATAAAAAATAACACCACCAACCTACAAAAGTCGAACCTCAGCAGTTTGACTGAAATGATGTCGATGAGGGAAACAGTTCAGAAAATTGACCCTATTGATGCGGTTGTTGAGGAGTCGGTGCCCGTAGAAGAGCCAGTTCAGAATCATCCGTATTTTATTATCGGTGGAAGTTTTCGTAGCGAAGCAAATGCAGCTAAATTTGTGACTCAAAAGCAAGCTGAAGGTTTCAACGCGCAAAACATTGGTATCATTAAAGGCTTGCACTACATTGCATTAGACAGTTTCGCCAATTTCCAGGAAGCGAAGTCGGCTCAGGAAAAGATAAAAACGGAAACACCTGGGTCAGGCGTGTGGGTTTACGTCAAAAGGTAAAAATATTTCCCGTTGATTTAATGGTTTGAATGTGTTGCCCTGGCCTTGGTTTAGAGCTTTCTTTTCCGCCTAATAAAATTTGCGGAAGCCAACCACTTTTTTCACTTCATTCAATGTTGCTGCGGCTGATTCGCGTGCTTTCTCAGCGCCCATTTGGGCCACCTTGGCCAAATAAGCTTCGTCTTCCAAAATAGTAACAATGCGCTCGCGAATGGGTGTGGTGAACTTCACAATGTCTTCGGCCAGTTGCTTTTTCATATCGCCATAGCGAATTTCGCATTTATTGTAGGCTTCATCAAACTGAGCAACCACCTCGGCTTGCGATACAATTTTCATCAACGTAAACAGGTTTTGAATGGCTTCGGGTTTCTCCGAATTCATTTCCAATGGGCCAGAGTCGGTTACAGCGCGCATCACTTTCTTACGGATTTCCTTTTCGGTATCGTACAGGTTTATGGCATTGCCTTCCGATTTGCCCATTTTACCACTGCCGTCCAGCCCCGGAACTTTAACCAGATCCGCTCCTTCAAATGTAAATGGCTTTGGAATGGGGAAGATTTTCGATTTGTACATGCGGTTGAAACGCTTGGCAAACTTGCGCGCCATCTCCAGGTTTTGCTCCTGATCTTTGCCAACCGGCACATAGTGCGCTTTGTGGATGATGATATCCGAAGCCATCAACACCGGATAAGTCAACAGGCCGGCATTCACGTTCTCAGGCTGTTGGCGCGCTTTGTCTTTAAATGAAGTGGTGCGCTCCAGTTCGCCCAGATAGGCATTCATGTTCAAAATGGTGTACAGCTCGGTCACTTCGGGAACATCGCTTTGAATAAAGATCGTTGATTTCTCAGGATCGATACCACACGCCAGGTACTCGGCCAGCACTTGTTTCACCCCAGCTTGCAGGTTCTCGGGAGTAGGGTGCGTGGTCAACGAGTGAATGTCGGCAATGAAAAAATAGCAGTTATAATCTTCCTGCATACGCAGAAAATTCTGTACAGCTCCAAAGTAATTGCCTAAGTGTAAATATCCTGTTGGCCTGATGCCACTAACAACGGTTGCTTTATTCATTTGAGTCAGTATTCGGTGAAAATGAGCTGCAAAAATAGCTTGAATCCTTGAAAGACAAAAATTTATTTTCACAGGGAAGGCACTGCTGAAAATGAGGTTCTAAAACATAATTGGCTTGCAAACTTTAATTTATTCGCTAGTTTTACGGGAAATTAATGAATTGATGTATCAAATGCCTTTATACGGAACTGAGTGGCACTGGCGTAACGTGAAAATGGAAACGCTGGAGCAGACTATTGTTTTACGATCATAAAGGCCGTGAAGTGGGGTTTGTTGCAAATGCAGCAGACCCCATTTTTATTTTAAAATAGGAATTAAAAACCAATAAATTATGGCCAGACAAAAAAACATCTACCTGGACGAAGCGGACATGCCCAAACAGTGGTATAACTTAGCTCCCGATCTTCCAACACCTTTAAATCCGCCACTGGGGCCCGACGGTAAGCCGGTTACTCCTGAAATGTTGGCTCCCGTTTTTCCAATGAACCTGATTGAGCAGGAGGTCAGCCAGGAGCGCTGGATTGATATTCCGGAAGAAATTCGTGAACACCTGTTTCGCTGGCGTCCAAGTCCGCTGGTTCGTGCTTACGAATTGGAGGCGGCCTTAGGAACTCCGGCAAAAATCTATTACAAAAATGAAGGGGTTTCTCCTGCCGGAAGCCACAAACCCAACACTGCCATTCCTCAGGCTTGGTACAACAAGCAATTTGGAATTAAAAAGCTAACGACGGAAACCGGCGCAGGACAATGGGGATCGGCCTTGTCGTTTGCCTGCTCCGTGATTGGCGGCATTGAATGCAAAGTATTTATGGTGCGCGTGAGCTTTGAACAAAAGCCTTTCCGCAAAATGCTGATGAACACCTGGGGCGGAACCTGCATCGCCAGTCCGAGCATGGAAACCCAAGCCGGCCGCGACATCCTGGCGCAATATCCGGATACTCCCGGATCGTTGGGGATTGCCATTTCTGAAGCCGTTGAAGCTGCAGTGGCTGATCCAACAGGCAAAACACGCTATACACTGGGGTCGGTGCTAAACCACGTGATGCTGCACCAATCGATTATTGGCCTGGAAGCGAAAAAACAGCTGGCCAAAGTGGGAATTGATAAGCCCGACATCGTGATTGGTTGCTGTGGCGGCGGAAGTAACTTCGCCGGCATCTCCTTTCCGTTTATGTACGACAAAATTCATGGGGCCGACATTCAAATTATCGGAGCCGAGCCTTTCTCATGTCCAACACTCACTAAAGCTCCATTTATTTACGATAATGGAGACGTGGCGCAGATGACGCCGCTGTTAGCCATGCACAGTCTGGGACACAACTTTGTTCCGGCGCCTATTCATGCTGGTGGCTTGCGTTATCATGGCATGGCTCCACTGGTCAGTGCTGCCCTGCGCGATGGACTGATGGAAGCACAGGCCATTCACCAAAGTGAGTGTTTCGAAGCCGGCCTGCTGTTTTCAAAAACCGAAGGCATCATTCCCGCTCCGGAAACGACCCATGCCATTGCGGCTGTGATTCGTGAGGCGAAAAAGGCGAAGGAAGAAGGCAAGGAAAAAACCATTCTTTTCAACTTCAGCGGGCATGGACTGATGGACCTGGTGGGTTACGACAAATACCTGAATGGAGAGCTCCACGACTACGAATACCCGGAGTCGGAAATTGCACTAAACCTGGAGAAACTTCAGGGCTACCCGCTTCCGAAATAAAAGATTACTGATTTTCAAGATCATCAATTGAAGTCCTGTCTAATTTGGCAGGACTTTTTTTTGAGTCAAAGCGAGCACTAAATCCCGTGTTCCAAATTCCGCAGGTCAAACCACCAGGGATGAATGACTATTCGTCCAATGACGAATACAACCCTCCAATATCCAACGACCAACATATTTCTTTTAATCAAACTTTAATCAGACTGTAATTCGGCTTTAATCGGATCGAAGTAGTTTTGAATCGAACAAAAACTTCAAAAAAGATGAAAGCATTAATCGTTACTGTTTTATTCGCCGGAATACTTTCTTTTTCATTTGCATCTGAAAAAGAGAATAAGCAAGCCGACAAAGCCGAAACCAAATCATTCACCACGCTGAGTGGTCAGGTGGTGGATAAGCAAACCAACGAGGCGTTGGTGGGTGTCAAGATCGTTTTGGAAGGAACGAATCAGGTTGCCTACACCGATTTTGACGGAAAATACCAATTTGAAAACATTGAAACCGGAGCATATAATTTGACAGCTTCCTATATTTCCTACGAGCAAACTTCGGTTGAAAATGTCGGGGTAAGTCTCAAAAAGAGCCAGGTTGATTTTAGTTTAAGAACAGCAAATTAAAATCTTCGGGCTTATTCTATACTTAAGATTGATACCGCTTCTGAGAGCAGGAGCGGTTTTTTCTTGTTACTGTTTCAGAAATAGAATAAAAACCCATGAAATAATTAGAACCGGGCGCTCCAAAACAGGCAATGGTCTGTAGTTAAAAAGAAGCGATCGGCAAAGAAATAATTCAATTGCATGAAGAAATTAAGTTTATTGATTGGTTTGATTTTGCTTGGCGTGTTGGGCTCGCAAGCACAGAGCATTAAAGAAGTTGATGGCGTTTACTATCGCGGTTCGACTCCTTATACCGGTTTTTACACCAGCGTTTATTCCAACGGAAACACCCGACTGGAAATGAACCTCATTGACGGCGAGAAAGACGGAGAAGTGCTGATTTATTTTGAAAATGGCGAACTGAATGAAATCCGGAGTTACAAGAGGAATATCATGCACGGGAGCTGGATCACCTATAATGAGCACAAACAAAAGATCGGTTTGGCCAACTACCAAGATGGTAGAAAGCATGGCGAATGGAAAATCTGGGATGACCAAGGTAATTTGCTGTACGACATGTATTATCGCAATGGAGAGAAAACCGGGGTGTGGAAACAGTTCGATTCAAACGGAAAACTAATTAGCGAACGGGAGTTTTAAAATCGCTGAACAAGTCATAAAAGAGAAGGAGTTTCATCGCGAAGCTCCTTCTCTTTTTTTCAGAATATGGAATTGGTATCGAGACGCTTTTTCTTCATTCCCCGGTTAAAATTCTCTCGCTAAACGATTCCGTCCAAGCGACCAAGCTTGCTTTTTGTTCTTCGGACAGCTTGGCTTTGCGGTGCATCAATACATACGATTTGATCGGCATTTTGCCATTCTTCACTTCTGTAGCCATGTCATCGAGCGCTGATATTTTGTCAATCGGATCCCAAGTTCCCCAGTCTGACAAATTGAGCTCACTTTTGCCTTCGGTAATGTGCCCGTTAATAAACCACGAAACCGGTGCCACCTGGTGATACCACAGGTAGTTGGTCTGGTTTGAATGACAGTCGAGACAAGCATTGGCAAGCAAACTCGAAATTTCTTCCGGAAGCGGTTCGCTTTTTAGAATGTGATTGGAGTCGATTTCACCGCTGTTTTTTTCGGGCTGAAAAAACTGGATCACAACAAGCGCCAGAACAAACAGAACAATGAGTATTTGGAAAATTCGTCGCATAAGGCAGCTTTTATTTGTTTCGATGCATCAAAGCCATGCTTTCTTTTTTTACCCAGTCGATTAAGATCTGCTTTTGTTCGTCTGTAAGTTCTTTTTCGGGACGTTTTTCCAGGAATTTTTCCGGAGGCATTTCGTTTTCCTCAATCACTTCGCCAATATCTTTCAATATTCCCAATTTTTTGATGTCAGAAAGCTGGTGCATGGTTTTAAAATCAAGTTCCTTCTTGGCATCATCATTCCGCGAATCGGTATTGTGGCATCCAAAACAAGAGTTGTCCACAACCGCTTTGACCTTCTCCGGCATTTTCATGGGGATTTCTTTTGAATCCGGCCTTTCATCAGCCAGCAACATAGAAGAGGACATTAATATTGCCAGAAGCAGGATGGTAAGTAGATTTAATTTTTTCATAATCGTTTTGATTTAAATAGCATTTGTGTACTTCAACATTTAGTGATTTTAAACAAAACGTTCAAAGGGTTTTAAATGTTGAATAGGGAGGATAAATAGTTGTCAGGCAACAAAAAGTAGACAAAAAAAGCCTGAGCGAACTGCCCAGGCCTAAATCTATCATTCATTTCGACTCAGTCTTTCAGCCCGCTACGTTCGAGTAAGGCATCAACCGTTGGTTCTTGTCCGCGGAAGCGGATGTACAATTCCATTGGAGGCTCACTTCCGCCTTTCTCAAGAATATTGGTGCGGAAAGCGTCGGCGGTTTTCCGGTCGAAAATACCATTGGTTTTGAAAACCGAAAAGGCATCGGCATCGAGCACTTCGGCCCACTTGTAGCTATAATAGCCGGCAGCATAGCCGCCAGCAAAGATGTGTGCAAAAGAGGTGCTGGTCAGGCTGCCATCTACCCGAGGAAAAAGCTCGGTTGGCGCCATGGCGTTGTTTTCAACTTCGGCAACGGGTGCCGTCAAAGGCTCGGTAATGGTATGGTAAGCCATGTCAAGCATCCCCAAGCTCAGTTGGCGTTCCGAAGCGTAACCCGACTGAAAGTTTTTGGCGGCAATAATCTTTTCAACCAAGTCTTCCGGAAGCTTTTCGCCGGTTTCGTAATGCACGGCAAAGCCATCGAGCCACTCTTTTTCGTACGCCCAGTTTTCATGAATCTGAGAAGGTAATTCCACAAAGTCCCAGAATACGTTGGTTCCACCGGTACTTTCGTATTGGCATTTGCTAAGCATACCATGCAGACCGTGCCCAAACTCGTGAAGGAAGGTGGTCACTTCGTCAAAAGTAAGCAGCGAGGGTTTGGTGTTGGTGGGTTTGGTAAAGTTGGTAACAATACTCACGTGTGGACGAATATCGGTCAAGGCCTCCATCCATTGTCCACGGAAGTCGGTCATCCAGGCACCCGAGCGTTTGCCGTCGCGTGGAAAGAAGTCCATATACAGTACCGAAACAAATTTTCCGTCCCCATCAAAAACCTCATAGGCTTTTACATCGGGATGATAAACCGGAATGTCTTTATTCTCTTTCAGTTCCAGGTCATACAAGGTTTTAGCCAAATTGAAAACACCGTCAATAACATTTTCGAGTTTGAAGTAGGGCTTTACCTCTTCCTCGTTAAACCCATAGCGGGCACTTTTCAGTTTTTCTGAATAATATGACCAATCCCAACGTTGCAGCTCGTCTTTAAATCCCTCGGCTTTGGCAAATTCCACCACTTCGGCAAAATCCTTTTCAGCAGCCGGGCGCGAAGCCTGGTGCAAGTCTTCCAAAAATTCGAGGACACGTTCGGGGGTTTCGGCCATGCGCCGTTGCAGGGTGTAATCGGCATGCGATTCGTATCCCAGTAGTTTGGCTTTCTCCAACTTTAGCGCCACCACTTTGGTAATGATTTCCTTGTTGTCGTATTCATTGCCCTGATTGCCTTTGGTTGAAAAAGCCCGGAACATCTTCTCGCGCAGCTCCCGGTTGTCGGCATATTTCATAAAAGGAATGTAGCTGGGATATTGCAAGGTAAAGATCCAGCCTTCCTTGTTTTTTTGCTGAGCGGTCTGCGCTGCAGCTTCCTTGGCAAACTCAGGCAATCCGGCCAGATCTTCGTCCTTGGTCACATGTAGCTCGAACGCGTTGGTTTCGGCCAGCACGTTTTCCGAAAACGTCAGGCTCAACTTCGACAGCTCGCTTGTGATTTCACGATAGCGGGCTTTATCAGCCTCATTCAGATTGGCACCACTACGTACGAACCCGAGGTACGAATTTTCGAGCAGAGTGTGTTGCTCCGGAGTCAAGTCCAGGATATCCTTTTGCTCGTACACTGTTTTTACGCGGGAAAACAAATCGGGATTCAACGAAATGTCATTGCTGAACTCCGAAAGCATGGGCGCCACTTCCTGTGCAATTTTCTGAATTTCGTCGTTCGTTTCGGCCGAGTTCAGGTTGAAGAAGATTTTGCGGATGGTCGATAAGCGATCGCCCGACTTGGTCATGGCCGCAATCGTGTTTTCGAACGAAGGCGGTTGCGGATTGTCAATAATCGCCTGCACTTCGGCACGTGCTTCTTCAACCGCCGCTTTAAATGCCGGAAGAAAATGCTCATTTCGGATCTCTCCAAACGGTGCCGTTTGATGGATGTTTTGAAAGGTTTTGAGTAAGGGATTCTCGTTGTTTTCTGCTTGTGTTGTCATCATAGTAAATAAAACTAAAAGGGTGACCACCACCCTGTAATGTGTTTTCATGTTGTTGTTTTTAAGTTCTCAGTAAATAAAGTTGTGCAAGATCTGTCGTAAGTTGTAACAGAATATTACAGAAAACTTATCGAATAGTTCACGAGCGATTTTTTTTCTTTTTGCGATTTTTCTTTTCAACAGACCAGCCAAACTTGCCAATGGGCTTTCCAATCTTAAAATAGTGCCCGTGCATGTAACAGATCGGGTCGGCTTGTTTGAGGCTGAATGCACCGGTTTCGGGATCGATGTAGCGTTCGTCGGCCAGCACATTCACCACTTCGGAGATGAACATGTCGTGGGTACCCAGCGGTACAATTTCTTTCACCTTGCACTCAATGCTGATGGGCGCTTCGGCTACAATTGGCGCCTTTACAATGGTAGCCGATGCAGGAGACAGTCCCATTTCTTTCCATTTGTCGTATTTTTTGCCCGAGCGTACCCCACACCAATCGGTGGCGCGAGCCAGTTCTTCGGTCGTCAGGTTGATCACGTATTCACCCGTTCTTTTAATGATCTCGTAGGAATGGCGGCCGGGCCTTACCGAGATGTAGCACATGGGCGGATCGCTGCACAGGGTCCCCGTCCAGGCGATGGTGATCAGGTTATACTCGTCAGGTGTTTCGCCACAACTGACCAGCACCGCCGGCAGCGGATACACCATAGTTCCGGGTTTCCAGTTGACTTTTGCCATCAAATATTGTTTTTTGCGTTGCGGGTTCGGCGTGGCATCTTTTCAAGGCGACTACTCCATTCATTCGCAACAAGTTTTTGTCTCAGCAAAGGTACGAAAAGTCGGGTGGAACGTGTCCCTCTTCCGAAACGCCCGTTGGGCTTAACTTGAAACGATTTCAAAATTGATCGCGGTAATTCAGTTGACGGTTGATTTTCATTTCCAATTTCGTGGAAATAAAATGAAACAGTCGGTTTTCCTTCAACTTCGAATGAATAAAGCAGGCCCTTGTTTTACACGGCTAGCGCTGAGGCGCTTTACGGCTTTCGGGTTGCCACGATGGAATAGACCATCGGGATCTTGTTTTCGAGCTGCTTGATGCGGAACTTTTTTGGCGCAACTTCAATGCTATTGTTGAAACAGTTGTAAGGAGAATAATCAAATTCATCGAGCAAATTAATTTCGAGTTTGTTTCGGATCAGGCTGTTGACCACCTCGCTCAGGCTGTGGTTCCAGCACACGAACTCCTGGCTAATCCTGGCCTCCCGGTCGGCATAGGTGCCAGTTTCTGTTTCAACAATGGCGCCGTCCTTAAAATAGTTGTAGGCAATTTTTTCAAATTGGTTGTCAAACATCCAGACGACCGGATGAAATTCAACAAAAACAAAGCGCCCCGTTGGTTTCAAAAAGCTGGAAATGAGTTTCGCCCAGCGATCCAGGTCGGGCAGCCAGCCAATGGTTCCATAGCTGGTGAAAACCAAGTCGAATTGCCCGTCCAGGTGATTGAACAAATCGTAAATATCGCAGCAGATGAAGGAGGCGTCTACCTGGGTTTTTTCGGCCAGCAGCCGGGCTTGCTCAATGGCTTTGTCCGACAGGTCAACTCCGGTTACCTGTGCCCCCATGCGACCCAATGACAGGGTATCCTGCCCGAAATGACATTGCAGATGCAGGATGCTTTTCCCCCGAACATCGCCCAAAAGTTGCAGCTCAATGGGGTTGAGCGAGCTACTACCAGCCAGAAACCCCGGCAGATCGTAAAAGCTGGATTGCAGGTGACTGGCTATTTTGTTATTCCACGACTGTTTGTTGATTTCGATGTAGTTTTCTTCGGGCTTCATGCGGTTTGTTTTTGATGATTGTCGGTTTACTGCCTTCTGGGTCTGTCGGGACCGTCAATTATTGTCATTCATAGTCCATCCTGGTCATTAATCGTCTCCACACAACTCAATGACCACCTCATGACAGCTGAAAGACTTTTAATAACGTTAGGTAATTTTGCGAATACCTGTTCGTTTTTTTGTGATCACCAAGATAATGAAACTTTCGTGGTTATAAGTCTTGTTGAGCTTTCCGGGGTCAAACCTCTTGCTTTAACTTCATAAAAAAACCGGTCGCCCAAAAGAGAAGACCGGTTTAAAACGGACAATCAGTAACTGATGTTACTCTTTCTCCTTCTTGTCCAAAATTTTCTCAATTTCATCCATCACCTTATTCATTGATGCGATGGCTTTGTCGAAGGGCTCCGAGCTGGTCATGTCCACACCAGCATTTTTCAGCAAGGGAATCGGGTAATCTGATCCACCGGCAGAAAGGAAGTCCATGTAATTTTTTAGAGCCTGTGTGTCACCACTCATCACTTTTTCGGCCAGCGAAATGGATGCCGTAAACGATGTGCTGTACTGATACACATAGAAATTGTAGTAGAAATGTGGAATGTAGGCCCATTCCATATTGATATAATCATCTACATAGCAAATATTCTTGTCGTGTCCGTAATAGCGGTTTACAATGTCGGTGTAAATTTCGGAGAACTCATCGCCGGTGAGTGGCTTGCCCTTTTCAGCCTCTTCGTGGATTTTTAGTTCGAACTCGGCAAACTGGGTTTGGCGGAACAAGGTCCCCTTGAACCGGTCTAGCCATTCCATGAGTAGCGACAGGCGAACATCGTCATCCTCCACCTGATCCAGCATGTAGTTGAACAGCAATACCTCGTTGAAAGTTGAAGCCACTTCAGCGACAAAAGTCACATATCGGGCCGTAGGATAGGGTTGCGTTTTATTTGAGAAGTAGCTTTGCATGGTGTGCCCCAACTCATGGGCAAAGGTACTCACATCGTCATACAGGTCGTTGTAGTTGAGCAAAATGAAGGGATGTCCATCATAAAAGGACCCGTTTGAATATGCTCCTGATCGCTTTCCCGGTGTGGGATACACATCAATCCAGCGTTCATCAATCGCCTTTTTCACCGTGCTCACATACTCTTCGCCCAGTGGTTTCAGCGCTTCCAGAATGATCTCAGCTCCCTCATCGTAGGTATATTTCAGATCCAGATCTTTAACTACGGGAGCATATAAATCCAAATATTTCAGCGTATCCACACCCATCATCCGCTTTTTTATTTTAAGATATCGATGAAAGGCCGGCAGGTTCTCATTCACATTGTCCACCAGCGAGTGGTACACCTCAACCGGAATATTATTGGGGTAAAGCGATGCCTGAAGCGTTGATTCATAGTGCCGGGCACGTGCACTAAAAATATCCGCTTTCACATTCCCGTTCAACATTTCGCCGTAGCTGGCGCGGAAGCGAGCAAAGTTATTCCAGTAAGCCTCAAACACAATTTCGCGGTCGGTGCGGTTGGCCGATGCTCGGTAGCGGCTATACTCGGCGCTGCCAATCTCCAGTTTCGAACCATCAGACAGGGTCACTTCGGGCTTGGGCATCTCGGCATTGGAAAAGGTGCCATACACCGCTTGCGGAACGGAGGAAACCATACCCGAAAGCGCCATAATTCGTTCCTCAGCCTCACTAAGCGAGTGCGCTTTAGTGCGAAACATGTTTTCCAGCCCCATGCGGTACATCTCGAGCTTGGGCTCTTCCTTGATGAACCCTTCGATGGTTGACCAATCGGCCGATAAGATCTCGGGCTCAATGAAAGCTGCTTTGGCTCCAAAGTTAGAGAACAAGGACTGCAACTCCTGTTTCATGCCGTTGTACTTCATGTTGCGGGTGTCCAGGTCGGAGCTCATGCCGGCATACAAATAGATTTTGGAAGCTTCCTTGGAAAGCTCGCTGTTGAATTCCAACGCTTTCAGTAAATTTTCGGCCGATTGGGTTAAGGTTCCCTTAAACTCCTCCACACCATCCAACCTGGAGGCTAAATCGTCAAAAGCCTGCCGCCAGGCTTCATCCGACTCGTATAAGTCGCCTAAGTTCCATTGATACTTTTCCGGTATTTCTTCTCTTGTTTTCTGGCTGTAACTATCCATGGATGCAAACATCGCTAAAATAGCCAAGAGGATCATGTTTGTTTTCAGGTTAATTCGCTTCATACGTATAAAAGTTGTATCGTTTCGAAATAATTGGTATTTATCTGGTGAAAATATTACAACAAAAGGCGTAAAAAAAAGGTCTTACTCATGTTTTTATTCCGATTGCTCTATGGCATGTCCGATCGGAATACCTTTTATCATTTCATTGCGTATAGGTTGTTAAGGATAATTCTTGGGTATGATTGCACCCCAATCATCTGGTAAAACAAGGATGTTATGCACGAAGCACTTTTTTATATCGAATCAAAAGACAAGGAGGTAAGTTGCCATTTATGTCCACACAATTGCCTGATTGAACCAGATCATGCGGGTGACTGCCAAGTACGAATCAACCGCAATGGCGTTTTAGTCTCGGACGTATATGGCAGGCTGGAGGCCATGAACCTTGATCCAATAGAGAAAAAAGCCTTGTTCCATTTCTATCCGGGGACAAAAATTCTGTCGGTTGGCACAGCGGGATGCAATTTGCACTGTTCGTTTTGCCAAAATCATCCACTCTCGCAATGTGGAGTCTCTGACAGCAAAGCTCAGCATTTTTTTGCTCCGGAAGACTTGGTCGACCTCGCCAAACAGACTGCCCACAACATTGGTGTGGCGTTTACCTACAACGAGCCTACTGTCAACTACGAATTTATGCTGAGTGCAGCGGTCAATGCCAGGGCTGTCGGCTTGCATACCGTCATGGTTAGTAATGGATACATCAATCCCGAACCCCTGAGCAGCTTACTTGGGCCGATTGAAGCGTTCAATATTGATCTGAAAGCCTTCAATCCAAAATTTTACCGGTCTTACTGCAAGGGAAAACTGGATCCAGTTTTGAAAGCGATTAAGCAAATTGCCGGTTCAGCGTGTCATCTGGAACTAACGACCTTGGTAATTCCCGGATTGAATGATGATTTAGTTGAATTTGAGCACCTATGCAAGTGGATTGCCAACGAGACTGGCAGCTCAACGGTACTTCACCTGTCCAGGTATTTTCCGGCCTACCAGTTAAAACTGAATCCAACACCAGCCGAAACCTTGTTTCTGATGTACGACCTGGCCAAGAACTTTTTGCACCATGTGTACCTGGGCAACCTGTTTGCCGGCGACTATGGCGATACGTTTTGTCCGCATTGCAATACGAAGCTAATTGAGCGTGACAGGTATCGGATCCTTCCGGTTGGGATGGATAAGCATGGTGCCTGCGAACACTGCAAAACCAACGTTATCAAACACTATCTCAATGAATACGACCATTCGTAATTCTATTTTTACCGGTAGCTTTTATCCGGGAACGGCGTCCGATTTAAGACAATTGGTTCAGGATGTGTACCAAGTCGAAAAAGACAGTATCAAACTGAGGCTGGCCGAACGCCCGCTGATTGGCGGCATAGTGCCCCATGCCGGGTACTCCTACTCTGGTTATGAGGCCATTCATTTTTACGATATCCTGAAACAAAGTGGTCAGCATTTTGATACAATTGTCATCATTAACCCCAACCATACTGGTTATGGTACTGGGTGGTACAACACCAGCACCTACTCGTTTTGGGAAACTCCGCTGGGCCAGGTAGAAGCCGACCAGGAATTTCTGCAAGCGCTGGATATTGCGGCTAACAACAAAGCTCATTCGCTGGAACATTCGGGTGAAGTTCAGCTTCCGTTTCTTCAGCTTTATGCCGCGGCTCCCTTTGCTGTGGCTATGATTACGATGAACCGGCAAACCGTTGCGAGCGCGGTTTCCCTGGCAGCCAAAATTCAACAAGCGACTGCACTAACGGAAAACAGTGTACTGGTGATTGCTTCGTCCGATTTCTCACATTATGAATCACCACAAACAGGATTGAAAAAAGACCAGTTTGCCATTGATCAGATTTTAGCCAGAAACGCGCAGAAACTGTTCGATGTCGTTCAGGAACACCAAGTCTCAGCTTGTGGCTATGGCCCGATTATGACCCTGATTGAATATGCCCGATTGGCTGGTCACAAACCCGCAATGGAACTTTTGAGAAGGGGAAACTCGGGCGACGTTTTTCCATCCAACGAAGTGGTCGACTACATCTCATTTCTCTGTTATGAATCCTGATCTTTTTTTTGACGGATTAGTTCATCTCAGACTGACTAGCTTATTCTTCCATTATCTTATTATCTTTATGCGCACGGCTATTAAAAACGAAACGTATGAGGAAAATCCTGATTCTTTTTCTTTTTGGACTTTGGCTGAACACGGTCTCGGCACAGAAAGCATCCGACATTACCGGCGTTTGGTGGAACGACGAGAAGACATCAAAAATTGAAGTGGTTGAAGAGAATGGTCAATTTATTGGCAACATTGTTTACATGATTCCGGAAAAATACGAAAACGGTCGGCCGCCAAAAGATAAGGAGAATCCCGATCCGGCTTTGCGCGATCGCTCCGTTGTTGGACTTCAAATATTAAGCAGCCTGAAATACAGCCTGGACGATCAGGAATGGCAAGGCGGCCGAATCTACGACCCCAAATCAGGTAAAAGCTACGACTGTTACGGTTGGTTTGAAGATGATCCCAACAAACTCTACCTGAAAGGATACGTGGTCGGTATCAAATGGCTGGGCAAGTCTACCGAATGGACCCGCACAAGTTTGAATTAAGTCCGGCTTAGTGACTTCCAAATACTTGTTCCTGAAAAGCTGAATTTGAATTTCGGCCGAAAAAAAGTCTTCAGCCGGAACTTTTCAACACCACCCTTCGTTCTTGGTCAATTTTCCTACTTTTGTGGCTATGATCGACCAAGCAACAATTGACCGGATTATGGATGCTGCCGAGATTTCAGATGTGGTCTCGGAATTTGTTTCTCTCAAGCGCAGAGGGGTCAACCAGCTTGGATTATGCCCGTTTCACAACGAAAAGACACCTTCATTCACCGTATCGCCGGCCAAAGGCATTTTTAAATGTTTTGGCTGCGGAAAAGGGGGCAATGCCGTCAACTTCATCATGGAACACGAAGCTCTTTCGTACCCTGAGGCCTTGAAGTGGCTGGCCAAGAAATATCACGTCGACGTTCAGGAAGAAGAAGAAACCGAGCAACAAAAGCAACTAAAGGATGACCGCGAAAGTATGATGATCGTGTCGGCTTTTGCCCAAAAATACTTCACTCGTTATGTGTGGGAAGAAAACGAAGGCCGAACCATTGGCCTGAGCTACCTGCGCGAGAGAGGTTTACAAGATCACATCATCAAGAAGTTTGAGCTGGGCTACTGCCCCGATGGAAAGGATATTTTCACCCAAGCTGCACAACAGCAGGGCTACAAAATGGAGTATCTGGAAAAGACCGGGCTCACCATCAAGCGCGAAGATTGGGTGCGCGACCGTTTTGCCGGGCGGGTGATGTTTCCCATCCACAATGTGGCCGGACGCGTGGCAGCTTTTGGCGGACGAACCCTGAAAAGCGACAAAAATACAGCCAAATACCTCAATTCGCCCGAATCGGAAATTTACCACAAAAGCCGTGTGTTGTATGGTATTTTTCAGGCCAAACGCGAAATCACCAAACAGGACAAGTGCTATTTGGTGGAAGGTTATACCGATGTGCTGGCCTTTCATCAAGCTGGTATCGAAAATGTGGTAGCCTCGTCAGGAACGGCTTTAACACCTGACCAAATCCGGCTCATCAAGCGGTTCTCGCCCAACATCACCATCATTTACGACGGCGACGAGGCTGGGATCAAGGCTTCGCTCCGCGGAATTGACCTGGTACTGGAAGAAGGCATGAATGTCAAAGTTTTGCTGCTTCCACAAGGAGAAGATCCTGATTCTTTTTCCCGCTCCATGAGTTCCAGCCAGCTACAGGAATACATTGAGGAAAACCAAACCGACTTCATCCGGTTCAAAACCAAGCTACTGCTCGAAAATACAGAGAACGACCCGGTGAGCAAAGCTCGGCTGATCAACAATATTGTGCGTTCCATCTCCGTGGTTCCCGATACAATCACCCGCTCCTTGTATATCAAGGAATGTAGCAACCTGATGGATGTTGGTGAAGATATTCTCTACACCGAAATCCGGAAGATGATGCGGCAGGAGTCGGAAGACAACCGCAGAAAAGAATACCGGGAGCATGCGGCCCAACAACGCCAGCCGGTTGTCCCGAAGGAAAATAAGGTAATTAAGAACCTCTGCGAGATTGAGGAACGTGAAATTCTGCGAGTGCTGCTGAAATATTTTCATGCCGAAGTATTTGAGGAGGAAGGGGAAAACCCAGAAGAGACCATTTCCATTTCGGTGGGCCGTTTTGTTTTGGAAGAAATTGAAAATGATGGCTTGTATTCAGACAATGAGTTGATTAACCAGATTCTGGATCTATTTCGTGAAAACCTGGAGAATGCCAACTTCAAGCCCACGCAGTTCTTTACACACCATTCTGACCAGAAAATCAGCCAGCTGGCAAGCGATTTACTTTCGGAAAAATACGTAGAAAGCAAGCGCTGGAAACGGGGTGGTGCCTTTGTGGAAGCAGAAAGCGAAATCCTGGATTTGATTGTCCCCAAGATTGTGCAGGAATACAAACTCCGGAAAGTGAAAAACATGCTTTCCGATTTGGAGAAGGGAATTCAGCTCGCTGCATCCGACATGGAAAAAGTGATGAGCATTCAGAACCAATACCTCAACCTAAAAAAAGTGGAGAAACACTTGTCGGTTCAGCTTGGCAACCGAACCGTTACCCGATAAAAACCACGACCATGAGAACCCTGTTTATTGAAGACCGCAACGAAATCAACGAAGTCATTCAAGCGTGCAAAACCTGCTACGTAGCCATGTCAGATGGTGACACGCCTTATGTGCTGCCTATGAATTTTGCCCTTGATGGCGACACGGTTATTTTGCACTCAGCCCAGTCGGGGCGGATGTGGGAAACGATTCGTAAAAACCCGAAAGTATGCATCAACTGGACGCTGGGCGAAGAACTGGCCTGGCAGGACGTGCGCGTGGGCTGCAGCTACCGCGTAAAATCAAAATCGGTGCTGGTTGAAGGTGAAATTGAAGTGATTGATGACTACGATGAAAAATACCGCATGCTAAAGAAAACCATGGCGCAGTATAGCGATCGCGAATTTAAATTCAGCAAACCAGCAGTGGTCAATGTGGGCATCATGAAAGTGCATATCAAAAAGATTACCGCTAAAGTATTTGGAGCCAAAGCCGTTACTCCCTGGAATTCGTGATTCTCATTGCCGCTTTTCCTTTGTGGGTAATTCTGCCATGGTGTCATTCGATGATATCGTTATTTTTCAGTCGGTCAGGATGGGGTAGATCGCTATTGAAAAGCTGTACTTCTTCGCAACGTCGGAGAAAAAACAAAGCGTTATTGAAGATCGCGTTCAAGCGTCTCTTTCGTCCTTCGCTGGTTGGAATCTTCCTTTGTTTCGAATAAGTATGCTATTCTCTTCATCCATGATTTAGAATTATAAAATAAAAAGCATTCTGCAAGGTCGCGGATTTTCGAAGATTTTTTAATTTCTATCTTTAAAACAAAATTGAGCTATGATTTTTGTAACAGGAGGTACAGGATTGGTTGGTTCGCACTTGTTATTCAAGCTGTTGAGTTCAGGAGAAAAAGTAAGCGTGCTGAAACGCCACATCAGTAATGTGAAATGGGTGAATAAGGTCTTTTCGTACTACACCGACCATGCCGACGAACTTTTCGATCAAATTGACTGGGTAGAAGGCGATATTTTAGATTACCACAGCATGGAAGAATTGCTGGTTGGTGCAACCGAAGTCTACCATTGCGCAGCCATTGTTTCGTTTCATGCGAATGACCGCGACAGCATGCTGAACAACAACGTGAAAGGAACCGCTAATTTGATTAACGCAGCGATCCACCACAGGGTCAAGAAGTTTTGTCATGTGAGTTCGATCGCGGCTCTTGGAAAAACACAGGATGGCAGCGAAGTTAGCGAAGACACTTATTGGACGCCTTCGAAGCAAAAGTCTGGCTACAGCTTGAGCAAGTTTTTCTCCGAAATGGAAGTGTGGCGTGGCATTGAAGAAGGACTGGATGCTGTGATTGTAAATCCGTCCATTATTTTAGGACCAGGCAATTGGGACATTGGCAGTCCCAAGCTATTCCAGGCCATTGCCAAAGGACTGAAATACTACACGAAGGGGGAAACCGGTTTTGTGGACGTACGCGATGTGGCGCAAGCCATGATTCAGCTGATGGATGACCAAAACTTCGAACAAACCAAAAACCAGCGTTTTATCCTGAATGCAGGTAATATGAGTTATCAGGATTTTTTCAACAAGATTGCCGATGCTTTGCAGAAACCTCGTCCACAGACTTTTGCTTCGGACATGGTGTTGCAGATGGCCTGGAGAGCGGCACGTCTGGCTAGTTTTTTTTCCGGGAAACGCCCTCAAATTACAAAGGAAGCTGTTTCCGGGTCCAATCGGATTAATCGGTACAACGGGAATAAGATTCGGAAAACAATTGATTTTCAGTATAAAAACCTGGATGAGACGATTACGGACATTGCGGGTTTATTTCAGAAAGATATCAACTGAAAAGCAAAAAAAACGGAAGCCTCTTTGAGCTTCCGTTTTATCTTTATTCGTGTGCTTACGCTTATTTCTCTACTTCCTTCCAAACCAGGGCGCTGGCTCCTACAATCGCCGCATCTCCTTGTTTTAGTTTTGAAGGTAAAACCTTAATTTTATTTTTGAAAATCGGTAGCAGGTGATTTTCCATGCTTTCGATGGTTGGCTTGAAAATATAATCGCCGGCAGCTGTCGGTCCGCCAAACAGGAAGATGGCTTCCGGGCTCAGGTGGTGAACCGTGTCGGCCAAACCTTGTCCCAACCATTTGCCAGTTAGCTCAAACACTTCCAGCGCGACTTTGTCTCCCTTCTCGGCCGCATCAAAAATCATTTTTGAGTCCAGTTCTTTGAATGATTTGTCAGCCAGCAAACTGTCAGCAGCGTTATCGCGTGCCATGATTTCAAAAGCGGTACGCTTCATGCCTGGAGCCGAACAATACGCCTCGAGATGCCCTTTCGATGTGCAGCCGCACAAGCGTCCGCCAGGGATGAGGGTGGTGTGACCACACTCTCCTGCAAAACCATCATGGCCGTATACCAAGTCGCCATTGACGACAAGACCGCTGCCAACCCCGGTTCCGAGGGTATACATCACAAAGTTATTCATTCCTTTAGCTCCACCGTAAATCATCTCGCCAATGGCTGCCGCGTTGGCATCGTTTGTTAACGCCAGTGCGGGTAATTCCGGAAAGCTTTTCCGCAACAGTTCAACAAAACGCACCACTCCTTTGAACGACAGGTTTGGAGCATACTCGATGGTTCCGCTGTAGTAATTTCCGTTTGGCGCACCAATTCCGATACCCAGAATTTCAACGTCACTATTGACTAATTTTACAGACTTAATTAATTCCTTAATGGCTACGGTTAGCTCGTTAATGTATCTGTCGATGTCTCCGTGTGACGGTGTTGAAATGGAATCTTTTACCATCACATTGCCTTCGCTGTCTACCACGCCGATGGCCGTATTCGTTCCGCCGACATCAACGCCTATTGCTACTTTTTTCATATTCATTATTTTTTCTTAAAGTTCGGGAAATTTATTCAACAGGAATGTTTCTGTTAATATTTTTGCTTCCAATAACCGCATAAAAGAACAGGTATCCGAGGCAAACCACAACCAACCAATAACTCATTTCATAATTAAGAACATCAGCCATCCATCCCTGAATTGCAGGAAGAATACCTCCACCAGCTACAAGCACCATAAAGATTCCTGAAGCAGCAGCAAGGTATTTACCCAAGCCTTCAACAGCAAGGTTGAAAATACTTCCCCACATAATTGAAGTACAAAGTCCTACCAATGCAAGAAACATGAATTTCATTGGTACAGGAACAAGGCCGAAGCTCAATCCGGCAGTCCCTGACTGGAAAGCGGGCATAGAGATGAGCGTGGTTGCCGGCCAGAATATAGCTAAAGCCACCAATAACATCCCAGCAAAAGAGGTAAAACCCAACATCTTTCTACTGGAAACCGTGCTTCCGATGGCAGCACCCGTCAAACGGCCAACCAACATTAGCAACCAGTAAAAACCGACGACTCCTCCGGCAATTCCGGCTCCAATTCCAAGCCCGGGAGTATCATTACCCTCTATAATCCGTTTTGAGCTTTCGTAGGCTGTTTGGTTGACTACTTTCATACGATAGCCGTCAACGCTGGCATTTTTCTGATCAAGCGCTGTAAGTTCCTCAAGATAAGAAGCATCAGCTTTCTGCTTTTCATACTCAGCAATGATTGTTTCAGCCTGATTTGCCGTTGGAGTGGTCATGTATAGGTTTGCAATCCCGGGAGTTCCAACTTCAATACCTACATAAACGAAGATTCCAATTGCTCCAAAAACAAAGTGACGGAATTTCAATGCACCAGACATTAATCCACCCAGTGGTTCTTGAGGTTGGTCGGCGTGTGGTTCGGGAATTCTAGCCAACCGAAGAATGAAAAATACAAGGGCAAAAACACCCATAGCAATGTACATAATAGGAAACACATCGGTAAGACTGGCTTTTGTTGCTTCACCAATCAGGATACCTACAAATACCGGAGTGAATGTGGCCATGACTGAGTTGAATGAACCACCCACCTGAATCAATTGGTTTCCCTTGTTTCCTTCTCCTCCAAGTGTGTTCAGCATTGGGTTTACCACAATGTTTAACAAACACATGGAAAAACCTGCAATGAAGGCCCCTAGCAAATACACCACAAAACTTTCAGCATGTCCTGACAGGTATTGAATACCAACACCTACAAATCCAACTGCGACGGCGATAAGCGCTGTTTTTTTGTATCCAACTTTTTGAAGCAAAATACCTCCTGGAATACCCATTACAGCGTAGGCGATAAAGTTTGCCAGGTTTCCAAGCATTCCTAAGCTGTTGGAAACATTGAATTGATTTTTTAACACGATACCCATTGGCGCTGCCAGGTTGGTTACGAAAGAGATCATCCCGAAAAGCAGGATCATCATCAAAATAGGCAATAAAAGATTTTGTTTACTCTGTTGCATAATAAAATTTATTAAGAATGGTTTGGTTTAGATTTATTTACTATTTGTTTCAGTTTTAAATTCTGTTCCCTATTTCAGGATATAATGCCCTGAAAAGTACAAATTCAAAATCCGAAGTAGCAAATTTAAAAATTAAAATGGTTTTTCAGGATTTGAAATGTTAGAAACCCATAATATAAGGCTGAATCATGTTTAATTTCTTCTATTCTCGGTCATCGGCTTCCAAGGGTTTGTCGACCCGAACCTGGTCTTGTTGAAGATCTTCACTAACACTGGCCGGGTTGGTAGCATCCTGGTATGGTGAAGTAATCCGACGCCCGCCATATTCGAAGCGTTCATTCATGATATTCAGAATTTCGTTGGCTGTTGATTCAACCGGCTTATTCGATACATGAACCACTGTAAACTTTCCTTTTCTGAAAATAAACGAGGCATTCCTGATTTCATGTTTGATCTTTGCTTCATCGGTGTAATTGGTGCTGTCGTGCCGGGGCAGGCTTTTGAGCCGTTTAATGCGGTGGGCTACTAAATGCTGAACACCAATGTGTAAGCCAAACACGCGTTGCGGGTCAATTTCAAACAGTTCTTTGGGTGGCTTAATGCCGTCGACCAACGGAACATTGGCCACCTTCCAGCCATACATGGCCAGGTAAACACTCAACGGCGTTTTGCCGGAGCGCGAAACCCCGCACAAAACAATCTCGGCCTTGTGCAAACGCTCCGGACTCATGCCATCATCGTGGTTCAAGGTAAATTCGATGGCTTCAATACGGTCAAAATAACGTTGGTTAATCTCGCGAAAAAGTCCGGGCGCTTTCAGCGAGGCAATGCCCAGCTCCTGATCCAGGTAATCAGCCAGCTTGCCCATAAAATCAATCTGCTTCACCTTATGTTGTTTCGCCAAGCGAATCAGGGTTTTCCGCAAATCGGAATTCACCATGGTATGGGTAATCAGTCCCCTATCCTTTTTCGCCCGAAGAACCACCTCCTCCAACTTCTTCTCATCCGACACATCCGGGACAATAATGACCGGCACGTTGTTGTTTGGGTACTGAATAAGCACGGACTGGACCATGTTGTTTCCCGCCAGACCCTTTCCGCCCGACACCACGTAAATGGGCTTTCCCTTTTTCTTTTTTGCTGAATTGGGCATCGCTGTCGTGTTTTCTTCCTGTTAATGAATAAACAAAGCTTTGTTCAAAAGGATCAGTCACTTTTTCAGCCACAGCCATTGGAATTGCACCCGCGTGTTTTTTTCTGTTTCCACCTGCATGGAAATTTCGTACGATCCAGCCTTCGGAAAGTGAATCGTTCCCAGCCGATGTGAGGCGAAATTCGGGATATGCCAATTGCTGTTGGGTTCGCCAACAGTTAAGCCGGTTGGAGCAAGCGGCTGCCGAACTGATTTGTTGGCGGCGGTGACCTGTATTTGCCCGCCCGGTTCTTCAGCCTGAAAGCTGTAGGAAGCGTCTACCTGGTAATCGCCGGGCTCATCGATAAATAGTTTCCAGCCCGCCCTGTACGATGTTTTTATAAAGGCATGCGGAGGAACCGTGCCTTGGTGTTGCGCGCTGACCAATTCGCGGTCTCCAGCTTCGAAAACCACATTGCGTGGGTTCAGAGCAAAGCCGCTATCAACTGTTTTAGCAACCAGCCCTTTGCTGGTCGCAGGTTTGGCATTATACTCCAGCACCACCACCGAAATTAGCGGATCGGGCTGCTCCGCCGGCAAGCTGATTTCAGTAAACACATCCTGGTGCTTCACCGCCAACGGACTTTGTAGTTTGTCGCTCAACACCCAGGCTTTGTCGGGTGGGCTGCTCATTCCCGTTAGGGGAAGCTTCCGGTTGAATGGCCAATTGTACACATGCAAATAGATTTTATAGCCGTCGCCGCTTGGCTTGCAGGTAATTTTACCCCAGTCGTGCTGGTTTTCGGGCAGGTCGAATGCTTCGGCGCTATAAATGGCTTCGCCGTTTACTTCGAGCCACTGCCCCATTTCGAGCATGCGCTGCGAAATTTCGTACGGCACCTTTCCATCGGCCCGCGGCCCAATATTCAGCATGTAGTTCCCGTTAAGGCTCACATTGCCAATCAGCGCCTGCAGCAAGCCGGAAGTTGATTTCCATTCGGTATCGAGCTGGTGAAAACCCCAGGAATGCGCTACCGTTCCGGGCGATTGCCAGGGGTAGTCCAGTTTGGTGGTGCCAAGTTGATTGTCGCCCAGGGTGCGAAAATCAATGTCGTTGTCTTCTTCAATCGAAAGGCCCAGGCGCGAGTTCACCAGGCAATCAGGTTGCAGCTCCCGGATCAGGCTTTTGAGCTGCAACAATTGCGCCTTGCTGACAATCGATTCGCAATGGTTGATCCACATGTCAAACCAAATCATCCCAATCGACCCGTAGTTGGTAAGCAACTCACGCATTTGCGGCATCACTTTTTCCTGCCAATACTGGTCGTATTGCTCCTCCAAAATCGGGTAAATCTCTTTGGAATGATCCCAGCCGTATGGATGCTCCCAGTCGACCCAGTGCGAGTAGTACAGTCCCAGCTTGAGCCCGTGTTTTTGGCAGGCCTCGGCCAGTTCCCTGACGATATCGCGTCGTGGCTGGGTGTGGTCGGCCACATCGTAGTCCGACACCTGGCTGTCCCACAGGGCAAATCCATCGTGGTGCTTGGCAGTGAGGGTGACGTATTTCATGCCCGATTTTTTGGCCAGCAGCACCCATTCTTCGGGGTCGATCGCATCCCAGTCGAAGCGGTCGAGCAGGCTCAGGTATTCGGCTTTGTCAATGCTGTTGCGGTAGAAGATCCACTCGGCGTAGTTGTTGTCGTGGCGCAGTTTTTCCCCTTTCCAAACCCCTTCGGCACCACTGTATATTCCCCAGTGGATAAACATGCCAAAGCGGGCATCGACAAACCACTGGGCGCGCTGGTTGGTTTGTGACTGGCCAAAAAGTTGGGCGACAATAATTATAGAAAACAATAGCGAAAGCAGACTTCGCCGAATAGCAACAGTTGGTTTGGATGGGCTCATTTTTTTGATTTAGTGAGTGGAACAATGTGTACCACCAACAAATGTATAAAATGTTGCCGACTTCAAACCTCAGCGGCACCATACATTCACATTCCTTGTCACATGCCGTTTGGTTTGAACAGTCGTCTGTTCGGCTATTTTCTCAGGAAGTTTCGGCTGTCCTATTCTTCTTCAGATTGATCCTCAAACGAATGAACCTCACATTCGTATTCCAGATCTGTAAACTCGTCTTTGGTGAGCCATTTTTCAGAAGTCGTCATGGAATAGTCATCGTTTCCCTTGTGTTTCAGCTCCCAAACAATTCCTTCGGCCTCGGAAAAGGACGCCTTACCTGCCAGTTGATCGCTCAGCAAGCGCTTAATCAAATTGTTTTCTGAAAGGCCATGGCTCAGTGCTTTCAATACCGTTTCCTTGGTAACTTCCGCCTCGTCATTCGGCTCTCCCTTCAGTTCGAACTGGACCACGTTTACCTTGGTCAGAGGAAATTTCCCGTTGTAGGCCTTGTACAACAACTGGTTGACATTGAACAACTCCTGATGAATGTAGATATCCGAATAATTTTCAGAGACCTTTTCACGCAGCATTTCGTGCGAAATATTATCAACCTGCCCCTCAGCCAAAACATCCGATAGCTTATAGTCGAGCAGGATTGCAGCCGCCTCGTTCGGCTCAAAGTCAGAAATAGCCATAAAAAGGTATTCCTGAAGTTCAGCGGGTTTCAATTGCTCCGCATCCGGGTACTCAAATCTCGCCAACAGTTCCTTAAAGTCGTTGTTATTCCATGCTCCATCCAGCTCATCGGCCGTTTTCACATCTTTTATTTTCACTTGGTATTTCATTCAACTTGCTTTTTGGTTTCTACTTTATTCTAACCCGTGGGGAGGTGCATTGTTTTAGTTGTTTTGAAAGCCGGCAAACAAGCGCATCAAATTAACGACTGATAAGTGAAAAGTGGTGGAAATGAATGGAACGATTTGGGGTCAGAGGGCGTTCTTCGAGCCTTTAAAGATTAATCACCTTGCCGGCTGCCTTTTGAAGCAACTGGATGTCTATCATGGTGCCGGCAATTCCCACTTCCATTTGGTCTATCAGCCCAAAATAATTCAGACAGGTTTTACAGGCCATCAGTTTCACCCCTCTATGCTCGAGTGTCCGAAGGATGTCGACTACCGGCGAACCGGCGCAAATCAACTTCACCCCAGCATGATAAAACGCAATCACTTGCGGGAGTTCACGTTCTTCGCAGAGTAGCGTCAGGTAATTTTTGATCAATAATATCCCAAGCTCGTCATCTCCGGCTCCCATACCGTTGCGGGTAATTTGGATGAGGGTTTGTCTCATTTTAGTGTTCGTTGTTTGGTTTTGACGCAAAGATACACCAATGCACGAACCATCCATAACTTAAGCTTCGATTTGCTTCAGTCGATTTGTGTTCGTTTTTTCAGGGCGGCCGCTCAAAACCAGCCGATCAAGTCGAAACGATTTACATGATCTTTTTTCGTTCGGGTTTCAGGTTTTTCACCCATTGGTTGACAATGTATTCGTTTTTGTGAATCCATTCGCGTACTCCATCTTCGGGATCGGCCTCGCTGTGCATCGAGTAGATGAGACTGTTGATTTGCTGCTCTGACAATTGCATGCGTTCGAAAAAACGGGCGACTCTTGGCAAACGCTCAGGCACACTTTTGTTGCCCACTGCATAAATGTTTTCCTGCGCACCAAAAACGTGCAGCGGATCGTTCAGAAACCGGAGCTCGTACCGGGCAAACAGCCAATGTGGTTCCCAGCCGGTGATCACCACTTCTTCGCGGCGTTTAAACGATTCTGAAAAGGCTTTGGTCATGTCCCGCTCCGACAAGCTAAGAAGTTGTATCTCGCCAAGGCCGTATTGATCGATCGCATGACGTGTTTGGTACATCACACCGGCTTCGGATTCAATCCCAACAATCTCAAGATCAATTCCTTTTAAATCTTCGATAGACTGATACTGGCTGTATGCCGGAACCACCAGTCCGGTGCGGGCATGCGGGTAGATGATGCCCAGTTGTTCAATCGCGTTGGCATGGTTCTCCAGGTAATGGCCGTGTGTTTCCGGCAACCAGGCATCGGCAAATATATCGGCTTTTCCACTGGCCACTTCGGCATAGGCGGTTTCCACATCGGTCAGTTTCATTTGCACCTCAAACTCCATTTGCTCTTCAAGCACAATCTTCGCCAGGTTTGTAATGGCAACAGCCTCCGACCAATCGGTGTAAACCAAGTTGACTTGTCGCGCCTGATCCGATTGTTCGTTGGTGCTTGTTGTGCAGGCCCCGGCCAGGAAAAATGCCAACATGGCTGCTACGGTCGTTTTCATCTGCATGTTCATAATTTCTGATTTTAAGCGATTCACTAATCAAAGAGCGCTTCCAAAAATCCCAGGGTTTGTTTACGGTCTTTCACAATCATCACCGGGATGTTTTTTTCCACCTCCGCCAAGTCCTCCGCTGTGCGGTCCAGAATAACATTGGCCAGTTCCGATTTCACTTTCGAGCCAATCATAATCAGGTCGGCCTGGTTGACCAGTCCGTGATGATAAAGGACCTGGGCTTCATCGTAATTCTTGTCGTAGAGGTAAGTACAGGGGATTTCCTGAGGATCGAGCTTCAGCTTTTTCATGAATTTGGCGTATTCCTTTTCACCATGTTTGCTCATTCGCCTTTGCAAGCGTTGTTCGTCTTCCTGTGAATATTGTGGAAAATGGCTGATCGGAATTTTATAGGCATTGATGGCGAAAACCGTTGCTCCAGTGAGCCGCCCAAGTCCAACAGCAGTTTTCATGGCTATTTCCGACATCTTTGTGAAATCGGTACGAACCAGAATCCTCTCGATCTTCGGAATGACGGTTTCGCTCAGCAGCAAGATTGAAGAAGGCGTGAGCGGCATGGTTCGCCGGGCCAGAGATCCTCGTCCCAGATAGCCAACCTTCTTTCCAAACAGGGTGAGGTTGATCTTTTTATCGCGGGTGAACTGGAGCAATCGGTCCGATTTGATGCCCTCCAACACGACTACTTCAGTCTCAATATGATCCTGATTCGGAAAAGACTTGGAAATCTTCTCCTCCAGTTCTTCCTGTATTATTTTAGTAATTGGCTTTTCCATATCGGGAAAATCACGCAATATTTCTTGTGGCAGGTCGTAACTTTGCAGCAAGTGAAGGAAATAGATTTTCCGGGCTTCGATTCGATCTACCAAATATGCCGCATAATTGATGAGGAAGTCATCCATCTCTGTCAGGTCCATGCAAACCAGTATGTTGTCCAATTTTTCCATAATGCAATGATCTTGTCGTTTTCAATACAATCTATCCAGGCAATCCCCACCCCGGACATTTATTTCGATTCTCTTTTCTTCAGAATGTCCACAATGATTTTCTGATAGTCTTTGTGCTCGCGATCCCGGACACGCTCCATCATTTCTTCGTATTCACCCCGCAGGCCTTTCATCAGACTCCAGGCAATAATAATCAGGATAATAGCAAAAGGCAATCCAGTTGAAATGGCTGCCGTTTGCAGGGCTTGTAATCCGCCACCCAAGAGTAGCACTGCTGCTACGGCCCCTTCGGTGAGCGCCCAGAAAATTCGCTGCGCAACAGGCGCTTCCAGCTTTCCTCCCGCAGTCAGACTGTCGACAACCAGGGAGCCAGAGTCGGAACTGGTCACAAAAAAGCTGGTCACCAGAATCACACCTACCATGGAGGTAACCTGCGAAATCGGGAACTGCTCGAGCAAGACAAAGAGCGAAGTAGCAACATTTTCTTTCACAGCACCGCCAATGTCGGCCAGGCTATTCAGCTCAAGAAACAGGGCGCTGCCTCCAAAAGCAGAGAGCCAAAGGAAAGTCAACAAGGTGGGAACAATCAGTACGCCCAACACAAATTCTTTCAGGGTGCGCCCCCGCGATATGCGTGCGATGAACATGCCAACAAAGGGGGACCAGCTCACCCACCAGGCCCAGTAAAAGACGGTCCAGCTGTTTTGCCAGTCCGATTGCTGGTAGGTTTCTGTCCAAAAACTTAGCTCGAAGAAGTTTTGCAGGTAGCTTCCCAGGTTTTGCACAAACGAGTCGACAATAAATAAGGTGGGACCAACGATAATGATAAAAAGCAAAAACAAGCCTGCTAAAACAATGTTGATTTCACTCAGTCGCTTTACCCCTGAACTCAGGCCAGCAACTACCGAGCCGGTGGCAGCAATTGTGATCAGCGTAATCAGAATCACCTGGCTGTTCACGGTGTCGGGCAGGTTAAACAGGTGAGCCAGACCGGCACTTACTTGCTGCACGCCCATCCCAAGTGACGTTGCCAAGCCGAAAAGTGTAGCCACCACAGCCAGTACGTTAATCGTTTTTCCGATCGGGCCATTCACTTTCCTTCCCAATAAAGGATAAAATACAGAGCTGATGGTCAGCGGTAATCCTCTGTTGAAGGTGAAGAAAGCCAATGCCATGCCTACCAACGCATAAATCCCCCAGGCATGGAGGCCCCAATGCAGAAAGGTAAGTTCCATTGCAATTTTGGCGGCTTCGACCGTTTGGCCCTCCGAAGTTGGGGCGCTAAAAAAGTGGTTCATTGGTTCGCCCACACTCCAAAATAAAATACCAATACCCATTCCGGCGCTGAACAGCATGGCAAACCAAGCTCCTTTCGAAAACTCCGGTTTGGCATTTCGGCCACCCAACTTGATGGTGCCAAACTTGCTAAAAGCAATGTACAAAACAAAAATGAGGAAAAAGTTGACAGCCAGAACGAAAAACCATCCGCCACCATTGGAAATCGCACCCTGAATACTGCTGAATACCTCAGCCATGGGCTCACCAACAATTAGGGTAACTGAAATAAATAGTATAATTAAAATGGCGGAAGGCCAAAAAACGGGGGCATCAACATCAAAATACTTTTTCTTGGTTTTTAATTCAGGATTGATTTCATCCTGCTGTTCTTTTTCTGCCATAAGTGCGGTTTTTCATTTCTACTCTATGCTGGTAAACGGTGTCGAAATCTGGCTTCCTCTGCAAGATAAGAAAATTGAAGGGGAATCAAAAGGATGTTTTGCTGCAGATTCACACATCTGCAGATATGCTTCCAAGTAAAAAGAGGCACTGATCAATCGACCACTGCCTCTTTTTTCGGATCCCTAATTCCGGCTTATTCTTTCTTCAGCAAATCCCTGATTTCAGCCAATAATTCCTGGTCCTTGGTTGGAATAATCGGTGCTGGCTCAGCTGGCTTTTCGTCTTCTTTCTTCTTCATGTTCACCATCAACCGAATCATCATGAATACCGCAAAAGCAATGATAATGAAGTCGATGGTTGTTTGAATAAAATTACCGTACAGGATAGTTGCTCCTTTGGCCACTACCTCACCGGCGGCATTCACCACATCATCGCGCAACACGTACTGGAGTTCCTTAAAATCTACTCCGCCAATCAGCATACCAATCGGCGGCATTAGAATATCGTTGACAAACGAAGCCACAATTTTACCAAAGGCGCCGCCAATAATAATGCCAATCGCCATGTCAACGACATTGCCACGCATCGCAAAGGCTTTAAACTCTTTCAATAAGCTCATAAGATTTAGAATTAGATGAATACTGGAAATTTGAAAGAAAAGATACTGCTTATTTCAACCCAAGTCAATGGCTTTTGAACTTGATCGTTGAAAGAAAGAATCCGGATGAGGCAGCACGATTTGAGCGAAGCATGGGTTGACCGGGCTTTGAATTTCGGCTAAAATTTTAGGGTTAACATCTCGGCGGACTTGAATCCGGTTTCGATATTAACCCTAAAATAAAAATTCAGAAGAACGGTTATTTCTTAATCAGCAGCCAGGTATCAGCATACTGAGGGAAATCACTGCGGATTTGATGAACGCGTCTCCGGGCTTCTGCTTCATCCGTGTACGAATTGACACAAACACGGTAGTAACCCGTTTCGCTGTGCAACACAATGGGGCTAAATCCCTGTGGAATCAACTCTTGCTTGTACCGGTTGGCATTGGCGTTACTGCTAAAACTTCCGATGATCACAAAAAAGCTTTTGTTTTCATTTTTTGTCTGATCTTCCTCTTGATCAAACGAGAAACTTTCAGCCTGCACACGTACGGGCTTTTCAACCTCTTCGTACATGCGGTCTGAAGTTGGATTTTCTCTGACTTCAGATTTGGTTCCAGGAACCGAGAACACCTTGGTGTTGTCCTGCATGGTTTCTGTTGCAGGTTCATCGTTCTTACTTGCTTTTTGAAAAACTTTACAGCCGGAGGAAAGGATTCCAAGGGCTAAAACTGCAACCATTATTTTCTTCATGACTTTCTGTTTTTACTTCATTTTGACTTTCAAAAATACGAAAAAGCGTTACTGCTTATTGTTCTTAGGAAAACACATTATCAACTACCGATTGTTAAAATCTAAAATTTCAGAATGTTTTTCAAATAGCGCTGACCAGCTACACTACGGTAAAAGCGACTTCTCCGGCTGGCTTCCATCTTGCTGGCAAACCCTTCGTGGTATAGCATCACCCAGTTCGAATAATCTTTGGTCAGGTCTATCTTACCCTCGTTGTGAGCTTGCAAGGCTTTCTCCAAATCCATGCAAAACCCGTAATAAAAACGGTGGTGCTCCTGATTGTAGATGACGTACGAATAAAAGTTCATGCCGCAAAAATAGGAAAACCGGATCACTTCCGACAGTTAATTTCTCATTCTGTTGTGGTTTTCTTTACGAAAGCGTATGTTCTTGGAAGTTTTCAGAGAATGAGTCTGTTGTTAAACGCGTGATGAACGGGCTTTTTTGTAAAATTCATTAACTTGGGATCAGCTTTTTTTAGACAGCAAAGAATAAAAAAGAAAACAGATGAAGAAATTAGTGGCAATTGTATTAGTGGCTATTTGTGGTTTTTCTTGCGCACAAAAAAACTGGGAAGCCAAGCCAGGCGGGGTGATCGTGTTTTTAGACAACCCACCCGAAGGAGGGGCTGGGGCCGTTCGTGTAAAACCGGTCGGAGAAGAGATCTTTCACGTGTCGGCCAGCGCCAACGGAACGTTTAGTGGCGACTCAAGCCTAGTCACCTTGCCATTGGAAGCGGTTGATTATGAAGTGAACGAACAGGGCGATGATGTATTGGTTACTACCTCAAAGATGAAAGCGGGTATTTCGAAAAAGACAGGCGAAGTCCGCTTCTATGATGCCGACGGCAACCTTTTGCTTCAG
>NZ_CAXBDD010000005.1:0-108482 GCF_963974515.1 uncultured Sunxiuqinia sp. | reverse complement strand
CTTCTCGAGTGCTTCTATCTCTTCCTTTTTTAGTGATACATATCTCATAATGAGATAAATATAGCTACTTTATTGCATTAAACCTACAAAATAGGACATGATATTATTCTTAATGCTTAATTGCCGTAAGCATCAAATTATTCAATGTCAAACGTCAATTATTTACCGTCACTGGTCGAAACGTTTCGACCAGGCTAATTAAACAACTTCAGTCCAAAGTAGATGGTTCGTGGTTTCGACGGGCCATAAACATAGTTGCTGTCGCGATATTTCCCCTTGTCGAAATCGTCCTGGTACTGGTTGAAGATGTTGCTCACGCCACCAAAAAATTGCAGTTTCGAATCCAGGTGTGGTAAATTGAAGTCGTAGGACAGTTTCAGATTGGTTTCCCAAAACGGATCCGATTTAAACAGAATATCTTGTTCGGGCGTGCCTGCATCACCGGGCAGTCCGTAGTGCGGAATGAGCATCTTGCCGGTGTACAAACCTGACAAGGTGGCCATAAAGGGACTTTCAGGCGTGAATGTAATCGTATAATAGCCGTAGGAGTTGGGTGTGCGCAGAAAATCTTTTGTTCCGTCAATTTCGGTTGACCAGGCTACCGCATTTTCGTATTGGCTTTTTTGAAGGGTCAGCCCCGCTTCGAACTGGAGTTGCTGATTGAAGTTGGCACGTGCCTCAAAAGTGCCTCCAAACACCTCCGAATTTCCGCCATTTCGTTTTTCAAGAATTGAATTTCCTTCGGGGGTGTTATCCAGCTCTTCCAGAATAAAAGCATCGTTGAGAACGGTGTAAAAACCTTCGATGGTAAACCCATAAATGTGTGTTTCGGTGGCACGATCCCAGTTGAGCGAGCTGCTCAGACTTTGCGAACGTTCTTCGTCCAAGTCGTCGGCCAGTTGCACCTGTTGAATGCCGCCACCTGAAAAAGCAATGTGCATATCGGTGTCAAACGCCTGGGGCGCACGAAATCCGGTTGACCAGGACATGCGGAACTGGGTTTCCTGGTTGAATTTGTACAGGGCGGATAAACGCGGATTTAAAATAAGCCGGTCGACATAGTTGTGCTGATCGGCCCGCACGCCGGTCAGTAAGGTCAATTTCGAACTGACAGACCAATCGCTTTGCAAGTAAAAACCAGTGTTTTTCGACGTTTGATCTAACAAATAATCGTAAGTTTCAATCTCATCCATCACATCATCGTAGTTGTATTCCAAGCCAGTGGTAATCACATTGAGTCCTCCCAGAAAATCGTATATCGTGTGGTTAAGCTGAACGCCGCCCATGAACGTATTGTTCTTGGTGTTGCCATAAGGAGGCAGTGCGTAATGGGCAGCCAGAGCTGCTTCGTCGTCGGGCAATATGCCGGTGTAGTGTTTGCGCTTGGTGTATTGTCCGGCAAAAAAGGCAGCAAAAGTCGTTCGGTTATTTTCAAAATCAAGCGTGTAGTCTGTGCCACCCATCAAAATATCATGCGTCCGTTCTTCCGACTGATCGGCCAGGTAGGCGGGTTCATCGTTCAGGTTTCCACCCCGGCGGTACTCATGCAGACTGGCCATATTCACTTCCAGCTTCTGGTTTTGGCTGAGCCTGAAATAGGAGTTAAAACCAAATGAATTGTTCTGCAATGCGGGCATTTCGGAGTAGCCATCATCGTTGTGATCGTACGATTGACGGTCTCTCCGCGAAACAAAAATCGTTGCCCCGGCGTTGCGCTGCGTGCTCAACAGCGTTATGTTCCCATTAATATGATTGTCGTTGGCCTGCCCGTTAATAATCGCATTGCTAATCGATAGATTGTACGCATTTCGCGACGGGAACTTGGTGATCACGTTCACCGTCCCTCCAATGGCACTTGAGCCGTACAAGGCCGAGGCACCACCACGCACCACCTCAATCCGTTCAACCATTTCGGTGGGAATCTGCTCCAGTCCGTACAGGCCGGTCAATGGGCTGAAAATAGGTCGGCTGTTAATTAAAATCTGCGAATAAGCGCCACCCAGTCCATTCATGCGCAACTGGGTATAGTTGCAGGTCTGGCAATCAGTTTCCATTCGTATGCCCGATTGAAAACTCAGTCCTTCAGAAATCGTATTGGCTTGCACGTAATCAAATATTTTTGAGTCGATCACGTTCACAATCACGGCTGACTCTGTTCTGCGCTTGAAGGTTTTTGTTCCGGTAACCACCACTTCGTCCACGGCCAGGCTCTGCTTTTCGAGCTCAAAGTTCAACTCGATACTTTGTCCCTTGACCAGATTGACAGATTTTCTGACGGGCTTGTATCCAATCATCTTGGCTACAAGCGTATGCTCCCCAACAGGTAGGTTCACCAACAAATAGTGTCCGGTTTCATCGGTCACTGTTCCATAGTTGGTGCCATCAAGATAAATGTTGACGAAAGGAATGTGTTCTCCGGCTGATTGCACATCGCCAAAAACATTGGCATCTGTTTTTTGTGCGACTGAGTGAAATGAATGTAAAAGGCTGATTATAGAAATAAAAAATGCGTAACGTCTCATGGTATTTAACTATTGAATTAATTCACTCAAACCAGAAATGTGCTGCAAATGTTTTTGAAAACGGAAATCTATTTGAAAAAAGGAAATTCGGATTGAATCAGTTGGCATAAAATTGTTAAAAGATGAATTTTGACTGTTTTATATTAAACCAACAGAATTTTATGATGTTATCATTAAATGTGATATTTTAAGCATTGGTGTGCTTTTTATTATATCGATGTTTTTTATTTCTTTGCAGATTATTATTCAAAATCAATCTAAATAGTTTAAAATGGCAATTACTAAAAACAAAATGGTTTCTTTGACTTACGATTTGAGAATCGAAGGAGCAAACGGAGAATTGATAGAACAGGCAACGGCTGAGAAACCACTAAACTTTGTTTATGGTGCTGGCTTGATGATGCCAAAATTTGAAGCGCTTCTGGAAGGGCTGGAACAAGGCAATGACTTCAATATAAATCTTTCATGCGACGAAGCATACGGGCAAATCGACGAAAACGCCATCGTAGATCTTCCAAAACACCTTTTTTTGGTAGAAGGAAAATTTGATGATGAAATCATAAAAGTGGGCAATACCGTTCCGATGATGAGTGCCAGTGGGCAACGTATGAATGGATTGGTGCTTGAAATTACCGACGAAATAGTAAAAATGGATTTTAACCATCCGCTGGCTGGCGAAGATTTGTTCTTTAAGGGTAAAGTGCTGGAAGTCCGTGAAGCAACCGACGAAGAGATTGCGGCAACGGTTCAAGGAGGCTGTGGTTGTGGAAGCGGTGGTAGTTGCAACGATGGCGGCTGCGGTTGCGAAGATGAATCGTGTGCCACCGAAGGCGCCAGCGCTGGCGGTTGTGGCTGTGGCTGTTAAGGATCAGTAAAGGAATGCTCATTGTTGCTTTTGAGCAATCAGAAGCAATAAATTTTTAGTCGATACGCATGAATAGCTTTGGACAAATTTTCAGGTTAACCTCTTTTGGAGAATCACACGGTGTTGGAATTGGAGGAATTATTGACGGCTGCCCGGCAGGTGTCGAAATCGATCTTGATTTCGTTCAAAACGAGTTGGATCGGCGTAAACCCGGCCAATCAAAAATCACAACCCAGCGACAAGAATCCGATCAGGTTGAATTTTTGTCCGGTATTTTTGAAGGGAAAACCCAGGGAACTCCGATTGGTTTTCTAATCAGGAATAAAGATCAACATTCGAACGATTACAACAATCTGAAAGATGTGTTTCGTCCGTCGCATGCCGACTATACCTACCTGAAGAAGTACGGAAGTCGGGACCATCGCGGAGGTGGTCGTTCTTCGGCCCGGGAGACCATTGCCCGCGTTGTTGCCGGCTCAATCGCCAAGTTGATGCTGAAGCAATTTGGTGTCAGCGTTCACGCATTCGTTCAGCGGGTGGGTGAAGTTGAACTTGGGAAAAGCTACAAGGAATTGGATCTGAGTCTGACCGATGGCAATATTGTTCGTTGTCCCGACGCGGAGACCGCTGAAAAAATGATTGCCAGAATCGAAGTAGCAGGAAAAAACCATGATACGGTTGGTGGCATCGTCCAAGGGGTTATTCAAGGCGTGCCGGTAGGATTAGGTGAGCCCGTGTTTAATAAATTGCATGCCGATTTGGGACATGCTATGTTGGGGATCAATGCTGTAAAGGGGTTTGAGTATGGATCAGGCTTTGAAGGAACCCGGCTGAGTGGTTCGGAACACAACGATGTGTTCATCAAGTCAGGCAGTGGTATCCGAACAAAAACAAATAACTCCGGAGGAATTCAAGGTGGAATTTCTAATGGTGAAGACATTTATTTCAATGTGGCATTCAAGCCCATTGCGACATTGCTGAAAGAGCAGCAAACCGTCGATAAAGAAGAAAATGAAGTGACGATTAACCCGAAAGGGCGTCACGATCCCTGTGTGTTACCACGCGCTGTTCCCATTGTTGAAGCAATGGCAGCCTTGGTTATTGCTGATCATTATTTGTTGAATAAAATAAATCAAAGTTAAATGCCTCGTAAAAAAAGACAAAGACGCCTGTTGGCGCCACCTTCAGTAAAAGGTTTTTCCGTGTTTGGACCGAAGAACAGAGCCGAGCAAGTGGTTCTCTTTTTTGAGGAGTATGAGGCCATCAAGTTGCTGGATTACGACAACCTGACACAAGAGGAAGCTGCCGTATGCATGGAGGTATCTCGTCCGACATTGACCCGGATATATGAAGCTGCCCGTAATAAAGTGGCGCGCTCTATGGTTGAAGGTAAGGATTTGCTAATTCGTGGCGGGAATTTCCAATTCGATGAGAACTGGTATCGTTGCAATGATTGCAGTGCCAAGTTTAATATGGCTGATAAGAGTGAAAATTGCCCGGTATGTCATTCAAAGAAAACCATTTCATTGAATGAGTACTACCAAAAAGGTTAAACTTGCAGCGACTCTCCTTCACTTTTTGCAATTAAAACAGCGCCACAGCTATCGCTCCAAACGTTAGTTGCGGTGCGAAACATGTCCAAAATCCTGTCAACAGCCAATATCAAGCCAATTCCTTCCAAAGGAAGTCCGACGGCGGTTAATATGACCGTAATCATCACCAACCCAGCCATTGGAATTGCCGCTGCACCAATGGAGGCTAATAGAGCCGTTGCGACAATAATGGCTTGCTGAATGATGCTTAGATCGTGTCCATAGGCTTGTGCGATGAAAATTGCCGCAACACATTCGTAAAGCGCGGTGCCATCCATATTGATCGTTGCCCCGAGTGGCAGCGTAAAACTGCTTATTTTATTCGAAACGCCTGACTTTGATTCGACCGCTTCAATGGTCAATGGCAGCGTGGCACCTGATGATGAAGTTGAAAAGGCAGTGAGCAGGGGAGTGGTCATATTCTTGAAATGCTTTCGCGGGTTTAATTTTCCTACAAATTTCAGCAATAGCGGAAGTGTGATGAAGAAGTGAACGCCCAATGCTAAAATCACGGTTGACATGTAGATTCCCATTCGCGACATCAGCCCGGTTAAATCATCCTGGTCGGCGATTACCTTGGCAACAATCCCAAAAATGCCAAGCGGCGTAAACCGGATGATGAACATGGTAATCTTCATCATGACATCGAATATGGCATTGAACGCCTTTTTGAGGACTTCCCGGTTTATGAAATCAATTTTGGTAATGAAAAAGCCAAACAGTACAGCAAAAAAGATGATGGAAAGCATATCGCTGTCGGTCAAAGCCTGAAAGATATTCTCTGGTACAATTTCAATCAGTATTTCCCGAAACGAGCGCTGCTTCTCTACCAATCCTTCCACTTCTTCTTGAAAGTTCAAATCAGCTCCAAGCCCTGGTTTAAACAAGTTGACAAAAAGCAAGCCGGTGACGATAGCCAGCATCGACGTCAGCAAGTAATAACCCATCGTTTTTAGCCCCAGCCGCCCAAGATTCTTACCCGTACCAATATTGGTAATTCCAGAGATTAAGGAGCTTAATATCAATGGGATTATTAGCATTTTTAACGATCGAAGGAACAGATCACCCATCCAGCTTATGGCGTTCACCTCGGGATTGCTGTAGCTGGATTTTCGGATGGCGGACCGATAGGACTCGTATTCGTCTACTGTCAACACCCGGCGAAGTTGCGACTGAAAATCCTTCATGGTGTCGTACTGTCCGCCTTGAAGTGGTTCAAGCTTTTCAATCACCTGAACCGGGAGATTCTTCTTGGTCAATTCGTTCAGTGAGTCTTGATCGAACGTATAGCTTGTGGGGAATAGAATACCGTAAATAATAGACAGAATAAGTGCAATCAAGATTTGCCAGTGGAGCTCCAGTTTGAATAAACGCATACGTTTTGATTGAGATTTGTACAAATCTAACTTTTTATAGCATGCTCTGCAACATCCTTTTTATATCAAAATCTTGTTATTTTTGCAGCACAGTACAGGACAATACAATCATTCAAAAATTAACACGATAAAATTATGAAAAACCGATTAATCGGGCGCTTGCCCAAAGTTGGAATTCGTCCAGTTATTGATGGTCGCGAGCGCGGTGTTCGCGAATCACTGGAAGTTCAAACCATGAATTTGGCCCAGGCAGCAGCCAGGCTAATTGAAGAAAATCTGCGATTTCCGTCGGGCGAGAAAGTGGAATGCGTTATTGCTGACACTACAATTGGCGGAGTGGCTGACGCGGCCCATTGTGCCGACAAATTTCAACGTGAAGGAGTGGGCGTTTCGCTAACGGTAACACCTTGTTGGTGTTACGGAACGGAGGTGATGGATAGCGATCCGTTAATGCCGAAAGCAGTCTGGGGATTCAACGGAACTGAACGTCCGGGTGCCGTTTACCTGGCCGCTGCTCTTGCCGGATACACCCAAAAGGGCTTACCAGCTTTTGGTATTTATGGTCGCGATGTGCAGGATGCCGGAGATACTTCCATTCCAGATGATGTGCGCGAAAAGATTCTACGTTTTGCGAAAGCCGCTTTGGCCTCGGCTCAAATCAAAGGCAAATCCTATCTTTCCATTGGCTACACGTCGATGGGAATTGCAGGCTCGATGGTGGATGCCAACTTTTTTCAGGATTATCTCGGCATGCGCACCGAGTTTGTTGAATCGATTGAACTGATTCGTCGGATGGAAGAAGGCATTTATGACCACGAAGAGTATGAAAAAGCTTTGGGCTGGGCAAAAGCGAATTGTCAGGAAGGTGATGATCCCAATGCTCTGGATAAACAAAAAGACCGAAAACGTAAAGACTGGGAGTGGGAAACGGTGGTGAAAATGACCTTGATTTGTCGCGATTTGATGATTGGTAATCCAAAGTTGGCAGAGAAGGGTTTTGGAGAAGAGTCACGTGGCCGCAATGCTATTGCCGGAGGTTTTCAGGGACAACGTCAGTGGACCGATTATTATCCGAATGCTGATTTTACAGAAGCGATCCTGAATTCTTCGTTCGACTGGAATGGTCTGCGCGAAGCCTTTGTTTTTGCGACTGAAAACGACAGCTTGAATGCCGTTCCGATGTTGTTTGGTCACTTGCTGACCAATACCGCCCAGATATTTTCGGATGTTCGAACGTTCTGGAGTCCGGAGGCCGTGAAGCGTGTGACCGGGAAAGAACTTACAGGATTAGCTCGTGGTGGTGTCATTCACCTAATTAATTCTGGCTCGACAACATTGGATGCCACGGCACAACAAAAAGATTCCGATGGAAACGCAGTAATGAAACCCTACTGGGAAATTTCGGGAGATGAAGCACAAGCTTGTTTGGACAACACACGTTGGTGTCCGGCCGACTTAGGTTATTTCCGTGGTGGCGGTTATTCGTCACAATTTAAAACCGCTGGCAAAATGCCGGTAACCATGTCGCGAATCAATTTGGTGAAAGGGCTGGGGCCTGTGTTGCAAATTGCTGAAGGCTGGACCGTTGAATTGCCGGATGATATCCACCGGACACTGGATGTGCGTACCAATCCAACCTGGCCAACAACCTGGTTTGTTCCACGCTTGAATGATTGCGGAGCCTTTAAAGATGTTTACAGTGTGATGGCCAATTGGGGGGCTAACCATGGAGCCATTTCCTACGGTCATATTGGCGCTGACCTGATTACTCTGGCATCGATTTTACGAATTCCTGTATCCATGCATAATGTCGATGAAAACAAGATTTTCCGTCCGAGTGCCTGGGCTTCTTTTGGAACCAATAAAGAAGGTGCCGACTATCGTGCCTGTGAAAACTATGGCCCGCTGTATGGCAAATTGTAAAATTTGGACTATTTTGGACGATTGAATGCGTATGAATCAACTTCATATCAAAACATTAATCAGCCTCCTAATTGTTTTATCGGTAGCAGCGTGCGCTGCTACCGATAAGAATAAAAATGAATCGATGACACTAGAAAAAGGCCAGTACGGCTATGATTTAGAAAGACTTCAAAAATATTACTCAACCATTGAACTGGTTGCCGGGGCATCGCGTGTGGTGCTTGTTCCCGAACTGCAAGGACGGGTGATGACTAGTTCGACCTCAGGTGCTAAAGGATTTTCATTTGGATGGATCAATCACGAATTACTGGGCACAAGCCAATTGTCTGAAACATTCAACCCGTTTGGTGGTGAAGAGCGCTTTTGGATCGGTCCCGAAGGTGGGCAGTTTTCTTTTTATTTTGAAAAGGGAAAACCCATGGAAATGCAAAACTGGCGTGTTCCCGAAGCGATTGACACCTTGCCCTGGGACGTGATTGAAGCCAGCCAGGAAACGGCCACTTTTCAGAAAGCTTTTCGCCTGAAAAACTATTCGGGAACTAACTTTCATATCGAAGCGACCCGACGCGTTAGCATCATCGACCCGATTGAGATTGAAGAATATCTTCCCATCAAGATGGATGAATCCGTCCGGGTGGTGGCTTACGAATCCTTGAATCAGCTTAAAAATGCCGGTGCCAGTGACTGGATCAAAGAAACGGGTATGCCGTCAATCTGGATGCTTTCCATGTATCAGCCATCACCGGAGGTGACCATTGTTGTCCCTTTCAAAAAGGAGGGCGAAGGGCTCGTGGTTACCGATGATTATTTTGGCAAGGTTCCGTCCGACCGGCTCAAAGTGGATGATGGAGTGATCTATTTCAAGGCCGATGGCAAGTTTCGCAGCAAGATTGGGGTGTCGCCAGAGCGGGCATTGCCAACCCTGGGAAGTTACGATGATAAAAACAAATGCCTGACGATCCTGATCTGTTCGCTGGATTCCACCTCGACTGATTTTGTCAATTCTTCGTGGGTTGAATTTCAGGATGAACCATTCAGGGGCGATGCCATCAACGCATACAACGACGGCCCTTTGGCTGATGGTGGTCAGTTGGGACCATTTTACGAGTTGGAATCATCTTCGTCGGCCGCCGCCTTAAAGGCAGGCGAAGTGAAAATGCATTTTCAGCAAACCTACCATTTTGAGGGAGACGAGAAAAGCTTGAATTCCATAGCCGAAAAGCTTTTAGGAGTTTCCATTAGGCAGATAAAATCGAATTTAGAACATAGATAGTAAACTTTCCTAAACTTAAAAACGTGAAAACAAAAGACAAAATCGTACCCAGGGAATACCTTTTTCCTTTCATTTTAATTACCAGCCTTTTTGCCTTGTGGGGATTTGCCAATGATATTACCAACCCCATGGTTGCGGCTTTCAAAACCGTGATGGAAATTTCCAACGCCAAAGCGGCGATGGTGCAGTTTGCATTTTACGGAGGCTATGCGACGATGGCAATTCCTGCGGCTTTAATCATCAAGCGCTACAGTTATAAAGTGGGAATTATCATCGGACTGGCTTTGTATGCCACCGGTGCCTTATTGTTTTTTCCGGCAGCCCAGTTCGAGGTTTTCGGATTTTTCCTGGTTTCCCTGTACATTTTAACATTTGGCCTTGCTTTTCTCGAAACAACAGCGAATCCATATATTCTGTCGATGGGCTCCGAAAAGACAGCTACGCAACGGTTGAACCTGGCGCAGTCATTTAATCCCATGGGATCAATACTGGGTATGTTTATCGCGTCACAGCTAATTTTATCAGCCCTTGAATCGGATAAACGGGACGCCTCAGGAAACTTGATTTTTGAAACGCTGAGTGCGGCCGAAAAGGCTGTAATCCGTACGAATGATTTGCAGATTATCAGAAACCCATACGTCATTCTCGGATTTTTTGTGATCCTGATGCTGGTGATTATTAGCGTTTCCAAAATGCCAAAGCGGGCAAAAGCCGATCATACGATCCATGCCAAAGACATTTTTAAGCGGTTGATTCGCAATGTGAAATACCGCGAAGGTGTTATCGCGCAGGTATTCTACGTTGGCGCACAAATTATGTGTTGGACCTTTATTATCCAGTATGCCGATAATCTAGGGATCCCGAAAGCCGAAGCTCAAGGTTACAATATCGTGGCGATGGCCATTTTTATAGCAAGCCGTTTTGTGAGCACTTTTTTGATGAAGTATCTAAACGCTCGTTTTATGCTGACATTGTTTGCAGCAGGGGGCATGCTGACCACCACGGGGGTGATTTTGATCGAAGGAATGCCCGGATTGTACTTGCTGGTGGCTACTTCTGCGTTTATGTCGCTGATGTTTCCAACCATTTATGGCATAGCGCTCGAAGGGCTTGGCGAAGATGCCACGCTGGGTGCGGCCGGATTGGTTATGGCAATTGTTGGTGGCGCATTAATGCCACCATTACAAGGTTTAATCATCGATCAGGGAACAATTGGCTGGCTGCCTGCTGTTAATTTTTCGTTTATTTTGCCCTTTGTTTGCTTTGTGGTCATTGCCATTTATGGATACCGGACCTTGAAAATTCATCTGGCATAGGTCTTTGTTGAAGCAGATGATGGTTGAAAAAAAGTTGGAGGCTTAAATTATAAAGACTATGGAATTTACTTTTAAACTGGACGAATCGTCTTCTCAAACCAAGTTGCAGCAGTTGATTCATGCCATCAATGAAGCCATCAGCAACGGAACGTTGAAGGAAGGCGATTTTTTGCCATCGGTGAATAAGTTGAGCCGAAACAGTGGCTTGTCGCGCGATACGATTTTTAAAGCCTACACGACACTCAAGCAGCGCAGTGTCATCGCTTCAACCCCAACCAAAGGGTATTTTGTAAGCAACGAATCGTTTAAAGTGATGATGTTGCTCGACGATTTTAGCGCGTTTAAGGAGCAACTCTATGGAAGTTTTCGAAATGCTTTGCCTGAGAATTATTCGGTTGATTTACTTTTTCACCATTACAATACGGCTGTTTTTGAGCAGTTGATATTGAATAGTCTGGGACGCTACAGCATGTATGTGGTGATGAATATTCACAACGAGCGCCTGGAGCCGGTGCTGACGAAAATCGATTCCAACAAGCTGTTGATTCTCGATATGGGCAGACCTGACAGTCCCGATATTGCCTACATTGTCCAGGATTTTAAGCAGGCATTTTATCGCTGTCTGGAGGAAGGAAGCGAGCAGATTGCCAAGTACGAGGAGTTTAATTTAGTGTTTCCGGAGTCTACGCCACATCCAAAAATTACTGTAGAAGTCTTTAAACGGTTCTGTGAGCAGCATCAATTTAAATACGAACTTGTTTCAAAAATTAAAAACAAAAACATTGGAAAAGGACAGGCCTACCTGGTCATCAAAGACGAAGATTTGGTGCACATCATTAAGCAATGCAAAAAGAAAGGCCTGAAGCCTGGCGAAGATGTTGGAATTATCTCCTACAATGATTCGCCGATGAAGGAGATTGTGGGGAGCGGAATTACTGTGATTTCGGTCGATTTTGAAGCAATGGGGAAGCAAGTGGCCCACTTCGTTGAAAGCAAGCAAAAGATCTTTGAAACGCTTCCAAGCAGGTTGATTATGCGGGGATCGTTGTAGTTGGAAGAAACTGTCCGGGCCGGGACAACCCATTGATCCCGACCCGGACATTTTTCTTGTAAGTTCACTGAGCTAGAATAGGTCTTTCTTCCGGAAGATAATGATTCCCGTTACCGACATCAAGGCTGAGAAAATAACGATGGCGAAGAAAGCCCAGCTTTTTTCTTCCAGGTTGTTTGGAACATTCATCCCATATAAGCTGGCAATCAAGGTCGGGATCATCAGAATGATGGAAATGGAAGCCAGTTGCTTCATCACGACGTTCAGGTTGTTGGAAATGACCGAGGCAAAGGCATCCATCATGCCACTTTGGATATCGGAATAGATTTGAGACATTTCCAAAGCTTGCTTATTTTCAATGATGGCATCTTCCAGCAGATCCTCATTCAGTTCGGTCATACTCTTTTTAAAGGCATTACGAATTTTAGCCAGAACAATTTCATTGGCTTTCAGCGAAGTAATAAAAAATACCAGGCATTTTTCCATCTTCAGCAGCTTGTTGAGCTCTTTATTTCGGATCGATTTTTCCAGCTCTTCTTCAATGCGTGCTGTTTGCTGATTGATTTGTTTCAGGTAGCTCAGGTAAGTACTACCCGATTTTAGAAACAATTTGATGGTGAAGTTTAGTTCATCATGGATTAGTTGGTTTTGACCGCGGTAAAGTGCCGGCTTTTCGAAAGGCAAAACCTCGTTGATCGTAGAGCATATGGTGATTGTGATGTTACTGACTCGAAAAATGCCAAGAGGCACTGTGTAATAAGGAACGCCATTGCTTGGGCTTTCCACCGGTATGCGCAAAATAATGAGTGACCAGTCATCGTCCACTTCGTAACGCGGGCGTTCGTCTACGTCCAGAATGTCCTGAATAATGTCTGCGGGAACAACGAATTCGGTTTGCAAACGGTCGATTTCGTCTTGTGTCGGCTGAACCACATTGATCCAGCAGCCTGCTGCGGCTTTTGGGGTTTCAACGTAACCACCAAAGCTCTTGAAAATTTTAAGCATGATTTTGCCTCCTTTCATTCTCTGCAGGAGGCTTTGGGCCCCTACAGCGAGGTTAATAATTCATTTTTCTTACGACTCGGGCCTTCGTCCATGTGATTGCTTTTTAATTGCGGTGCAAATCTAGCTAAAAAGGGAGCTTAAAAAGAATAAAATTGAATGATTGTGGAAGAAAAAAAGGAAAGAACAAATAAAGGATTTTAACCTATTGGTTGTTAACTCCAAGCTAAAATCCTTTGGTCGAAAGTCGTTTCTATTTTGGCAAGCTGCGTTTTTCAACGCCTTCGAAAGTCATTTTCACAGGTTTAATGGTTCCATCTTCATTGAAATACATGCGATCAATACATACCACGCGATGGTCTCGGTCTTTGTTTGGAATCGGCCGGCGATGGTAGATGATATACCAGTCGTCCGTTCCCGGGATATTCATCACCGAATGATGACCAGCACCGGTAGCAATGTCCGGATCCTGTTCCAAAACGGTTGCCAGGCGCTCAAATGGGCCAAACGGACTATCGGCAATGGCATAGGCTACTTTGTAGGTTGAATTGCCCCAGCCGCCTTCCGACCACATGAAATAATACTTTCCGTCGCGGATGAAAAAAGTCGGGCCTTCCACATAGCCTTCGGGCGTAATTTCTTTCACCATCTGGCCATCTTCAAACGGAATCAGGTGGGTGAAATCATCGCTGATTTGTCCAATGTTGCAATGTCCCCAGCCCCCATAAACAATGTAATACTTGCCATCCAATGCTTTAAACACATACTGGTCGATGGGCTGTGCCCCGTTGTAAAAATCCTGAATTAGCGGGCGTCCGAGTAAATCAACATAGGGGCCTTCAGGCTTTTTTGCCACACACACGCCAATGCCTCCCTGTTTGTTCTTGTCTCCCAGACTGGCATCATACATCGGCCCGCTTTCGTTCTGAATGTCGTTGCCGGCAAAGAAAACGTAGTAGTTTCCATCTTTCTCAATAATTGATGGTGCCCACATGGCTTTGTTCACCCATTTGACAATGGTGGTGTCAATCACGCGTTTGTGTTTGGTCCAGTGGACCAGGTCATCCGACGAAAAGGCATCCAGGAACACCTGATTCTCGTATTTGGCCGAGTGGGTGGGGAAAATCCAGTATTTTCCGTCCAAAATGGCTACTTCCGGATCAGCATACCATTCTTCTGAAATTGGATTGCCTGAGGTTTGGGCTTCCGCTGTTTCTTCTTTTTGCTTTTCTTTCGTTTGGCCGCAGGCCATCATTGCCGCCATGGTCAGCAGTAAAATCGAGTTCTTCATGCGTAACTTGTGATTTAGGTATTTGAATGTTGTCCGAGTTGCTTAGTTAAATAGCTTTTTCAGCTTGTCGCCAACGTTTTTTATCGATTTATCCAGCTCCTCTTTCGTCGATTTCTTTATCTCATCCTGAATTTGCTTTTTAGCCTCGCTCATATCCATCGACACTTTCGGATCTTTCAAATTGCCGGAAATGCCAACGGTAACTGGAATGATGGTGATGTTTTTTGTTCCGGGTAAAAATCCAAGGGCGCTGTTGATATCATCACTGATATCTTCGCGGTTCACTTTGAAGTCCATTTTTAGATCCAGAATTTGGGCTACTGAAAGCTTTCCATAGATTGAAACTTCCTGATCAGCAATCTTGGTCTGGAACGGTCTCATATCAACATTGCCGTTATCCAGACTAAAGTGGGCTGTAAAATCGTCCACCCGGACATTTTTTAATTTTTCTTTTTTGATGAAATTTCTGATTTGATCAAAGGTTGGCGAATCAACAATTTGAAGATTTTGGGTATTGAACAGACCGCTTCCATCAAGGCTCGATGGAATAATATCGAGTTTCTCGTTGAGTTGCCCGTTGAATTTTAGCTTGGTCGATATTTCGCCCTGGCTGCGTGCCGCAATCGGAAGGTACTGCTGCACCAATCCAAACGAACGATAAAAGGCCGGAATTTGAACCGTACTCAGGTCGATATCAAAATCGAAAAGCGGCTGGTTGGCATCATTACTTTTGTAGGAGCCATCCACCGTAAGTTTTCCTTGCAACATATTCATGTTCAATTGCTTCAGTTCGAGCATGCGGTCTTTCACGACGATGGAACCAACAATGTTGTTAATCTCCATTTTGTCGAAGCTAGCCCGGTTGATTTTGGAATTGAACGCCAGGTTCAGGTTCGCTGGCACCTGAAACGCGATCACACTGTCTGTAGCCGTTGTTGCCACGGTGTCTTCGGCCATCAGGTTGGCGAGTTCATTAAAATTTACATAGTTTGAGTTCAATGTAAAATCGCCGTTTAAGGTTTTATCCATCAAGAAGTAGGGCAGATAATTCGATAGTTTCCCTTTTAGCTGAAAGTCGCTCTGCCCGGCTTTTCCATCAAACGAAGTCAGCGTGATGGCCGTATTGTCGACTTTTACGGTGCCTGATTTTATCTCAACAGCTTGGGTGATTTGGGGCGTTTTAATCTTGAAATCACGGAAGTCGAATGCACCGGACGAGGCAATCTTTTCGTAATCTTCCTTTTCGATGGCCGACATTCTGCCTTTCACGGACAGGTTTCCTTCCATGAAACCCTGTAGTTCAATGCTGTCCATCGGAATGACATCAGCCAGGCCTGTAAAATCGATTTTACCATTGAAATAGGCATCGAACTGCGGATCGCTCATCGGGTGGGTGAGTGTCAGGCGCGCATCCACTGGGTTTTCGCGAATTTGAATATGGGCATTGGATACATCCACCGTCAACAAATCAAAATTGCCCTGGGGTTTGGTAATCTGTCCATCCAACGAAATTTGCTCCACTTTCTCAGGCGAGCCGGCGTATTGCAGGGTGGCATTCTTAACGTAGATCCGCGCATTGATTTCCGGATAGGTTTCTTCGTAGAACCAGCCTTTCACATTTCCTTCAAAACCAGCTTCTCCGGTCGTTTCAATGTCTTTTAGATACGATTGATAGCTTTGTGGCACCATGGCCAGCAAGGTTTCAAAATCGCTTTCAGGCTGCTTAAATTGCAAGTCGAAATACATGCTGTCGGAGGGCATTTCAAAACGGCCGCTCAAATCAAGGGGCAGTTCATTCAGATGCAAAGTCGATTCGCCAAACTCAAAATTCATTTTATCGTAGTCGGCCATCAGTTGGCTTTTTACCCTCAGTATCGTGTTGGAAATGTATTGGGTTGAATCGTACTCCACTTTGAATTCACCAATTTCCGCATCCAAATCAAAATGGGTAATGGTTCCGTCCATCCGTCCGTTGGCATCAAGGTTCGAGTGTAGCAAAGCCACAACTGTAGCTGTAGCTGCATCCTTGTATATCAGGCTCAAATCCCGCACTTCAATATCCTGAAGCGAAATGGACATGCTTTCGCCCGGCTCATCCGATTCCGTTTCAGCACTTTCCTTCGCAATGTCCCAGTTCACCTGCCCCGATTGGTTCGAAAGCAGATTCACTTGCGCTTGGTTTAAACGCAAGCTTTGGATGGTAAAATCTTCGCCTTTAAATAAATCGCTCAGCGAAATGTCGGTGGCAAGTGACTGCATGGAGACCAGCGTATCGCTTTCAAATTCTCCGATACCAACGACAGTCAGGCCTTCCAATTCCATCATCACATTGGGAAAACTTCTCCACAGGTTAAGGTTGAAATCAGTGAACTCGACTTTAGCATTCACATTATTGTTGATGGCTGTTTTCACCTTGTTCAACAGTGGGCCTTTAAAAACAACAGGCAAAACAACAATTGCAGCGATTAAAAGGACCAGGATTGCTGCTATGATAATCAATAGTTTTTTCATTGGATCAGACTTTTATAATTTATTAATGTCTTTTTCTTATACAGGCAAATGGTCCGATTTACTTATCATCAGGCCCATTTTTTTTGTTAATTTTTTTATTCCTCTAAGTTATGAAAGAATCATGCCAAATGCGGATTTTCGATCAACAATAATTGGCGCAGCAGGTTAATGGCCGCTTGTGAGGATCGCAAAATATTACGTTCGCGGTTATGTGCAAAAGTATAACGTTCCAGTTTGATGTTCTGTTTACTGATCACGGCGATCCAAACCGTGCCGACAGGTTTTTCGGCAGTTCCTCCATCCGGCCCGGCAATGCCGGTTGTAGCCACCGCGTAATCGGTGTTCAGTGATTGCTGAACGCCTTGCGCCATTTCCAGGGCCACTTCCTTGCTAACGGCCCCGTGGGCTTCAAGTGTTTCGGATTTCACGCCCAGTATGCCCACTTTTACTTCGTTTGAATAGGCCACAATACCGCCTTTCAGGTAGGCTGAACTTCCGGAATTGGTAGTAAACATATGCGCAATCATGCCGCCGGTGCAACTTTCGGCAATGCCCAGCGTGGCTCCGGCTTTAACCAGCAAATGGCCGGTTACGCCCGCCAGAGAATCGCTGTTGTACCCAAAAATATGCTCCGGAATCAACAGTTTGAGTTGATCAATCTGCCGGGCGACTTCCTGTTGCAAGCTTTCCATCTGGTTGCCGTACGCGCTCAGGCGCAGTCGGATCATCAGCTGGCTCGGCAAGTAAGCCAGCTTAATAAAATCGGGTAGGGCGGTTTCCCAGGCTTCAATTTTCTCGGCCAGCATGGATTCGGGGATGCCGTAAACCAGCACCGTCTGGTGGAAAATCGATTTGGCCTTGCCGTTTTTTGCCAGGCGGGGCAGCACTTCTTCGCTCATGATGCTTTTCATTTCAAATGGCACGCCCGGCATGGAAACAAACAGGGTGTCGCTCTTTTCGAACCACATGCCCGGGGCTGTTCCGGTTGAGTTATTTAAAACCGTGCATTTGGAAGGAACCAGCGCCTGGTCTTTGTTGAGTTGGTTCATGCTCACGTTGCGCTTGGTCAGCCGCTCGGTCACATTGGTCAGCACCTGTTCATTCAATACCAATTCGCAGTTAAAGTAATCGCACAGCACTTTTTTGGTAATGTCGTCCTTGGTTGGTCCCAGTCCACCCGTGACGAGCACCAGATCGGCATGTTTTTCAGCGTTTGCCAGCGCTGCCATAATATGATCGTGCTGGTCGTGTACCGAGGTGATTTGAAAAACTTCGATCCCGTGCAGGTTCAGCTGTTCGCCCATCCATGCCGAATTGGTGTCAACGATTTGACCAATCAATATTTCGTCGCCTATGGTTATGATTTCTGCCTTCATTATTTAAAGTATTGAATTTGATAGTTTTGAATTTATGAGTGGGGAGAGTGAAAACGCGAGATCATTCGCTCCCCATCTCTCTATCCCATCTTCTCTCGCACTCTAAGATGCTCCATTTTTCGGGAGATCGTTACATGTTCACCAGCATTCCAATAATATTATCGTATTCCTCATCTAATTTCCTATAAACCGTTAGTTCTCGATGCGTTTTGATTCGTTCCATAGTTTTATCATTGAATGGTTATTACCTTTTTTAAATCTCCCCATCCCACTTTCTCATCTTCTCATCGCCTCCAGGCGTTGCAGCAGCGGTGGATGCGAATAGTGCACAAACACATAGGCCGGGTGAGGGCGTAGGTTACTGAGGTTTTTCACAGAGAGTTTTTTCAGGGCCGAGGCCAGTGGTTCCCCATCGTAGTTTTGTGCGGCAAAAGCGTCAGCTTCGTACTCATTTTTACGCGAAAAAAGATTCATGCCGATGCCAATCATTGATGACAGGGGCGAGTACAAAATGCCAAAAGCAATTAGTCCGATATGGAAGCTGGGTTCGCTGACGCCCAGGGCTGCCGAAAGGGCCGGACTATCGATCAGCAAAGAGAAAATGTAAAGCATCAGCCCGGTTTGAATGATGCCGAGGAGCAAGCTCCAAAGGACGTGCTTCTTCTTGTAGTGCCCGATTTCGTGTGCCAGCACGGCCACCAGTTCCGGGATTTCCATGTCGTTGATCAGCGTGTCGTAAAGCACAATGCGCTTTTTCGGGCCCAGTCCGGAGAAATAGGCATTGGCTTTGGTGGAACGTTTGCTGCCGTCGATCACATAAATGTTGTCGAGCTTGAAGCCCACCCGGTTGGCAAAATCCTGAATGGCCTGTTTCAGTTCACCTTCTTCCAAAGACGTTTGCTTGTTAAACAGCGGCACGATGAGCGACGAGTAGAACATGGCCATGAAAATAGAAAAGCCGCTGACCACAAGCCATACATAAAGCCAGAACCATGCTCCCGTTTTAAGGTAGATGAATAGGATGAGCGCCAGCAACCCTCCGCCAATCAGCGCGCCAAGCAGCCAGCCTTTCAGCTTGTCGAGCAGGTAGGTTTTGGGCGTGGTTTTGTTGAAGCCATATTTTTCTTCAATCACAAAGGTGCTGTATAAGTCGAATGGCGTGGTGAGCAGATCGGAGGCCAACAGCAAAATACCAAAGAAGATTAAGGCCGACCACACCGGGCTGGCGGATACTGAAAGAGCCCATTGATTGACGAGGGCGAACCCTTCGAGAAAAAGCATCAGTACAATCAGCACAAAGCTGAACGAGCTGGTTAGCATGCCAAAGCGGTGGTTGGTTTTTGAATAAGCTTGTTGGGTGCGGTATTTGTCTTCGTCGTAAATGCCTTTTACTTCGTCCGGTAGCTGGGTGCTCCAGCGGGTGGTGTTTAAGTAATCGAGTACCCGTTCAACTACGAAATCCAATATCAGAATACCAAGAATAATCCAGAATAGCATTGTCATTTTATGCGATTTTAAAATGCTTTCAAAGGTAAGAAAAACTGGGTAGTTGCCGTTTGGAGCCGGAATGAAATTTCTGGTCCCTGTCAGCGTTCTGGCCGACCTGTTCAAAATTCCAAATTCCATCCGCCAGTTGGCGGCTAAAATCCAAAGTGATTGTTTCAGGTGGCGTGTTTTATAATCACGCAATTGTTCAAAGGTCGATTACCGAAATCAGAGTATCCGGAATCCAGTCTTAACCACAGATGGATTCACAGAGTTTCATTGTCGCTAAACCCTTATACTGACCGATTGAGCGAAGCAGGCAGGCCAGCGCCTGATCCTTTGCGTTGTTTTGATAAATTCAGTAGAATGATTCTGAATTGCTATTGTGCCAGTGAATTTCATTTTCAATTGAATATTTTTAAGAGGAATAATATATTTTTGTTTAGTGTCTTAAAATGGAACGTTGACCTGAAAAAAATCTAAATGAAACGGATCTTTGCTTCCAGCTTGCTTTTCTTGCTAGTCACCGCCTCTTTTGGGCAATCGCCATTTCAAGTTGGACTATACACCGAAGGTGGCTTATTTTTCCCAGCTGAAATCAGTTCGGAATTACCATCACTTAAACAGGGTTTTATGGCCGGGGGCGGTTTGTATATCGCAAGTCCGGTGGTTGAAAAGTTCGCAGTATCGGTGGGCGTGGGGTATCGATACAAAGAAAATCATCAGAAATACTCCAATACATTATCATGGTACCCACCAACTAGTGGCGGTTATAGTCCCTATGGTTATGGCCCCACGGCTGAAGCAGAACCATTCGATGGTATGGTCCGCTCTTGGATACCTTTCCAGCAACATTACCTGATCGTGCCTTTGCGATTAAAATATTTTGTTTGGAGGCAGCTTTTTGTAGCGCCGGGAATTGATGCGGCATGGTTGCTCAATTACAATTACATTCGCGAAGAACTTGAGCTGGACTGGAACATCGGGCTAGGATGGGAGCTTGGCCGGTTACAGTGCTCGCTGAGTTATTGCCTCGGACTTAAGGATCAGGTAATGGGCGACGTCGATGGCTACGAAGAAGAATTGGGACAGGCATATCGCAGCCACCTGCTGACCATGAATTTGTCGTATGCTTTGTGGTACAAAAAATCGAGATGAAATTCACCCGCCCGGTAATCCTGCATTTGGCTTACTTCTTTTTATCGACGATGGCCGTCGGACAAACCGGATTTTCCTATTTTTTGCTGGAAGCTTATATGTTGGACACTCGTGGTACCAGAAATGGACTTGCAGAGCTTGGTGAAGAGATTATTGGGCTAATGAGTTTGAGCGGGGGATATGAATTTCAGCTCGATGATTCTAGGTCGGCAGGATTGGATGCCGATCCTGCCATAGGAAATTTTGCCCCTGAACATTGCGAACAACTCAGCCTAAATAATCGCAGATCGGAATCCTTGGTTATTTAGGCTGATTTCGAATCGAAGCGTGCAAAATCTGTGGGCAAGTTTCTATCCCTGCAACTAGTTAAACTTTTTCAGGATGGCGTTCACCGCTTCTTTGTGGATGGTAAAGCCCATCATTTTCAATTTGATGTAATCTTCGTGAAAGAAGTAATATCCAAACTTCGGATCGTCGGTCCCAACATTTCGCGAGCCGGAGCTGGAGTCTTTAATCAGATACCAGTCGTCGCCAGTTCCTTTGTAGTTCTCCAAAATTCCAATCAGGTGCATGCCGTGATCGTCGGTGGTTGTTTCGTTTGAGAAACGGAATTGGCGGGCATCTTCGTTAATAAACTCAGAAGGAATATCATAGTCCGGAATCAGGGCGCAATTGGTTTCGCGGCTAAATCCTGTCTCCGATACATCGCCGCCGATGCTCATGCTGTAGCCCCTCTTGATGGCGTTTTTCAGCGCATCCATAAACACATCAAGCGGAACGTTATAATACTCATCGCTGTGCCACCAGTTGTCCGGAACTTTGTATTCCACTTGTTGCCAGTAAGGTTCTTGCTTGTATGATAAAATCTCGACAAAATCGTTGGGGTCCAGTTTCAGGTAATCGGTCATGTAGCTTTTGGGTGTATATCTTTTTCCTTCAACTGTAAATTCGACCGGAGGCTCTCCAATGTGATGATTCATAATGGCTTTAATGGTCTCCAGACCGTAATCTACATTCCAGGCATTGTTTGCTTTCATCGACTGCAGGAACCCGCGCATTTCTTCCATCATTTTGGCATGGGTGTGAAACTGGCGACCGTGCAACAAGCCCGTATACATTTCTTCCGGCACAATGCCGTAGCGGTTCATCATGCGGGCAACGGCATTGCCTTCCGAGCCCTCGTCGAAGTTGGAGTCGCCACGTTTTTCAATGAATCGGCGGGCCTTTTCAACATATTCCCAGTAAACGGTATAAATTTCAGACAATTCCACCTGCTTGCCGGTTTGGCGGTAAACCTCCGATTCGTAGAATGAAGTGGTTGAAAACGACCAGCAAGTGCCGGCGTTGCCCTGCGACTCGGTTTTGTGGCACCAAACCGTTTCGTAAAGCGAAGGATCATTAGGAAGATCTACGTCCGACTGGTCCATGTTGAACCGGATAAATGGCTTTTCTTCTTCCAGCTGTTCATTGACAGCCTTTACATCTTTCAAAATCGACTCGTAGTAATAGCCTTTTCCTTGCTCGTAAACTTCAACTTTCCCCTTGCTTTCGTTTTTTTGCGCAAATCCGCTAAGCGCCATTATTACCGCGAGAAGTGTTAACAACATTTTATCCATATCGATTTTTTTTGTTCCCGCCAAAATAACCATTATCAGTCAATCAGTCGATGAGCGATGTCAGGAATTACGTCAACAGCAAGTTATTTCTTAAAGCGCATTGTAGTTGCGCAATCAAAACAGAGAGCAAGCATTGGAAGCTTTCTGGAAATTTATTTCGTTTTTTATTTTTCATAACAATCGAATAAAGATAGCCAACGTTCCTGTGTTTTGCCTTGCTATGAAAGAGCCAGCGGCTATTCAATGATTTCTTTAGTAACGAAATATTCCCTCGCGTGGGGGAATTGTGGATGTGTTGAATCTTTAAAACTGACATTTGGAAGCTTGTTTTCCCCCGAGTTCTATTATTTTCGCATAGAATAATTTGCACGATCTCGGATCAGCCCAAGAATTGTTTATGCGAGACAAATGGCATGATGGATAGTGGCTGGATGAACGGGCTGACAAATTATCTGATAACAAACAATTCAAAACTCATGAGAATACCTTTAGCGCTGATTGATAAGTATAATGTCCCGGTTCCCCGGTATACGAGTTACCCACCCGCCAACTTTTTTGGCGACGATTTCACAACGAACGATTATTTGGCGGCTGTAGAAGCTTCGAACGACAAGCAGCCCGAGAATATTTCCATTTACCTGCATATCCCGTTTTGTACACAGTTGTGTTTGTATTGTGGTTGTAATACGCATATTACCAAGGATCAGGACATCATGAAAAACTATGTGGCTGCCTTGAAAAAGGAGATTCACAAGGTGGGCGAGTTAATAGACAAAAATCGCAAAATCTCGCAAATCCATTGGGGCGGTGGTACGCCCAATGTTTTGCCTGCTCAATACATAGGCGAGATCATGGAAATCTTCACGTCAAATTACAAGTTTATAGAGCGTCCCGAGATTGCTGTTGAGTGTAATCCTGCACATCTGGACCAAGCGTATATTGATGCTTTGGTTTCCTTTGGCTTTAATCGCATCAGCCTGGGGGTTCAGGATTTTCAGCCCAAAGTGCTGAATGCTGTTCACCGCGAAGTACCCGTCATTCCTATCGAAGAGCTGGTGGCTATGATTCGCAGGCATCCAGGCGTTTCGGTAAATCTCGACTTTATTTATGGTTTGCCATACCAAACGGTGGAGTCGTTTGCTACAACGATGGACAAAGCCGTTGCGATCAATCCCGATCGGCTGGTTACCTTTTCATATGCGCATGTTCCGTGGGTGAAAAAAGCTCAAAAGAAACTGGAAAAATTGGGTTTGCCCGAAGCGGAAGACAAAGTGAAAATGTTTGAAGTAGCTTGGGCGAAAATGACCGGTGCAGGCTATGTTCCCATCGGATTGGATCATTATGCCAAACCCGAAGATGATATGGCCGTAGCACTGAAAAATCGCTCGCTTCACCGGAACTTCCAAGGTTATTGTACCCGCGAAACCACGGGGCAAGTGTATGCTTTTGGGGTAACAGGCATCAGCCAGTTGGAAGATGTCTACGCGCAAAATGCCCGCACGGTCAAAGAATATATTGATACGATTGAACGGGGTGAAATTAAAGTGGTGAAAGGCTTTTCGCTTTCTGACACGGACAAAATCATCCGGCAGATTATCAACGAAATTATGTGCAACCAGTATTTGTCGTGGAGACAGGTTGCCGGGCAGTTTACTATGGAAGTGGATGCACTGAAGAAGCTGCTGAATTTTGAGGAAAGCAAGCTCGATGAATTTGTGAAAGACGAGCTTCTATCATACACAACCGACGAAATTGTCATCACTGATTTGGGACGATTCGTGCTGCGCAACATCGCAGCCGTGTTCGATATTCGCCTGGAAGGAGCTATCCAGAAATTTTCAAAATCAGTTTAAAATGAATAAAAAAGTAGCTGTTATTGGTGCCGGATTGAGTGGCTTGACAACCGCTTATTACCTTCGAAAGAAAGGGATCGATGTTCAGGTCTTTGAAAAAGCCGGCCGGATTGGCGGCGTCATTGAAACCCGGGAGGAAGATGGCTTTCTGTATGAAAATGGCCCCAGCACCGGTGTACTTGGGCAACCCGAGGCAGCTGCTTTAATTGAAGAGCTGGGAGAAGCTTGCCAGCTTGAAATTGCTGACGAAGATGCCAAGTATCGCTGGATTTGGAAAGACGATCGCTGGCATGCCCTGCCATCCGGATTGTGGGGTGGAATTACCACCCCCTTGTTTTCGTGGTACGACAAGTTCCGGATCTTGGGCGAGCCGTTTCGCAAGCCGGGAACAAATCCTGACGAATCGCTGGCCGATTTGGTATTGCGCAGAATGGGAAAGAGTTTTCTGAAGTACGCCATCGATCCCTTTATTCTGGGGGTTTACTCAGGCGATCCGAAAAAGTTGATCGTAAAATATGCTTTGCCGAAACTTTACAGTCTTGAGCAAAACTATGGTAGTTTTATTGGGGGGGCCATCAAAAAAGGCAAAGAGCCCAAAACTGCTTGGGATAAGAAAGCGACCAAAGAGGTTTTCTCACTTAGGGGAGGATTAAAATCTTTGGTTAATGCCTTAAGCGAGCAGATTGGCAGCGAACGCTTTCATCTGAATCAAACGAACTTAAAGGTTGAATATTCCGGGGAGAAATACCAAATTGCTGATGATGCCGGCACAATTTCGGAGTTCGATCAGGTTATTTCAACGGTTGGCGGATATGCCTTGCGCCAGTTGTTTCCGTTTTTTCCTGCGGCCGACCTGGCGAAAATAGAAGCGATGAAATATGCCCGCGTTGTGCAGGTTTCGGTTGGGTTTAAAAAATGGGAAGGTATGCCAATCAAGGCTTTTGGCGGCTTAATTCCTTTTCACGAAAACCGCGACATTCTGGGTGTTTTGTTTCTTTCTTCCTTTCTAAAAAGCCGGGCCCCGGAAGGTGGAGCGCTGTTGTCTACTTTTTTAGGCGGTGTTCGGAAACCGGAAATGGTTGATCTGCCGGACGATGAAATCAAATCCATAGTGGAAAGAGAGCTAAAAAGTATGCTGGGGCTAACAAAATGGCAACCTGATTTGTTGGTTATTAATCGTTATCAGCACGCTATTCCGCAGTACGGAATCGAATCAGCCGGGCGTCTGCAAGCAATTGCGGATTTGGAAGCTGATTTTCCGGGCTTGTTCTTGGGTGGCAATATTCGCGATGGAATTGGGATGGCCGACCGGATAAAGCAGGGAAGAAACCTGGCGGAAAGTGTTGCAGATTAGCGAATATCAAGTATCAAGCATCCTTAATTCATGAGAAATAATCAAGTTGCATCAGCTTACCGAAATCTTCAACAGCAAATCTGCAATGCCTTGGAAACAGCCGACGGAAGCGCTGTTTTTAAAACAGATCATTGGGAAAAAGAAATAGGGCATGGATTTACCATGGTTTTAGCCGAAGGCGACGCCATTGAAAAGGCGGCTGTTAACTTTTCTGCAGTAGGAGGTCAGGTGAGCAATCGGATGCGGAAGGCCCTGCACATTGATGATGGTGAAGATTATTTTGCTACCGGTATTTCGTCGATCATTCACCCCAACAACCCCCATGTGCCCATTACCCACATGAATGTCCGCTATTTCCAGCTTAGCTCCGGCAAAGCGTGGTTCGGTGGCGGCATCGATTTAACGCCACATTTTGTCGATCGGGAGGAAGCTCGTTGGTTTCATCAGCAACTGAAAGCGGTTTGCGACCGGTTTGATTTGTCCTTTTATCGGGAATACAAAGTCTGGGCCGATGACTATTTTTACTTGCCACACCGGGAGGAAACTCGTGGTGTGGGCGGAATCTTTTTCGATCATCAGGATGGAGCAGCTGAAGCAAATTTTAAAAAGTTTTTTGGGTTCACCCAAGCACTGGCCGAAGCTTATCCCAAGATGTATATTGAGCTGATGAACCGGAGTCGCAGGCGGAGTTTTTCGGAGCAAGAAAAGCAATGGCAATACCTGCGAAGAGGCCGCTATGTAGAGTTTAATCTGCTTTATGACAGAGGGACCAAATTTGGTCTTGAGTCGAATGGGCGAACAGAATCCATCTTTTTGAGTATGCCGCCGATGGCGTCGTGGACGTACGATTTTCAGCCTGAAAAAGGCTCGCGGGAAGAAGAAACGCTGAACCAGTTGAAAAAAGGTATCGATTGGATTAATGGATAGAAGTAAGAGCGGGGACCAGGTTAGAATCACTGAACCAAGTCGTGATCCGTGATGTTCCAATTTATATAAATTGGAAAAGAATGCTCAAAAGAATTATTCAAACATCGAATTCAAAATCTGTTTTTATGATCCGCCTCATGGTCGGTGTTGTTTTCTTATCAGAAGGCATTCAGAAGTTTCTGTTTCCAGCCATCCGGGGAGCCGGCCGCTTCGAAAAGATTGGGCTGCCATCTCCGGAATTTTTGGGCTCTTTTGTGGGCAGTTTCGAAATCGTCTGTGGTTTGCTGATTTTAATTGGCCTGTACACGCGTTTGGCCAGTATTCCTTTGATCATCATTATGCTGGTGGCTATTTCCACAACCAAAGTTGATATTTTGTTGAACGATGGTTTTTGGATGATGATGCATGCCGCGCGAACCGATTATGCCATGTTGCTGGGAAGCCTCTTTTTACTCTTGAAAGGGGCCGGGCAGTGGTCGGTGGATTGGCAGGTTGAGAAGAAGCTGAATTGAGTGGGTGTTAATGCGCCTAAAAAAAAGCCCCGCAATTGCGAGGCTTCTATATTTAGATGGCCTGCAATGGCTTATTCATTAAACCAGGCGTCGACCAATGGTTTGTGTTCGTTGTACCAGTTCAGGGCTGCTTCATCTTCACTTCCTGCGTTTTCTTCAATAGCCAGCATTAATGAACCCAGATTGTCGTCGTTCATTTTAAAATTACTGAAAAAAGTTGCCAGTTCGGGATTGGCTTCGGCCCATCCTTTGGTCGCAATGACTGAAATCGTTTCGGCAGCACCCATGGTTCCTTTGGGGTCATCAAGGATTTTCAGGTTGTAGCGTGCAAATTTGGTGTGAGGCTTCCAGCCAGTGACAACTACCCAGTCTTCTTTATCGTAGGCTCTTTTGAGAGACGCCAACATTCCGGCTTCGCTTGAAGTCACCAATTCGTAATCCAGGTTGTATTCGTCGATCACCTTTCCTGTGACACTCATGATACCTGCTCCGGGGTTGATTCCGATAATTTTGCCGTCAAACTGGCCTTTGGCGCTGTTTAATTCATCAATGGAATTGATGTCAACGTATTGTGGAACGACCAGGCCCAAGCGTCCTTCTTCGTAAACAACGCCCAATCGTTCAACCTGATCGCCAAATTTTTCCATGTACGGCTGGTGGGTGATCGGCTCCCACACCTCCATGAATACATCGGCATTTCCTTTGGCCACAGCTGCAAAAACCGGAGCTACGTCGGCGTTAACCAGTTCAACTTCATAACCTCGTTGTTCCAGTGCCACTTTGGCCAGGTGGGTGTTGGCAATGCATTCAATCCAGTTAACCATCGCAATGGTCACTTTTTTATTCTCTTCGTTCGTGGCGCCTTTCTTGTTTCCGCCACCGCAGCTGGTTAAAAAAACTGCTAAAATCAAGCTAAATCCTACTAAAATGTTTCGTTTCATCTTATTACTTTTTTTGTTTATTTCCTAAATTTTGTGTAATTCGGTCGAGGATGATCGCCAGTAATACAACGGCGAGTCCGCTCTCAAACCCAAGACCGATTCGTAATTGACTGATTCCCTGCAGTACTATTTCGCCCAGTCCTTTGGCGCCAATCATACTGGCAATAACCACCATGGACAGTGACATCATAATGGTTTGGTTGACTCCGGCTAAAATGGTTGGCATGGCCAGTGGTAATTGCACTTTAATGAGCAATTGCCGGGGAGTTGCGCCGAAAGCTTTGGTGGCTTCCACAATGTCTTCGGGCACTTGCTGAATTCCCAGCGAAGTAAGCCGGACAACGGGAGGCATCGCAAAAATAATGGTAGCAAAAGCTCCGGGCACTGTCCCCAGACCGAAGAACAACACTGCCGGAATCAGATAGACAAAAGCCGGCATGGTTTGCATAAAGTCGAGAATGGGCCGGATGATGCTATTGGCCGTTTTGTTTTTCGCAGTCCAAATTCCTACGGGAATACCAATCGCCAGCGCGATGATGGCCGAAGCCAGAACCAGCGAGAAGGTTTGCATCGTCTCTTCCCAGAACCCGGTAAAATAGATAAACACCAAGCCCAAGAGCGTGAGTATGGCATTTTTGCGCCCTGCTTTCCACAACGCCACACCCGTAAAGAGGACGATGGTCACGTAAAAAGGCAGGCCAATCCAGACACTTTCTATGACCTCGATCAACGAGCTCATACCGGTATTAATGCCATCAAATACGCCTGAGAAGTTGTCAGTCAGCCAGTTGACACCATTTTCGATATATTGTCCGATAATCATAATTCAATTGCCTTTTGGATGATATCATTAATTTCTCCTGTATCCTTACCCGTGGTTTCCGCAATGAGCGAAGTGGGTGTGACCACCCCCAGGAGGTGATTGTCCACGTTGACCACCGGAATTGGTAAGTTTGTTTTGCTAAGCAGTGGAAGCATATCTTCCACGGTCGTATCGGGGTTTACCGTCATCACCGAATTCTGGATAATGGATTCAATGGTTTTGATTTCCCTCTTTTTCAGGTCCACAACATCTTCTATTTTCACAAATCCCAGGAAGGTGCGGTTCGTTCTTACCACTGGCAATGAGGTTACCCCAATATCGCGCATGGTGCGCAAAACCACTGCCGGACCGTCTTTTTTCAAGCGGGCCAGCTTGGGCTTTTTAAACATGATGGAGCCTGCGGTGACAATCTTGCTACGGTCAACATTCTCGACGAATGACTTGACGTAATCATCGGCCGGATTGGTAATAATATCCTCTGAATTACCCACTTGAACAATGATGCCATCTTTCATGATGGCAATGCGGTCGCCCAGCTTGATGGCTTCTTCCAAATCGTGGGTGATAAAGAGGATGGTTTTTTGCATTTTCTCCTGAAGCAGCAGCAGTTCATCCTGCATTTGCGATCGGATCAAGGGGTCGAGGGCCGAGAAAGCTTCGTCCATTAGCAATACTTCCGGGGCGTTGGCCAGGCCGCGCGCCAAACCAACACGTTGTTGCATTCCACCTGATAACTCGCTGACTTTTTGGTTCTCATAGCCTTTTAGTCCCACCAATTCAATGGTTTCCTCTGCTTTTTTGTCGCGTTCAGCCCGGTCAATGCCCTGAAGTTCAAGCCCGAAGGCGACATTGCTAAGTACCGTGCGATGAGGGAGCAATCCGAAATGCTGAAAAACCATCGCTAACTCGGTGCGCCGAATATTTAGCAGTTCCTTTTCGGACATGCGGGTGATTTCTTTATTATTGATGTAGACTTTTCCGGCGGTAGGCTCTATGAGCCGGTTGATACAACGGAGCAGAGTTGATTTCCCACTTCCAGAAAGGCCCATAATCACAAAAATCTCCCCTTCGTTGATGGTCAGGTTGGCGTCTCTAACTGCAACATTGCATTCCGTGGCTTCCAGTATTTCAGCCTTACTTTTGCCTTGATCAAGCATTTTAAGGGCTTTCGATTTTCCTTTTCCGAAAACCAGCGAAAGATTTTCAATTTTTATTTTTTCCATGTTGCTACTAAAAATAGTATCCAATGTTGATGTTAAAACGCTTCATCCAATCCGCGTCGCTGTCTCCAACTCCTAATCCTTCGCCAAATGTTGCGTTTAGCCATGGTTGATTTTTACCCATCGCATAGTCGATGTAGGTATAAACGGGCCCGGCTGAAACTAAGATGCCAGGAATCAGGTGATGCATATCAGCGTAATCATCATTCACTTTATCGACAAATGTATAATCCACATAGGCCTGTAAGCTTTTGATGGGCCCAAAGTCGACTGGGAAGCTTTTGGCGATCCCTACCGCATAGGCATTTGCCTTGGCAGCTACGTCGTATGGTGAGCCATAGGCACCCATTTGAATAATGTCGAGCGACTGCCCGTCATCGGCTTTGGCTTTGTAGTTGTAATTGATGTAAGTTCCCTTAAAATTCCAACCTTTGCCCCAGTCGGCCAGTAGATGCGCTGCAAAAGCTGTACTTGTTTCAGCTTCATCAAGCACACTGTTGTAGATACCTCCTACTTGGCCTGACAGGCCTACTTCAACTTGCTCGCTGATGTGGTAGGCTGCCCGTACATTCAACTGGTTCAACTCGCGAATGTGCGCATCAACTGTTGAGCTGCCAATTTTACCAACGCCCGGAGTAATATCATACGAATATCTTCCTGGTCCGCTGGCTCCATAGGTAACTGCCCCGCCTGCTGTTGGGCCTTCGGGCTCGGCCTGGCGGTAGTATGCAAAACTCAGGTCGAGTTTGTCAATTCCGTTGTAGTCAAACTTGATTCCCATGTCGTAGTCGTCTTCCAGACCAAAATAGTACTGTCCCTGAAACCACCAGGAGTGAGATGCATACTTCGTTATCCCAAAAGGCACCTGGCTGACACCGAGTTTCATATATAGGTTTTCGTTGAATTCGTAGCCTAAATAGCCGTGATGGATAAAGTGTGTCCCGAATGTGGGGTAGAAGCGATATTCAAAACTCAGGTCAATTCCACCTGCGGAGCCATCAACATTTAGGCGCCAGGTGTCCCAGGTGAATTCTGGCTGCGTTTTATTTTCGACCCAGCTTTTTGAAAACATGTTGAAACGCACGGCGCCGCCAACTTTAAAGTAGTTTTCTTTTTCTTGCGTAAGCCCTGATAAACTAAAAGTAAACAGGCATACAAATAAAGCACTTAGCTTGATTGTTGTCTTAAGCGAACTCTTCATAATGGTAAATAAATAAGATTTTTGATTTTTATACAATAATTCTACGTTGCAAGCGTTGGAGGTTGTTTCTATAGGACAAAAGTATAAAAAATGAATGGTTTCCCAAACGACGTCCGAAGGCGAGTCCCAAGTGTGCCAAAAATGAATGTCTCTATTTTATTAGCTTTTTTCGAGTTGATGATACTGCGATCATTGAAGGATAGGTGTTTAAATTGAAGGCTTATCGGGTATTTTGATTCTGTAAGTACAATTAACACACTTTTTGTATATGCAAGCTTAATCTAAATTTTACATGACGATAAATTGATCTTGTAAGAACAAGTTTTTATAGGTTGGTTAAAGTGACTTTGCGGAATTCAACTTCAGCACCTTCGGCTTGCAGGGCCAGTTTTCCTTTTTGTGCGGTGCAGTTGTACCCTGCATTGACCAGGTCGCCATTAACCCAAACGCGGACACTATCTGCTTTGCACTCGATTGTCATTTGGTTCCATTCGCCCAGAGGTTTTTCCGAACCGTCGGTCAGGTTTTTAATCCGGCGTTCCTTGCCTTCGGTAATACCCCAATTTTCTTTTGGACCACGGCGGCTTTCCATATCCGGAACGGTGATGTCTTCCACAATACACCAAAAATCACCTGCATCGCCATGTTGCATTTGCACTTCCAGCGATTGTGGAAACATGTTGTACAAAGCCCGTGGAGTTGAAGCATGAATTAAAACGCCACAGTTTCCGGGTTCCCCGGCAAACCGGTATTCCACGTCCAGCTTGTAATCGGAATATTCTGCATCGCTGATTAGGTGGCCTCTTGGTTCACCCAGGCTGACCAATAGTCCATCGCGAACAAGAAAAGGTACCGGAGCCTCTGGATTTTCGTCTATGGCCGGCACATCCATGTGCCATCCGCTAAGATTACGGCCGTTAAACAGGTCCTGCGATTGGTTGCAGGCGGACAAAACAGCTATGAAAAGGATTAGAATAGGGTTCGGTGTTCTCATCGTCGCTATCATTTTGATAGCTAAGTTAGTGATTCTTATTGAAAAGCAATAGCTACTGTAAATGTTGAAGTTGAAATGGTTGTAATAGCTGCACTAATCTCGGATAATGACCTTGACCAATTTCCTTGTAAAATAATTTTTCCGGTAGAAAAAGAAGGCCACTAGAGCCAGAACAGCCGTTGCTATTCCGATGGTGTAGGAGATTTCTTTTGACAGTGAAAATCCTTCCGGGGCAAAGAGCAGGTAGGTGACAATTACCGCGGTCATAAACGCTGCTGGTATTAATGTTACCCAGTAGAATTTTCGTTCTTGCGCCAGGTAAACGGTGATGGTCCATAAAACAACCATCGCCAGGGTTTGATTGGCCCAGGCAAAATAGCGCCAAATGACGCTGAAGTCGATCTGAGTGAGCAAAAAGCCAGCTAAAAACAGCGGAATGCTAATAAACAGCCGGTTTTTAATCGGCCCTTGTTTGAATTTCATGAAATCGGCAACGATCAAACGTGCGCTTCTGAAGGCAGTATCCCCCGAGGTGATTGGAGCCGCCACGACACCAAGTAAGGCCAAAAATCCACCAAAGGTTCCCAGCAAGGAGTTCGAAATTTCATTCACAATAAATGCCGCATTGCCACTGTTTGCTGTCATCATTTCGTTGAGTTCGCGGATTCCTCCGAAAAAGCTCATGCTGATAGCCGCCCAAATCAGGGCAACCACTCCTTCTGTGATCATGGCCCCGTAAAACACTCTACGCCCGTATTTTTCGTTGGTCAGACACCGTGCCATTAAAGGCGATTGGGTCGCATGAAAGCCGGAGATCGCTCCGCAGGCAATGGTGATAAACAACATCGGGAATATGGGAAAGTCGGCTGTGTTTACATGGAAGTTTTGCATGTTGGCCAAACTCAGCTCAGGAATGTGATAACCTTTTACAAAAAGGGCAACGATCAGTCCAACAGCCATAAAGACCAGGGCAAAGCCAAAAACGGGATAGATTCGCCCAATTACTTTGTCGATAGGGAGCATGGTTGCCAACAGGTAATAGGCGAAGACGACCCATACCCAAAAGGTTGTGGAAGCGAAATTTGGAGTCAGCCCCGAGAGAATTTTCGCCGGGCCCATAATAAAGACGGCTCCCACGATGACCATTAGCAGCACGGTAAAGGCCCGCATAAATTGTTTGGTACCCACACCCATATAAATGCCCACAATTTCGGTTATGCTCAATCCCCTGTGTTTAATGGAAAGCATTCCGGAGAAATAATCATGTACAGCGCCTGCAAATACGGAGCCCAAAACAATCCAGATAAAGGCAACCGGTCCCCACATGGCTCCGGCAACCGCACCAAAGATGGGCCCCAATCCGGCGATGTTCAAAAATTGGATCAGAAAGATGCGCCACCAGGGTAACGGCATATAATCTACGCCGTCAGTCATCGAGTAGGCTGGTGTTTCCCGGTTGGGATCAGTCCCTGCAATCCGTTCAATAATCCTGGAGTAAATAAAATACCCAAGCAGTAAAACGGATAGTGCAGCAAAAAAAGTAATCATTGCTTGGTTCGTTTAAGATGGCGGACCTATTTTTATTTTCGCTTGTTCAAATTTGTATTTTCGGCTACTTCTTATTCTGGCTTCTGTCTTCCGGGTATTCGATACGGATGTGATAAATATTCATTAGTTTCTCGAGAATTGTTTCCTTAAAGATCCGGATCTCCCGCAACGTCAAATCAGCATTGTCAAGTTGCCTGGTATCAATTTTGTCTTGTACAATCTTTTCAATCAGCACCCGAAGGTTCTCCAACGACTTTTCTTTCATGGCGCGGGCTGCCGCTTCAATACCGTCCGTTAGCATGACCACGCTGGTTTCCTTATTTTTGGGTGGTGGCCCGGGATAGGTGAACTCTTTGGGGTCAACTTCTTCGTTGGGGTGCTCGTTTTTGTAAGTGGTATAAAAGTATTTGGCCTGCGAGGTTCCGTGGTGACTGCTGATAAACTCAATCAGTACTTCAGGGAGTTTGTGGCGGCGGGCAATTTTTACGCCACGGGTCACATGGTCGATGATGATTTTTGCACTTTCCTTATTGTCAAGTTTGCTGTGAGGACTCATGCCAGCAGCCTGGTTTTCGATGAAATAGGCTGGTTGGTTGGTTTTGCCAATATCATGGTACAAAGCCCCCGCACGCACCAAAAATGGATTTCCGCCAATCCGCAAAATTACTTCTTCGGCCAGGTTGGCTATTTGCATCGAATGTTGAAAAGTGCCGGGTGCTTCCTGAGCCAGTTTGCGCAGCAGTGGCTGGTTTGTGTCAGAAAGCTCGATAAGTGTGACATCAGACACAAAACCGAAAAGCTTCTCAAAAATATAAATCAAAGGGTAGGCGAGCAGGATGAGCAAGGCATTGCCACCAAACCATTCCAGTTCTCTCCAGGGAATTGATTCGATGTTTCCTTCCTGGATCATGGAAAGGGCAAGGAAAACCACGGAGTAAGCGAGGAAAACCCAGAATGCTGTCAGAATCAGGTGCGAACGGCGGTGAAGTTTGTCCAGGCTGAATACTGCAATGATTCCGGCAACTTGATTCAGAAAAATATATTCAAAATTGTTTGGTGCAAAATAACCGATTAAGAGTGTTGTTACCAGCAGGGTGAAAATTGCTGTCCGCGAATCGAAGAAGATACGCAGCAGGATCGGCAGGATGGCTACTGGTACCAGGTATAGATTCATAAAGTCACGGTCGTTTACAAACCGTGAAGTAAAAACCATTAGCACAATCATAATCAGGATGAAACTTAATCGACGTTTTTGATTGAAAATTTCGGGCCTGAAATAGTACAGATAGAAAATCAGAATCAGTAAGCAAGAAATAATCAGTATGAGCTTGCCCAAGATCAGCAAATAACGCTCAATGTCTTGCCCTCGTTTGGTTTCATAACTCCTTTTCAACGAATCCAGAATGACATATTTATCCGGGGTTATAATATCACCTTTAAAAATGATTCGTTCGCCGGCTTGGACCATCCCCTGGGTAATAGAAACTTCGTCCAGTCTCTTTTGTAATTCGCCCATGTTAAATTCTTCATCGTAACTAATATTAGCTACAATAAAATCGCTTAGGTTTACAGTTTCGTAGAAGGTGCCAAAATCATTACCCAGACTGCTTCTAATTGTGTCGCTCAGCTTTTGATACGCGGTTTTAAGTGTCAAGAGCTCATCAGTCGGGACATGCTTGGCCAGCTTGTCTTTTATAAGAATCACTTCGTTTTTATTCTGTAAGCCCGGGTGATTTTCGGGCGCCTGCTCAATCAATCCTGTTTCGTATAGCTCAGCCAAAAAATGCGATAGATTCCTAACGGTTGCTGTATCTAGGTCAAACTGTTCAAGCGATTTAGCCAGGTTGTTGGTTTGCACCATGCGTTGAAGTGTATCGATCTTAAGGTAGGGGATGTACTTGCTTCGAACAGAATCCTGGTCCAGTTTAACATCCTCATCGGCTTTTAAAATGGCAAAATTAAAAGGAGCAACCAAGGTTTCGTGCCGCCATGGCGAATTCTTCTGAAATTCATATTTAAACCGGCTCTCTCCCGGAATAATCAGATAAAGCAGAAAAACGGTTGCCAAAAATGCGAATGCAATGTAAAAGAAGTGGTAATAGCGGGCCAGTCGCGTTAATAACTTTTTCATAAATACCTTTTTAAAGACTTTCCAATACGGTACAAAACTAGTCTTGAAGTTTTATATTTGAAGAATTAAAAATAACAATTTCTTTCGTGAAACACGCCATGCAATCAGATTTCTGAACTTGATGAAGTCGAACAGGCTTCGGATTAGCAGGTTGCCGTTTGAAATTGAAAAGTAATAGAAAGAACAGATGAATTACGGAATTTCCGGATTAAGCATCATACCGCTTCGCAAAGACCCCTCAGAAAGAAGTGAAATGACCAGCCAGATTTTGTTTGGTGAACATTTTGAAGTACACGAACAATTTATGGGATGGTGCCGGATTACTTCGGCTTACGATGGCTATGAAGGATGGGTAGACCAGAAAATGATCACGGAATTGTCCGATCGCACTTATCTGAAGACGGAGAGTTCTCCTTTTGCTGTTTGTACGGATATTTTTAACTTGATTCCACTAAATGGCGAACAAAACATGATGATTGTTGCCGGCAGCACACTGCCTTGCTGGCGTCCGTATAAAAAGGAATTTTCAATCAATCGCGATGTGTATCAGATGACTGGAAATTATATGTATCACCGGCCGGCCGATGCACGAAAATTGATCATTCAACAGGCTTTGATGTATTTCAATGTGCCATATTTGTGGGGCGGACGGTCACCGTTTGGTGTTGATTGTTCCGGCTTAATCCAGGTAATTTACAAGCAGGCCGGAATAAAAATTCCGCGCGATGCCAGCCAACAAGTACATGTGGGCACGGCTTTTTCGTTTGTGGAGGAAGCGCAGCCCGGCGATTTGGCCTTTTTCGATGACGAAGAAGGAAATATCATCCATGTTGGTATTATTTGGGAGAAGAACAAGATTATTCATGCTTCAGGAAAAGTGCGCATTGACAATGTAGACCAGTTTGGAATTTTCAATATCGAGACCAAACGTTATTCACACAAGATGCGCGTGATGAAACGAATTATCGACTAGCATTGCGAAGAGCCCGGTTTATAGGCTATTCAGTATTTATTGTATTAATGACAAGCAATCAAGAGACAAATGACAAAAACCTATACCTACGCATATCCGCGGCCTGCAGTCACCACCGATGCCATTATTCTGAAGAAGGAAACTGCTGAAATTTTGTTGATCCGGCGGGCAAAAGACCCCTTTAAAGACCGATGGGCTTTGCCTGGTGGCTTTATCGAAATGGACGAGGTGCTGGAAATCGCCTGCAAACGGGAACTGAAGGAAGAAACCGGTCTGACGGTGGAAAAGCTGGAGCAGTTTCGGGTTTACGATGCCGTAGATCGTGATCCGCGTGGACGGACGCTGTCGGTTATTTTTTATGGTTTTGTTGAGAAAGAGGCGAACGTGAAAGGTGGCGACGATGCTGCTGAAGCGGCTTGGTTCAGAATGGAACATTTGCCGGAGCTGGCATTCGACCACGCCGACATTATTCTTGACTTCTTGCGCTTACTGAGTCTCTCACGCTGATGCTTGCCAGCAAAATGGCATAACTTTCGGACCCACAGTTGAAAAGCAGATCCAGGCAGCTCAAATTCGGGGCAAAACCAAATTTGTCGTCAAATACCTGTGTATAGGTTTTTGGTTTGAAGAAAGGGTCGGGTAGCGCTTTTTGGGGTTTCGGATGAATCGCTTCGCGATAGTTCAGGCAGTCGACAGGCACTTCTTCAAAATTGACAGTTTGTTTGATCGTCGGATTTAGCTCCAGAATGGCCAAAACAGTTTCGAGTATTTGCTGATTGAAATCGAGCAAAAAGGCATGCTGTTTCGCAAAAAACGGACGAAAATCATCTTGCAGCACTTCAAAAAACGGCGAACTTTGATAGGCGGAAATAATGGCTTGCCAGTGGATATGCTGCCAGTTGGTGTCGTACGAAATTCTGATGTCTTTGATTTGTTGTTTTTGGCTGCGTCCCTTTTCAACCGGAACAATGATCTGTTCCGGGCCATTTGCAGCTAAAATAATACTCCGGTTTCGGTAAGTTTGCTTCACGAAGTTTTCAGCACTCTCCATCCAGATGGTTTGGTGAGCGAGAAATTTCGAGAGGTACTGAACCGGCGGAAAATAGGCCGTACTCAGCAGAATATCCTGATCAATCATCTTGATTTATTCCTTAAAAAAGCTGCTGTCGTCATCGTTCTCATCGGTCATTTCAATCCCTTCGATGTGTGTTTTTTCAGGAGCATGTGCTCGAGATAATTCCAACTCTTTAATTTTCCTTTGTCTTTCCTTAAGCTGGCCCTTTAGTTTCCATAACTTTGGATAAGCAAATGATAGCGCCAAAACGGCCCCCAAAATAATACAAACAATTAGGGTTAGAACGAGCGGGACATCGGTGATTTTCCAGAAGAATACGTTCAGTGTAATAAGCACGGTGTTTTGCAACGTAAAAATGACCAGTAGTAAGGCCAGAATCAATAAGACAATTATTCCTGCTGACATATGATTTGTTTTTAGGGAAATTAATAAAAAAAAGGATACCGAAGCAAATCTTCAGAATCCTTTTTTTCAGAATGTTTCGGGCTTGGCTAATGAACCACGTTAAATAACCTGTTCCAGCGGATGTTGTTTGGCAGACCTTTTTCTTTATCGAGCGACAGCCAGATAAAGACTGCTTTTCCAACAACGTGATCTTCGGGCACGAAGCCCCAGTAACGCGAGTCCGCCGAATTGTGACGGTTGTCACCCATCATCCAGTAGTAGTCCATGTTGAAGGTGTAGTTGTCCGTAGCGATGCCATCAACATAAATGGTACTGTCTTTCACTTCCAGTTCGTGATTCTCATACAGATCGATAATGCGTTTGTAAAGTGGAAGGGTCTCCATATTCAGGGTCACCGTCTTACCCTTTTGGGGAACAGTCAGCGGTCCAAAATTGTCCACGTTCCACTGGAAATTCGAATCGTGTGGAAAAATGTTCTGATCCCAATTTCCGGCAGGCATATTTACTCGCTTGATTGAGGTAACATTATTCAGTTTCTCCAATTCTTTCACATATTCATCGGTCAGCGGATACAGGTATTGCGAGCCCGAAAATACCTGTTGGTCAGCCCGTGAAATACCGATTTTCTCCAAGGTGCGCTTGTTGATCGGGGTTCCGTTGGTGGTGATAATGTAATCGTACTGGACTCCCGGAAACTCTTTCTGTTGCTCTCCATTCACATACAGTTGTCCATCTTTCAGTTCCAGCACATCTCCCGGTGTCCCCACACATCGTTTGATGTAGTTTTCGCGTTTGTCAACAGGTCGGCTAATGATTTCGCCAAAAGTTCGTTGGTCGCTCCAAATCCGGTCGCGACCGTATGATCGGATCAATTGATAGTAGTCCTGGGTCGGCATGTTCATCGCCACTGTATCGCCATGCGGGAAGTTGAAAACCACCACATCGTTGAGTTCAACATCGCCAAATCCGGCCATACGCTTGTATGGGTTTTGAATCCACTCAACATATGACTTCCGCGTTGTGGAAAGGGGCATGGTGTGGTGAACAAACGGAAATGACAGTGGGGTGTTGGGCAGTTTGGGGCCATACGCTGTTTTGCTTACGAACAGAAAATCACCCACTAACATCGACTTTTCCATTGAGGAGGTTGGAATGGTGTAAGCCTCAATAAAAAACATCCGGATGAAGGTGGCAGCGATTACTGCAAAAATGATGGCATCCACCCATTCAACTACTTTAGTTTGCTTGCCATCGGGCGGGTTCTTTTTCTTCCAGAAGGCCCAATGTACTTTTTTGGTGACATACATGTCGAAAATAACTGCCAGTCCGATAAACCACCAGTAGCTTTCCATCCAAATTACCCACAGACTGTAAATCAAGGCAACTACGATGAACTTGAACCATTTGTTCGTCAATATTTCTCTCATTGATTTGGAGTATATTATAAATTTAATAGATCATTCATGCTAATAAGACCTTTTTTGTCGGCACTAAATTCAGCAGCCAAAACTGCTCCCAGGGCAAATCCCTGACGGCTTTTTGCGCTGTGTTCAATTTCAATGTAATCAATGTCTGATTCGTATTTGATGCGGTGGATTCCCGGAACATCGCCTTCTCGAATGGCTTCAATATGCATTTCGTCGTCGCTTTTTGGGGTGTCCAGTGTCCAACTTTTTTTGCCGGGATGTATTTCAAACAGATCTTCGGCCAAGGTAATAGCCGTTCCGCTGGGGGCATCCAGTTTTTTTGTGTGATGAACTTCTTCCATGCTGATGTTGTACTCCGGACGGACTTTCATGAGTTCGGCCAGCTTCTTGTTTAAGGCAAAAAACAGGTTAACGCCGAGACTGAAGTTGGAAGCATAAAAGAAGGTTCCCTGGTGCTTTTTCATTTCGTCCAATACTTCCGCTTTGCGATCGAGCCAGCCGGTCGTTCCACTAACAACGGGAACTCCGCTGGCAAAGCAGGTTTTATAATTGTCAAGTGCTGAAGCCGGAATTGTGAATTCAATCGCTACATCAACTTTTCTCAGATTTTCTTTTGTCAGGTCGTGTTGGTTCTCCACGTCAATGGTTAAAACAATCTCGTGCCCGCGCTCTTTCGCAATGGCTTCAATGGCTTGCCCCATTCTTCCGTAACCAATAAGTGCTATTTTCATTCTATGTCATTTTTTTTGAAAGCATACAAAGATATAAATTACACGATAAATGTATAATTCTGATTGGATGGATGAAACAATTTTCGCTGAACAAGGAATTTTAGTGGTTGAAATAAGTGAATCAAGTTGATAAAAGAACGATAAATGGACTCTAAGATCCAACTTCAACCATTCGGTCACTTGCCATAAATGAATGTTCCGGATTTTAAGGCGCAGTAATTCTCCAATTGAAGTCCTCATATAATTGTTTAAATTTGAGGTCCATTTATAAAAATAGGAGATTTGTATGAGAAATCCAGTTCCCAGAGTTGCCGCCATTCATGATTTAAGTGGTTTTGGCCGGGCGTCGCTAACCGTTGTCATTCCCATACTTTCGTCTATGGGCATTCAGGTTTGTCCATTGCCAACAGCTGTTTTATCGTCGCACAGTGCGTTCGATGATTTTTATTCGGTTGATTTAAGCCCACAGCTTCAGCCGATGATTGACCATTGGAAAAAGTTGGACCTGAGTTTTGACGCCATTTATTCGGGCTATTTGGGGGCTGCTGAGCAAGTGGACACGGTGGCTCGTTTTATACATGATTTTTCAGCCAATAATCCGTTAGTGGTGGTAGATCCGGTGCTGGGAGATAATGGCAAGCTTTATTCGGCTTACACGCCAAAAATGGTGGCTAAAATGAAAGAATTGGTCACCTTGGCTGACTTAATTACGCCCAACCTCACCGAAGCCGCTTACTTGCTCGGAGAGAAGCACAATGCAGATATTGAGCTGAAGGAGTTGAAAGAATGGGCCATGCGTTTGGCCGAAATGGGGCCCGAAAAAGTGATTGTTACGAGTGTGCCCGATCAATTAAAAAATAACAATACGTCGGTTGTGGCGTTTAATAAAACAGATCATCGCTTTTGGCGAGTGGGTTGCGATTACATTCCGGCACATTATCCGGGAACCGGCGATGCTTTTGCCAGCGTGATGGTTGGGTCGCTGCTGCAGGGCGACAGTTTGCCCATTGCGCTTGACCGGGCCGTACAATTTATTTCGCTGGGTGTTCGTGCGACCTTCGGACACAATCATCAGGCCAACGAGGGCATTTTACTCGAAAAAGTACTGCCATCGCTTAATGCCCCGGTGCAAATTAGTAGTTATCAGTTATTGGATTGAAAAATATGAAAGATATTCGCTTGGTGGCCACCGACTTGGATGGCACGTTTTTAAAAAATGATAAGTCAATTAGCGAAGAAGATTTAAAAATGCTGGAGCTTCTCGGAGAGCGCAAGGTGATTCGGGTGGTGGCAACCGGCCGGAACTTCAAGAAAGTACTGGAGGTATTGCCGGATCATTTACCATTCGACTACGTCGCATTTTCGTCGGGTGCGGGTATTTACGATTGGAAGAAACGTGAGTTGGTGTATCGTCAGAACTTGAACCGGGAAACCACGAATGGCATCATTCATTTTTTTACTGAAAAGGATATGAATTTCCACTTATTTCGTGCTGTACCCGATAATTTCAGATGTTGGTATTTTCGGGGGAAGAACTCGTGCGAAGAATTCGAGCGATATTTCGACTTTCACAATTCGGTATCTGAATTATTGCCGGTTACAAAAAAGCTCGTGGATGATGCTTGCCAGTTTTTAGTGATTTTCCCAAATCAGCCGGAAACTTTCTTGCAGGTGAAACAAGACCTTGAAAGCCAGTTCGACGATATTAAAGTGGTGCGCACCAGTTCGCCCTTGGATACCGACTACATTTGGATGGAGGTTTTTCACAAGGATGTATCGAAAGGCAACGCCGTGAAATTTTTGTGTGAACAGAAAAATATTCATCACCACATGACATTTGGAATTGGCAATGACTACAACGATTTGGATTTATTGAATTTTACCTCCTTTTCCTACCTGGTCGAAAACGGACCTGATGAGCTCAAACCACACTTTCGAAAAGCCGTTTCGAACGAAAACAGTGCCTTCAGCAACAGCTTGAAAAAATATTTGTAGCTTTTTTATTCGCCAGTCAGGTCGCCCTTGGCTGGTTTGTAGTGCCGCTTTAGCCAGGTGGCCAGACCGTCAAGTCCGGGAAATAGCACCCTTTCGGTAATGTTGGCCTGGTCTAGTTTATCGCGCACTTCCCATTTCAATTCCTTTGGAATGATAATCCGCCGGTAGAGTTCGGGATGGTCGACCAGCCACTCGTCCATAATGCTTGTGGGTTGGGTCATCACCGAAAAAAAGGCATATTGGTTGACAATGCGCTGATCGATGGAGGGCGGTTCAAAAAAGATGACTTGCTCCTTGTTTAATTTTTTATCGAAGTCGGATAAGGACATGATGCTTTCTTCCAGCATTTCGATGGTGAAAGCGTTGCACCTTTCTTCGCGCAGCAAGTGGTTTAGCGGTTCGGATACCAGTCGGTTTACCTTCACAAAATCCACTTTCCAGATCACGCCGTCCAAATCAAATTTTTCGGTGTTGGCCGTGGCAAAGTGCATGGCAATAAAGGGCGAATAGGTCCAGTCCAGCAAGCGGGTGGGGAGGCCGTGGTGTTGCGCCATCACCAGCGAACGCCAGAACGAAGCGGTCAGTTGGGCATCTTTCGAGATGCTATACTTTCGAAAATTACGCAGCAGGTGATATTCCAGTTCGGGACGCTGTCCACAGTTCCGCAGAAAGCTGTTTTTCAGTTCATAGCTGGCATCCGAAAGTCCTCGAAAGGCATAATCAGATCGGTATCGCGTCAGGTGTGCCTTCCAGGAGTCGCGGTACACTTCTTCGCACAGCTCTTCCCAACTGTGCACGATGAAGTCATTTTGGTGGATTTTTTCTGATTTCATTGGTCCCAAAGTTCATTAAAAAAAAGGAATTTTACCCGAAGGTTAGGTCCGTTTTTTTCTGAAATGGTCCTCGCCTGTTTCAGCCATAACGCGCAATTCTTCATTCAAGTATAGGTTCTGTGTCAATCGTTAAATATTCTGAAAAGATTTTTTGCCAGTTGTCACTTTCTCTGTAAAATTCTAAATTAGCTGGCTAAACTTGAAACTGAGAAAAATGAGGGAGCGATTAATTATCTTTTTGTTGTTGGTCGGCTATGGTTTTGCTCCCGCCTTTTGCCAGTCAGAGAATGATTTTGACGAAGTTCTGCAGGTTCCCATCTACTATCCTGAAATTAACCCTGAAAGCCCCATTGGTATCTTTGCCTTCGATCTGCCGTTTTATTTTCCTTCGGCAAGCCCTAAGAAACATCAGCTTTCGGTAGGCTACACCATGGCCAATGTCTGGCATCCGCAGGCTCGTTTTCTGTATCCGCAAAACCTGACCGGCAAACAGCAAAATGAGCTGAAGGATATCTACATGTCTTGGCGGCCAGAGTATTTTGACGCGATGGAAATTGAGACGAAAGACAAGTTATTTCAGTCGGATGGGGTATTGCACCACCTCAAGTTTTCGTATCTCAACACCTGGACCAGCAAACACAGTCTGATTGTGAATTTCAATGTGCATCAGTTATCGGGGGGCCAGTCGCCACTCACATTTTTGGTTAGCGATAGCTTTATTGAGGCGTTTCACTCTAACTTTGCCATCGAAGATAATTACGGACGACGTTTGTTTCCGTTCAACCGGGCCTCCATTCAGTTTGATGATGAAACCGGAAACTCGTTTCGTAAAGATAAAGGCGATGTGTTTACCACCATCATTGATGGGCACTACTATCGGCAGGTTTTTACGCGCAAAACCCAAAAGTGGCATTTCGATACGCAGGTCGGAGCTCATTTGTCCATTCCGCTGAATGAGCTTCATCCCTACATCATCCCGGGACTTTCCGTAGGCATTCGCAACGATCTCAGGCTTGGTCCTAAAAGCAGTTTGACGTGGGCCTTCGACGGAGGGATCACTGACCAAACGTCATTTAAAATCGGCGATGGTATTCGGGCAATTGACTGGCAGTACCGCAAACACGGCCGAAGTTTGCTGGCCCTAAACCTGATGTCGCAAAAGAAGAACACGGTGGTGATTGGCTTGCTGCTCAATTACCAGGATCCTTTAATGAAGGGCAATTCATTTTCGTGGGATCAAACCGGATATTATGAAATTGGCGTGGAGGTATTGGAAGAAGGGGATGTTTGGGAAGGCGAACCAATTTCCCAGGAGTTTTACCTGTCGAAAATTACCCCGGCTTCTCTTTACCATTTTTCACTGAAGACCTATTTCATCCTTGGCTTTCATAAGAACGGCAACGAGTTTAATATTTATTGCGGCGAAGATTTGTTTTTAGTGAACAATGCCCCCGATATCCAGTTCAGTTTTCAATACCGGTTTGCTCCGTTCGGAAAGAAAAAGTGAGACTTTTTGACTTCAGTTTTCTGCATATTTAGGTCAGGTGTGTACTGGTTTGGATTGAATGACTGATAGTTGTTTTGAATGAAAATTAACGAAGACTGTAATCCAAGTGGTATTTTGTCACGTCCTATTGGATTGCTTCACGCCTCGTTTATATTTCTTCGCGTGTCATTGGTATTGTTTCACGTCTTGTTGATGATGCTCAGTATTGATTGGTATTTTATCAATTCTGGGTGACATTCTTTTCAAACCCAATGGTCAATCTTTTTTGAACAAGGCAGCGGGTTTCACGTTTATAGGTCAAAACTTATTTTGAGATGGCAGATATTAAGGAGAAAAGGGAGCGTTTACCCCGCTGGATGAAGTCGCCACTGCCTAGTGGTGAGAACTACTCAAAAGTGAAGCGATTAATAGCCGAGCACAAATTAAACACGATATGTACCAGCGGTAATTGCCCCAATAAAGGCGAATGCTGGAACGCCGGAACCGCCAGTTTTATGATTCTGGGTGACAAATGTACCCGGAATTGTCGTTTCTGTTACGTGAAAAACTTGATTCCCGATCCGGTGGACTGGGAAGAGCCGCAACGGCTGGCCGAAACCATCAAGACGCTGGGTTTGAAACACTGCGTGATTACCTCGGTTGATCGTGACGATTTGCCGGATGGTGGCGCTAAATTTTGGGCAACAACCATTTTGGCCATCAAGGAGGCAAGCCCCGGGACGACCATTGAAACATTGATTCCGGATTTTCATGCGAAAAAGGAGCTGGTGCAACAAGTGATTGATGCTAAACCCGAAGTGATCTCGCATAATCTGGAGACGGTAAAGCGCCTGACGCCGAAAATCAGAAGCACCGCGCGTTACGATCGTAGTTTAAAAGTAATTTCGTATATCGCCGAAGCCGGCATAGTCGCCAAATCGGGCATCATGCTTGGCTTGGGCGAAGGGCCCGACGAAGTACTGGAAGCCATGGACGACTTGAAAGCCGCCGGATGCAAGGTGCTGACTCTGGGGCAATACCTTCAGCCGGCCCCCAACCTGATGAAGGTGGTGGAATACATCACCCCCGAGCAATTTGAAATTTACAGAAGAGAAGCTTATAAACGAGGCTTTCGATATGTGGAGAGCAGCCCGTTGGTACGTTCTTCCTATCACGCAGAAAGGCATGTGAATGCCTGAAATGTTAGTTTATGGAAACACAATTACATCATGTTCTGGAGTTGGAACAACTGACTCCTGAAACCTTTCTGATTCACCTGGATCGTCAAGATTTTAGTTTCAAACCCGGACAATATGCCATTCTTCGAAACCCGGAAACCGGCGAAGGGCGCGAGTATTCCATCTACAGTGCGGACAAGGAAAATCGGCTTTCGTTTTTAGTGCGAGAGATTAAAGAGGGAGAATTTTCTCGTTACCTGAAACACTTAATCGTTGGAAGTGAATTGGTCGTTGAAGGGCCGCGTGGCTTTTTTATTTTGGATGAAAAGGCGTTGAACGGACATCCCCTGCTGTTTATCGCCACAGGAACTGGCATCAGCCCATTTCATTCGTTTGTTCAGAGTTATTCCAGTTTGGATTACCAGGTACTCCACGGCGTTCACTTTTCCGACGAAGCCTACGGAAAGTCTGCTTTCAATGCAGATCGCTATTTGCTTTGCTCCTCGCGCGAAGACAAAGGCGACTATTTTGGCCGGGTGAGTTATTACCTGAAGGAACATCAGGTGGATCAAGACCTGATTTGTTACCTGTGCGGGAATTCAGATATGATTGAGGAAGTGACAAATATTCTGGAAAGCTATGGCATTTTGCCCGAAAACATCCGGACTGAGGTCTTCTTTTAGACTTAGCTTGATTCGTTGCGGTCATTTTTGAACATTTCAGTCAGCAATAGGTTGTTTTGTTCGCATACTTGGTGCGATTTCTTATTTTTGCTTTCATGTATCTGCTAAATCTTATTCATGAGAACAATTTGGATCGAAGAACAACTCAAAAAAGCCTGTCCTGATATTCATTTGTCCTGCATTTCCTGTTCGGTCTCCATCCAGGGGTTTCAGGAAGATTTGTGGAAACTGGTTGATGCGAAGAGCCAGGAAATAATGGAAAATTTGACGATTGAAGAAATCCGTCACAATCCCAACATCGCGGCGGCCCGCGAAGCTTATAAAGCCTGTGGTAAAGATCCGGCGCGCTATCGCTTGTCAGCCGAAGCCTTGTTGCGCCGGGTGGTGAGTGGCAAAGGCCTCTACCAAATAAACAATGTGGTTGATCTGTTGAACCTGGTGTCGATTAGTACAGGTTTTTCGATTGGAGGCTACGATGATGACAAAATTGTTGGTGACATCGTTATGGGAATCGGTCGACCCTATGAACCGTATAATGGCTTGGGACGAGGCGAGATGAATATTGAAGGCATGCCTGTCTTTCGGGATGAAAAAGGTTCTTTTGGAACCTCCACGTCCGATTCGGAGCGAACAGGCGTAAGTGAAAATACCCGACGCTTTTTAATGGTGATCGTTTCGTACCAGTCGATTAAAATGCTGGCGGAGGCTACGCAAATGGCAATCAAATACCTGAAGGAGTTTGCTGAAGGAAAGAACGTTGAAGCAGTAATAGTCCCACAATGCACACAAAGGAAAAATGGAGTTTAAAAATTATAGACCGAACTATGATTCAACTAACTTTGTGTTCCTAGTGCTTTAGTGGGATAAAAAAACGAGCCAGTGAGATACATTTGTAAGTTTTTATTGAAGCTGTGGGGTTGGAAAACCGTCAATGGCGTAATGCCGCATAAAAAAGCCATCATCATCGGAGTGCCACATACCAGCGCCTGGGATTTTGTGATTTCGTATTTGTTTTATACTTCCGTGGGAGGCGTGGCTCATGTGATGATTAAGAAAGAGTTTTTCTTTTGGCCGGTGGGCTATTTTCTCCGAAAGATGGGGGCGCTACCCATTGACCGCTCTAAAGGAGCCACCGTGGTCAAACAAGTGATCAATGAGATGAACAATCGCAATAAAATGCATTTGGCAATGACACCTGAAGGGACCAGAAAGCAGAACAAGCACTGGAAAGCTGGATTCCATACCATTGCCAAAGCAACCGGAGCAACCGTTTATTTGGGGTTCTTCGATTTTGGGCGGAAGGAAATTGGATGGCTTGAAACGCTGCCGCTAACAAACGATCCGCAGAATGATATCAAACGAATGAAGGCCTATTACCGTAATAGAAACGTAAAAGCCAGATATCCGGAGCTGTTTACAGCGGAGGAGTAAGGTTGCAATCGGTTATTTAGTCAATTGGTCATTGATTATTGGTCATCAATAAGAGGATCAGAACTAAAATTAGTATACTATGACAGACAACTTGTGTATTGCTCTGGTGCAGTGCGAATTGGTTTGGGAGCAGCCGGCTGAAAACCGCAAGCATTTGCTTCACTTATTGGACGATCTTGCCAGTGAAACGGACTTGGTGGTTTTTCCCGAGATGTTTGCCACTGGCTTTAGCATGCAGGTGGAAAAATGTGCTGAAGCGATGGATGGAGAAAGCGTTCAATGGATGAAGCGATTGGCTGCTGATAGACGGCTGGTGGTGGCTGGAAGCCTCATGATTCGCGAGCATGGAAACTTTTTCAATCGCTTTATTTTTGTGTATCCCGAGGGCAAGATGGAATATTACGACAAACGTCACTTGTTTTCGATGGGAGAGGAGCACTTGCATTTTACTGGCGGGCAGACGCGTAAACTGATTCAAATCAAATCATTTCGGATTCTGCCACAGGTTTGCTATGATTTACGCTTCCCCGTATTTAGTCGAAACCGGCAGGATTACGATCTGTTGATCAACACAGCCAACTGGCCGGCCCCCCGCCGCGGAGCCTGGAAAACCTTGTTGAAAGCGCGTGCTATTGAGAATCAATCCTACGTTGTAGGTATCAACCGTATTGGCAGGGATGCTAATGGGATCAACTACGTTGGCGATACGTGTTTCGTAGATCCGAAAGGCAAAGTGATGGTTGCAGCCGAAGACAAGAAGGAGCAGATCATTACCGCCAAACTCTCCAAGGACTCGCTTGAAAGGTTCCGCAATAACTTCCGTGTTTTGCCCGACGCCGATGATTTTCAGCTGACGTGATCAATCTCTGTCGAGTCTATTTTCCTACTCTTGAATGCTCTTATTTAGAAATGAATTTTTCAATACAGAAACGAATAACTATAAAGTTAGTTTGAAAACTAAAATATTAGTTGTAAGTTTGAATTGGAATTCCAAATCATTAATCATTCTTAAAAAATCATGCTATGACACCACGAGAGACTTTTCAACAAGCAGATTATTTCACATGACAAATTTTTTTCGATTTCAAAACTAAAGAATTAGTTTTTTAACTATTCCCATAGTTCAGTGGCCTGATTTTTGTAGTTGCTTCAACCTGAATAAAAAATGAACCTGATGAAAGAATTGACAAAAGCTGAAGAACAAGTCATGCAATTGCTTTGGAAGAAGGAAAAAGCCTTTGTAAAGGAGTTGATTGAACAGATGCCCGAACCGAAACCGGCGTATAACACAGTTTCAACCATCATAAGAATTTTAGAAAAAAAGGGCTTTGTGGCTTATGAGGCTTTTGGAAAAACACACCGTTATTTCCCGCTGATCAGTAAAAAGGAGTACACGCGGAAGTACATGAAAAACTTCATGAAAGGTTATTTCAGCAATTCATTCAAGGAGATGGTTTCGTTTTTTGCGCGCGAAGACAACATGAGCCTGGCCGAACTGGAAGAACTGATGAAAGAAGTGGGCAAGGATTTAAAAGACCCTAACAACAAACGCGATGAATAGCTTTATCAATTACATTTTGGAATCGGGCCTTAGCCTGGGAGCCTTGGCGCTCATTTATTACGTATTTTTGCGTAACGAAACCTTTTTCAAGGCCAACCGCTTGTTTCTGCTTTTAGCCGTTGTTTTTTCAAGCTTACTGCCTTTGTTTCAGTTCAAAGTTTTCGGGTCGTCCGGTCAAGGCAATGCGCTACTGGCCGGATTCGGAACATCCAATATGCTGGAAACAATTACGGTTAGTAGCTCGGGCTTTTCCAATTCGCTGGCCAACTGGATTTCAACCAGCCAGCTGTTGGTTTATGCTTATGTAGCAGGGGCCATCATCATGGGTTTGATTGTGCTCGTCCGGTTGACTCAATTGGCTTACGTCATAAAAAAAGGCCAGTTGGTCACTAAAAATGGAATCAACTACGTTTATATCGACGAAAATTCAAGTCCGTATTCTTTCCTCAATTATTTGTTTGTAAGCCGGGCCCTGGAAGAACAGCCGGGCTGGGAAAAAATGCTTGCACACGAAAGCGAACATATTCGCCAGGGACATACGGTGGATATCTTAATACTCGAACTCATCAGCATTTTTCAGTGGTTCAACCCGTTTTTCTGGCTGCTCCGGCGGGTGATTAAAGAAAACCACGAATACATGGCTGATCGGGCAGTATTAAATCAGGGCGTGGCCGTTAATCATTACAAAGCGGTTTTGGTCACCCAGTTTATTGGTAATCAGTTTTCGATTGCCAACAATTTCAATTCTTCATTAATTAAATCAAGACTAAAAATGATGACAAAAATAAAATCTTCAAACCAAGCCAAATGGCGCTACCTGCTGGGCGTGCTGATGGCTTTTACCCTTGTGCTGGTATTTGCCTGCGAAAATAAGGATGAGAATTTTACTGAAAACCAAACAACGGAACAAGGAGTTCAGCTCAAGTCGGCAAATGGTGAACAGCCACTATTTTTGATTGACGGCGAAATGGCCGACCACGATGCCATGGAAAAATTGGATCCGAATAGTATTGAATCTATTGATGTCCTGAAAGGAGACAATCCGGCTATGGTTGAGAAATATGGTGAATTAGCAAATAATGGGGTAGTCATGATCACCTCGAAGAGTGGCGCACTGGATTCCAAGAACAATGCGGTTAACGAAGTGGTGGTCGTTGGATACGCCGGACAAACTGCTGGTGCTGATGATCCTGCCGTCTTTAATATTGTTGAAGAGATGCCGGAGTTCCCGGGAGGTGAGTTGGAACTGCGTAAATTTATCGCACAGCGTGTCAAATATCCTGTTATTGCTCAGGATAACAGGATTCAGGGAAAAGTATATGTAACCTTCGTGGTTGAAAAAGACGGTTCGGTTGGACGCATTAAGATAGCCCGAGGAGTTGATCCGTCGTTGGATGCCGAAGCCATGCGCGTGGTGAACGAAATGCCAAACTGGGCGCCAGGGAAGCAGCGGGGTGTTAATGTTGCGGTGGCTTACACCGTCCCGATTGAGTTTGTTTTGCAATAGAACTTAAAGTTTGGTGTAAGCCCACGCAAAAGGTCATTCTGAACTTGTTTCAGAATCTTTCCGTGGTTTACACCAAACTTACTTTAAAACAATAAAGCCATGTTCAGAAAATTAACCGTTGCTTTTTTGCTGTTTCTTCCGGCGGTGTGTTGTGCCCAGGATGAAGTCGATTTGTTGCTGTTAAAACAGGAATACACCAAAGCAATTGATCTGATCGATCAGAAACTTCAGACTCAGCCAAGCGGGGACTTGTATTTTAAGAAAAGCCTCGCGCATAAACAACTCATGGATTATCCGGCAGCCATAGCTGATTTGGATTCGGCCTTGAGCAAAGAACCACTAACTGTGACTTATTTGTCTAATAGGGCAGATCTTTTGCAAGCCTTGGGGAACCATCACGAGGCATCGGCTGATTTTGAGCGGGCACTTTCATTGACACCTGACGATTTGCTGCTAAAGTATGCGTTGGGAAAATCCTGGTTATATCTGAATGACTACAAAAAGGCACACAGCACCTTTGCCGAAATACTGCAGGTTGATTCTACAAATGTGATGTATAAAAAGTACGGTGCATTGGCGGCTTACAAAGCGGATTCATTTAAGGTGGCAGCCAGTTTGTACGAAAACTACCTGCGGCAAAACCCCAATGACCTCACGGCCTACTTAAATTTGGCGAGTGTATACGAAAAGTTGAAGGAAAAGAATCGGATGATGATGACTTTATACCGGGCCGGTCGTCAGTTTCCAAATAACCGGACGATTCAACTGAAAACAGCCAATGCTTCCTTCGAAAATAAGGATTTTCAAATGGCTCAGCGTTTGTACCATCAATTTATGACCCGTCACGATACACTTTTACCGGTTCTTCTAAATTATGGGATTTGCCTGTACCACAATAAATACACCGAGGATGCCATTGAGATTTTGGAGAAATGCTACTCCGCGGCGCCCAATGATGTTTATGTGAATTTTTACCTCGGCGTGAGTCACAAACGGTTAGATCATTATGAGCTGGCTTCCAATTACCTGGATTTTGCCATTTATATATCTGTTCCTGAATTTCATCCGGAAATGTACCACCATTTGGCGCAGGTTTACGGTTCACTGCAGGAGTATGAAAAGTCGATTGAATGTTACCAAAAGGCCTATGATCTGGATTCACGGAAAGTTGAGGTTTTGTTTGAAATTGCTACAACCTATGAGGAATATAATTTCAATAAAACACTGGCCATAAATTATTATCGGTCGTATTTGTTGGAAGCGGGCGAAAAGGCCGAAAATGCGGACTATGCGCTCGACCGGATCCAGCGGATTAAGGAGGAATTGTTTTTTGAAGAATAGATATCCGCAAGATTACCTCATGTCATGAAAAAGTCATTCAGTTGTTATTAGGTGGTCATTCAGTGTTTTTAAATTGATCAATAACAATAAAATGATCAGGAATGACAATAATTAACGGCTATGACCAAACAAACAGGTTAAACAGACAATGCTATTCGAATAACAGCCTACGAAGCTTCAGCCAGAAGTTGAATGGCTTCCTGCTTTAGAACCGGGGGCAGTTGAATTTTGCGCCGCTCGATACTCAGCAGCCACTTGCGGATTTCTTCACTATCCAAGGTATAAAGCACATCGCGAAATTCATCAATTTGTTCGTCGCGGTATTCGCTTGGATTAACCCCTTGAAAACGGTCCAGTTCTTGATCTTCGAAATAAACAATTTCATCGGGGTTTTTAAGCATCTCTTCAAAATCACATACCTCGTGTGCGCCGCAGCAATCCAGGGCCACGTTTACTCCATCATTCGTTGTATCGCTTTCCGGGTCTTTTTTGCCAAATCGGTTCGAAAGCCAGGTTCCAACTACGAGCAACACGAAAAGCGCAACAATAATTCCTACTAAAACCAGCATAATTTTAACCCTTTCTCCATCAACCTAAACAACTCAAACCAAAGAGCGTTGAAAGCCAAGCTCTATTTTGAATGAATTGGCTGGCAAAGTTAGCATGAAAAATAAAATTCCGGATGAAATGATCTTCTGAATTAACGATTTATTTCCATGCTGGTTTTTACTGATTTTCCCGGAGATGAATCCAAGTGGAGCTTTAGAATCCTGAACGCCGGTTTAAATTAATTTTTTTAAATGAATCCAGTGTGAAAGTCAGGCGGATTCGATCTTTGAATGGCCCGGTTTCTGACTTGATGTTGTTGCTGATGAACAAGGGGATGTAAAACTCGATGAGGTTCCAGTAGCCTGTTTTTACGCCAGCTTCGAAAAAAACAGTCGGCTTATTTTGGAACTTGCCCCTGGGCTCATTCAGTAAAACCGTTAGAAAAGGTTTTATGGGGAGTTTTTCGATTTTGCGAGGCAAACTGCTTGTTAGTGTCAATGAAAACAGCCAGTTGCTGTAGCCAAGTATGCTATTGGAGGGCGAAACCAATCCTCCTTCGTTCATGGTCATTTGTCTTGACCAGAATGTTGATGGAAACGGACTGAAACGGTCGGGATAAAATCCTTGGTAAAAGTATAATTCGCTGCCACTTCGCCCGGCCGGAGCAAGGTCGTATAGCGGAGCATCTGAAGATTCCTTCAGCATCGCTCCTGAAAACAGGCGGAAGTCAAGCCCTCGATTTTCCCCATAGTAACTTAGCCGGTAATTTAATTCTGCAGTTATTTTCTGATGGAACCGGGAGTGTTCAATGCTACTGTGCAAATAAAACGGATTGATTCTGCTTTGTTTCTTCAGGTGGTATCCGAACTGTACAAAGGAATTATGTTCGGCCTTTTCCTCCCTGTTTAGCTGAGACAAGTTGGATGCTTGGACGTAATTTCCGTAAATGCTTTGGGAGAAGGTTTTTTGGGGATTTGATCTAAAAAAGAGCGCCACACCGGTTTTTAACGTTTGGAAGTGTTGGTTGCCGGGAGCTCCAAACTGACTGCCCTCAATAGAAAAGGTAGCCATTCGAACCCGCTTTTGAAAGGGCGTAATGCTGTAGGATAGTTTTGCGTAGCCAACAAGTTTGGAACGTTCAAATCCATAGAAAGGCATGATGAAGTATTCCAGCCGTTTTGGAATAACAAATCCATTGTTCAAAGCCAGTCCAAGCATCACGCCGTCTTCCCTGGTCCAACTGACTGATGGAAAATACATGAGGTTATTTTTTTCCTGATCTTCGAGTGAAAAATAAAGCTGAGGTTGAATCGGATCTGCCTTTCGGAAGAGCCCGTGGGTTCGGATGTTGTTATTTTTTCTGAATATTTCAGGCATCACATGGTTTGGATCAATTTTGATGTCAGTATAATTACCGGCAGGAAGCTGAATCCATTGTTGCCCCAGAAAACCCTCCACCCATTTTTCAAAATAAACGGAATCTTCATCCAGTCCGGAAATGGCCAACGGCGAAGCCAGTTCTCCCTTGTTCGATACAAGAAGTCTCAGGTCTTCTAAACGTTCAATTTCATAGTCGAGCCGTTTGGTCGTTCCCAGAAAATCCTCAAAGAACCAACGGAGATCTTTTTCGGTGTACGATTCCATCACCAACCGAAAATCGTCAGGTTGCGGGTGCTTGAATTTCCAACGGCGATAGTATTCATTCATGGCAGAATCAAAGAGAGAATCACCCAGGTAAGCACGCAGGTAATTCAATCCACGCGCTCCTTTGTAGTATAACATCAGACCGTAATTGGTCTCGTTCAACTCTGTTGCGCTGAGATTGATTGGTTGCTCCAGATTTTCGCGGGCCAGGCTCAGCCAGTAGTATTCTTCCGCCTCTTGCGCATGTTGTTTATCAAGACTAAAGAATTTCGCCAGTTTCTCATTTTTAATGTAAATCTCCCAGAGCTTTGTATCGGGATACTTTTCAAGCATGTATCGTGCCGTATAAGCGCTAGTGAGCGACTCGTCCAGGTAGGGATGCAGCCGTTCGTTCGAAGCGAGGGCACTGTAAAACCAATTGTGACCAATTTCGTGGGTAATGACTTCATCAAGGCTGTAGGCATCGCTTGTATTGCCAATAACTGCAAAACCCGGATATTCCATTCCAAGCCCTGATTTCAGTGTCGTTTGAACAACCGTCAAGCTGGGGTAGGGGTAATCGCCAATCCATTCGGAAAAGGTGAGCAAGGCCTCGGACACGCTGGGTAGGGCATTTTTCCAGAGCTGGGCCTGCTGCTTGGTATAAAAAACGCAGATAGTCACTGCCTTCCCGGATCCAGGCAATATTACCGTTTTTTTTTCGAGTTGAAAGTCGGGGTCGGCAAACCAGGCAAAATCGTGCACGTTTTTGCTGGTATACTGAATTGTTTTGAGTTTTGTTGAACCATGCGGTTCACCACGATCTTCGCTTGCAAACGTATCGAATTGAATGGGCTTGTTGGCTAATCGTTCTAACCGCTGTCTTTCCTCTATGGTTTTTAGCTCTCCTGTTGCAGCAACGACGTAGTCTTCGGCCAGCGTGATCGAAACCTCATAGGTTCCGAATTCAGAGTAGAATTCCCCCTGATCCAGGTAGGGCATGGGATGCCAGCCGTCTGTGTCGTAGACTGCCGGCTTTGGATACCACTGCGAAATTTGATACGATTTTCCGTTGGATCCAAATCTAGAGAGTTCGCCCCTTGGAATTTTAACCCGAAACGGAGTACTAATGGATATTGTATCGCCAGGTTTCAGAGCCTCATTTAGGTGTACCTGGCAGATGTCCTCGTGGTGCTTAAGGAAATTCCAGCGAACTTCCAGGTTGTTGGCCTTGAAGTCGATTGAATCAATCCATCCGGCTAACTCGGGATTGTCAAAGAGTGCTTGTTTGCCGTACAGTTGGAATAGCTGTTTCGCTAAAGCTGTTTCGTTATTGGAATAGGCATTTGGCCAGAGATGAAGGTAAAGAACACGAAGGGTGTCGGGTGAGTTATTGATGTACTGAAAAGTCTCGTGGCCCCGAAGGACGTGATGTTGATCGTCAAGCGTGACTTGTATTTCGAAATTCACTTCCTGCTGAAAATAATCTTGTGCAGCAGCTTTGCGGGCAGAGATAAACGAGAGGAAAATTAGAACAAAATGTCCTGTCCTGAAGAAATTTAAGATCGTCCTGAACTTGACAATTGTCCTGTATTTATGTTTCATTTCTTTGGATTGAAAATCTAGCTTTCAGGACTCGATTCCAATTTTTGCACCATGGTTTTGTTTGGATCTGAAAGCAAAGCTGCTCCAATGATTTTTCACTTCACACCTTGAAGTCAAAACACGGTAAGCCAGTGCATTGGTTCCAATGCGCGCATCGAATTCAAGTTTGAATCGACTACAAAAGAATGATCAGAAGGATAATGATCAGAAGCGTACTTCCACCGATGTAAATAGTTCCGTTATGCTTCTTTACGGTCTCCTTTATCTCTTTCACTTCTTTACGTAAAACACGTTTTTCCTTGGAGGTCATTTCCGATTTATCGATCTCGCGGATCTCTTCAATACGTTCTACCAGCTTTTTCACCTCTTCATCTGATAGTTTGTTTTCCATTTTTGCCTTAGTCGCGTCGCTTTCGGATGTTGAATTTTCTTCCGCACTATTCGCCAATACTGGGGCTGCGCTGAACGCAAGAATCAGTACAAATACAAAAAAAATAGTCTTTTTCATTTTGTTGAATTTTAAGGTTCATGAACAAATGTGTTAATAATTAACAACTTACATTCGAAATTGTTGGTTCGTTTGTTAATTGAATTGATTTTGAGCAAAGAATCTTACTACTCATAGGCATACTTTGACTTGAATATGAAACCTGATCTGGTGGAACTTTGCAGTGGACGACAGCTTCTTCAGCTTAAAATTGCCAATCTCTCCTCCTATGAAAGACAGGTGTGATAAAATATAACGAACTATTTAGCTGTTTCGAACAGAACAGCATCCTAGCATGTCCATATTTGCTAAATTTAGACATCTGTAATCTCTTTGCAAGATAAAAAATTGGACCCCATGAATAGTAAGTCTATAAAAAAGCAAGAACAGTACTTTGCGACGCAACTATCAAGCGAGGACTATCAGAACTTCAGTGAAGTAGTTCGCGAAGCCCTGCGCATGCATGAATTGTACCGCAACAAAGTATTGACGAACTACGTGCTGAGATCGCTAAGGGATGGGACAGCCCTTCAAGTAAGCGCAGCGTGGAGGACATCGTAAAAGCCAAGACGAAAGCGCATAAAAAGAATAACTCAAGTCCGTTTCACATACAGGCTTTCCCAAGAGGGCGATCGGGACTTGGAAGATATATTGAATTACACTGTTCGGGAATTCGGAATTGATCAGGCTATTGTCTATGTCAGTGGGTTTGAGAAGTTTTGTCAAAGAAAGCCATATCCTCTTCTGCCGCGTCCGGAAAAATCATATCCATATCGTCCGGATACTGCATGCTTCCGGGGATATAATTGAGTTTTTATGGTGCAGAATGGGCGGTGAGACAATCCATTAAAGAATGGAATTTTCAGCCTGTTATTAATCAAATCGTTGCGCTTTGGTTGGACTGAGATTATTGAATTAATGCGATTCCTGCCTTATACTCCGGAATGATTTCAAAATCATTAACCTTTAAATATTTGCCATCTACGAATTCCGGAATCGATTTCAAATCTTTCAGGTAAGGGTAATCTGGATACATCGGATGAAAAATCAACACCATTTTGTTGTTCTTTAGCTGTGAAGTAAAACTTTTCAAGCCGATTTCCCACTTCCGTTCCTGATAAAAATGATCCGTGATCATCCCTCCATTAATGAATGCCAGTCCTCTATCCCCGACATAGTCGATATGGATAAATACATCGTTCAGCTTCGCCATATTTGTGTTTACTTCCAAGGTATACTTTTGGGAAGTAATCTTCTCGATGATCACCTCCGGCTCCAATTTTTCGAATTTCACAGAATAGGCTTGAAAACCAGCAACCTGCGATTTCTCTTCGGCTACACTTGCCGAAGAATCGGTTAGCTTTATTTCTCCTTCTGGAAACACATGGACAATATTCTCGGCGCTTCGGCTAATCAACTGAAGGCCGTTGGAGTCTTCTAAGATCAGCGCATCAGAAATGAAAAGCTTGTCATCAATTTTCGTTGCATTCATCGCCATGTCCTCTGGGATGATCAGAAAATTAACCCCGTTGGCGGTAAAAGTGAAGGGAGCCGCTGATTTTGCTTGGACGCTTTTTATTCCACCAGCCACTCTTACGGAAGCATTCTTTAATTCTGAAATACGCACTTCCGTTGAAAAATTTAGCTCAGGTTCCATCCCGTTTACGGAACTAAAAAGGTAATAATTTTGATTGTCGCTATGTAAAACAGTGAGTGGTTGTACTGTTGCTGATTTCACCGTCGCCCGATCAAGTGTCAGATTGAACGGCAAAATGGCGCTGGTCGCTTTGGGAATGTCGAACGTTCCATTGGAGGGAAAGGAAATAGTCTCGCTGCCGGTTTCAACTTGGATAGCAACATCCTTTATTTCCTTGACTTCAACATGATCCTGAAAATTAATTACAAACAGGAAGCCGGAATCACCATACGAGCGTACCGCATATCGCAGGACATCGGTATTTGCGGGCGTAATCTCCACATTGGTCTCGGGCAAAACGGTCTTCATCGGAGCCAGCCTGTCGCTGTACGCTTCGAGAAACATATGTAGCATTCTCAAGTGCTTGTAATGACAGCGAACCTGCCCATACTGGCCAATGGGAGCTTGAAAATCGTAATTTATGCGAGGGATGCCATTGACTTCTTCGTTGTAAAACGTCCCATCAAACTTGGGCGTTGAGCCTCCGTGATACATGTAGTAGCCTATGCCGTTCGAACCGCTGCCAATAATTCGAACCATCATTGGATGCAGACTTTCGTATGGAACAATGGGCCTGCGCGAAAACTTCGCCTGAATTCCCGGGCCGATTTCTGCGGGGATCGAAGGGTACAAATCGGTTTCGTAGCTCACCGGGCTGTAGTCAGGATTTTTATGAATGTCCTTGAAAAGATAGAAAGGTGAAGGACTTGGCACTGCCCAAAACGGGTAGGCATAACCAGCCGTTACCGGCAAACTTCCTTTCTCGACAATGGTGGCGTTGCCCCATCCGGTGGCTGTATATAAAGGCACATCGATCCCGTGTTTTTTCGCCATTGCTTTCAGATTGGCCATGTGTTTCTTGCCGTATTCCGACCATGGATTTTTTCCGTCGGTAACGGTAATTTGCTCGTGTGTCAACGCTGCATCCCGGTTAGCAACGGTATATTCCACTTTGCTGCCCGGGTAAGTGAACTCCCAGGGAGCCGCGGAATGCTGGAATTCGTTTTCCAATTGAACACCCACTACAGGTCCCCCGTCCTTGTATAGCAACCCTTTGATCTGTGCAGCAATTTGCCCATACAAACGATCAACATATCCGAGGTATTCTGGATCATTGCTGCGAACTTCAAATGACCTACCGTACAACCAGTCCGGGAGTCCTCCGTTTCTCATTTCTCCGTGACAAAACGGCCCCATGCGAACGATGGCATATAGTTGATGTTTCGCCACCAGCTCGACAAACTTTCGAAGATTAAGATCACCACTCCAGTCAAATTCACCCTGTTGGCGCTCGTGGATGTTCCAAAACACATAAGATGCAATCACATTAATCCCACCGGCTTTCATTTTCAGAATTGATTCTTCCCAGTAGGCTTCCGGATATCTCGAAAAATGAAATTCACCAATGACCGGAAAAAAAGGCTTTCCATCGTGTTCGATGTAATAACTATTTACCGAAATTTCCTCACCTGCGGAATTGCTTCCTCCCAAATCAAGATGACCCCGGATAATTTCTTTTTCCGGTCTGTCAATATTGACTATGTAGCTTGTTTGCGCCTGCATGGCCAGTGATGTCAGTACTCCGATAAATACGATAATTGATCTTTTCATTCCCACTATTTTAAAATTGAAATCCATTCGTTGCTTGATCCTTGCGGCTAAGTTTTTTTCACAATCTGCTTCGTGCTGAATAGGTGATCCTGCGCTCCAACGTGCATCGCATTGATTTGAAGCACTTCAGCAAACAACTCCAAGGCTTTTGTTTTGTTTCCAAGGCCTAATTCAGCCAATCCAATTAAGTATTTAGATTCCAGCTTATTTCTTTTCTGCAGATCTTCTTCGAACACCAGCAACAAGGGGAGCGAGGTCGCAAAATAATCGATCCGGGCCTCTTGGGTTAGCTTCTCTTCACCAAACTGACGAATCTTCTTCAACAAGCCAAAAGCCTCGTCCGATTGCCCCAATTCCATCAACGACATGGCTTTATAGTACGACAATTCGGAATACGCGCTAACTGCCATATCGACAAAATCGCCTTCTTCATGGGAACTATGCAGAAAACAGTCGTTGGCTTTTTCCTGCTGGCCCAATGCTTTGCAGGCCATTCCTTTCCAATAGTTGATGTGCGCTACAGCCTGCAACGGATGATACTTTTCGCCCAGGTTGTCGGGTGTATCCAGCGATTTTTCAAAAAAGGCCAGTGCCTTCTGCGGTTCATTGTGCTGTAAAGCCTTTTGTCCAAACTTCAAACACGAATAGGTATATTGACGCAACACCTGTCCTTCACCTCCCTCCCAAGGGTGAAAGCTTTTATTCTGAAGCAATTCAAGCGCTTTCTCATGCTGCCCGGTAAAATTATACAAGGCGGCCAGTTCGACACTGAAATCATCGCGTGTCAATATCTTTTCGTTTAATGTTTCGAGGTAAGCCAAACGTTCAGCTGGATTGTCGTTCAACTTTTTCCGTAGTTGGTCGAACTCGTATTGGATGCGCATATCTTCGGGCGATAGCATCACTGCTTTTTCGAAAGCCTCTCTCGCCTTTTTGCCGTCGCCATAGGTGTTCCAATACGCAATGCCCAAGTTTCGGTACAATGTGCCATAGCGGCAACCAGCACTGGCTGCTTTTTCCCAGCTACGGATGGCATCTTCGTGGCGTTTCAGATTGAAGTAGTAATTTCCAAGCCCATAAGCTGCCAGCGAAACGGCTTCGTTTTGCTGGATGGCCCATTCCAGTACCAATTGTTCTTGAATTCGTGAAGGAAAAAAGTAATCGTAGGAAGAAGTTGAGAGTTCTTTAAGTGCGGATTCCGATTCCGCTTTCTTGCCTGCCTTTTCAAAAAGCCAGGCTAAAATAAATCGGGTCATTACCGTTTGTTTCAGCGGATTTGGCACGGCACAGTCGGCAGGCTCATGTGTATGGTGCAGTTCAATGAGCTGAATAGCCTCCTCATAAAAGCCGGCTTCACAATAGTCGAAAGCGATATCAACGATGGTTTGTCCATCATTCCTGGATGATCTTAAGAACTCATCATCATTTCCTGATAAAGTTGCCTGAACATGTTTAGCCCATTGATCCAATGAGTCTGTTTTCAGGAGTGAGGTGAGTGTTTCTCCGGCTAGCTTATCGTTGCCCAAGCGTTTGTTTATAACTGCTTTTAGTACAAAAGCTTTGTTGTTCTGCCTGTTTGTATCCAGCGAGGCTTCCAGATGTTCCAGTGTTTGTGCATAATCCTCCCGGAGGCAATCGATTAGCGCCAGACGATAATAGGCAGCTGATCGCCATTCGTAATTCCATGTTGATTTATAGAGTAGGGCATAGGCTTCATCCATTCTATCCAGATACATGGCGGTCAATCCAGCAAAATAATACGCTTCGCCCGATGCCGGGTTAGGATGGTGGCTGGTTTGGATTTCAATGGCTGCTCGAAAGTGTGCCTCAGCTTTGCTGAAATTGCCTTTTTTAAGTTCCGAACGGCCAAGAGAATAAAATGCTTTATGGTTTGCCGGGTCACGCTTGATAGCTTCCTCCCAGTAAGGTTCGGGATATCGTGTTGGATGCCTGTAAAGTTCGAGATGTTCGCCGATCAACTCCAATTCGAAGCTACTCTTCACATCCGTAGGCTGGGCAGGTTCTTTAGCCAGCTGTCGCTTGCGCTGCTTGATTGTTTCGCGATGCTGGTAGGCAATCAGTTCCCTGCCTTGTTCATTTGTAATGACGAGCGAAATCGCGTTTTCCTGTCCCGCTTCAATCCCAATCTTTTTTTCAATCCATGGATTTTCAGGTGAGACCGATAGATTTTTAAAAACGTGTTGCTGGTTGCCAATTTTCAGAATAAACTGCAGGTTGTCAAATTTCCGGCTGCTTGCTACCCCAAGATCCAGTTTGTTGCCTTGTCGAATAACCAGTCGGATGGCCAAATCGTTGTTGGCATTTTGCACCGGACCAACTTTTTTATAACTCCACCAGAATTGTGAAAATGTTTTGGTTTCGTAAGGCAACAGATAGGTAAAATCAGGCTGGTTATCGGTATAAACGCCAGCCATTAATTCGAAATACGGACCCCCCTCATCTGTCAGTTCGCGATCCCATGCCTTGCCAAATTTCTCATTTCCCCAGGTCCACTGCTTCTTGCCCGGCGCAATGTGCCTGTTGGCCACATGAATAAAGCCTCCTTCTTTTTTAAAGTCATACCCTCCAAAGAAATCATACTTTGTTTCGCAAACCATGTAGCTGGTAGGAACCGGAATATTCTGATAAAATCGCAAATCATTTTTCCCCGGACGTTCATGATAGGGAACGCCATAGTAGTCGTTTTCGGCAAAAGGAAAGCTACTCATGGCACGCACCGCATGATCGGCCACAAAATGCACATCGGGCGGAAAGAAACTCTGGTAGTCGTCGTGTACGCTTACAGCAACATTGGCCCACCACAAAAAGTTTTGGGTCAATGGAGTCCGGTTGAACAGGCGTCCCCGGAGTTCAATCAATGAACTATCCGGCCGAAGCCGAATTCCGTGCATCCCTTTCATTCGGTTCATCGGGTCATATTCCGACATCCAGATGGTTTTTACGCCTTCGGCTTCCTCTTCAATAAAAATATCAGTTGGCAAATATGTTCCGGGCCGGTGATGCTGTGGCCAGTTGAACTCAACACCTCCGCTGATCCAGGGTCCGGCAAGCCCTACCAATGCCGGTTTTATAACTTTCTGCTTGTAGAAAAAGTCATAACCGTTGTTGGTCTTATCCTGCGCCTCAAAAATCCGGCCTCCAATTTCGGGCAGCATAACCAAACGTACAAAATCGTTTTCAAGGACTACCGCATCGTACGACTGGTCTTTCTTTTCATCAAAAACCTTATCAATAAAAGGTACTGGATAGACTTTCCCGCTTGAGCCCTGGTACACTCTTTTCTCGAAGAAGAGTGGATTGATTTCGGGCTTTCCAAGTCCATAGGTTGGTATGATACGTGGCTCTTGATATGCTTTTACTATCTTGTTCATCAGTGATTTATCTTATAATCGAATTCAGCTGCGATATGCTCAACCCAACAGTTGGATCAAATTGATCGCCAGCCATATAATTTAGAATGCTCTTTTTCAATTGGATCGCTTCAATCCGGTTGTCAAGATTATTGACCAAATCGACACCACTGATAAATAGGCTGCCTTTTCCAACTTTTGCTTCGAGCAGGAGCGCTAGTCTTCTGTTGGAAACCCAGTCATCAATAATCCGGACGACAGGCCTTAATTCAGGGGTGAATGAATCAAGCTGAATCGCATCAGCATGGCTCATTGCGTCCCACCACTGCCAGTTTGAGTGGTATTCAGTTGGGAATTCAGTTAAAGCCGGATGGTCGGGATCGCATAAAATGCCAAGTGTGTGCGGCTTTTGTCCGTTAGTCCACGCGGTATTCCAGAAGATGCTGGAAAAACCGACACCAATACTGCCTCCCATATCCGGAGCAACTTTACCTTTCCCAAGACTCAGCAGGACTTTTCCTCCATCTTCCAAAAACTTGATAGTCGACTGGTCAAGCTTTTCAACAACCCGGATCGTTTGTGGGACTGTAACTTCAGACGCAGGATACACCCATACGTCCCAGGAATTTTCATACTCGTTGATGGAAACTTCGAGGGTGAGCTTTCGTGGTTTGTCCTCCGTTTGAAATTGGTGAACAACTTTTCCGAGTTTAATGGCATTGCCAAATGGAATATCTTGCTGCCCTAGTGTTCCTTCAGCGATCACCGTTTCGTTCTGATAAATTTTCCATTGCGGATTAACCCCTTTTAACTCTGATTCTCCGAAATGAGCGACTTCAATATTTGCAGTTAGTGTTTCGCCTTCCCTGAAAATTCGTTTATCCAGCCTTGCTAAAGGTACTGTTGAATTGCAAAAACGGCGATACTCTTCAGGTGTGATGTATCCCTTCTCTTCCCAGAATGGATCGAGCACACCAACCAATGCGGTTCCCTGTCCGGGAAAATCATGCAAATCAAGCAACTGGAAGCCACCGAAATTCGGGGTTCTCAGAGCCGCTTCAATATCGGCTTTATAACCAAGCGCCTGCAATTTGCCGGATGCCAGTAGAAAACTGTCGGCTAAATGTCCCATGTGGTGGGCATTCAGACTTTCTTCAAATAGTTCGAAGTTCTTCGCTTTCAACACACCCGTGTATTTCTTGATCTCCTTAAAATTTGGATAAACACACCATTGCCCTATTTCGTGACTGACAACCGGACTTTGCAGATTGGCAATACCATCGGACCAATCATAATCGCTTCGCGGAGCTTGACTGTTGATAATACTATTTAATTCTTCGCCCCAACCCTGAATGCGCACTTTGTTATGCGTCACATGAAATTCATTTTCATCAATTACCGGCCAACCAGCGCTAGAGGTGTATAACCGGCGGTTATCTTTTTCTTTCCAGTAGCTTACAAACTCCTTTAAATAGTCGACATGTCCGGGGCCGCCCGGCTCATTTCCAGATGCCATCATGACAAACGAAGGGTGGTTTCCGTAGGCGCTAACAATGCGTTCGCTCTCATCATAAATATACTGGTCGATGGGCAAGCCGCTTCCCAGTTTTGTACTTTGATTGGGCCAGGATGAACATTCGACCTGGAGATAAACTCCCATTTCATCAGCGGCTACAAAGGCTGCTTTAGGCGGGCACCAAGAGTGAAAACGAACATGGTTCAATCCATGCGCTTGAACTGCTGTGAATACTTTTTCCCATCCACTGACATCGGTTGGTGGATAACCGGTCAAGGGAAAAATGGCACACTCCAATGTTCCACGCAAAAAGATGGGGCGACCATTGATAGACAAGCCTGATGTATTGGCCGTAAAATCGCGGAATCCGAAATCGACAGACTGCTGATCTTCTCCTTCCTCGTATGCCATTTCAACAGAAAGCGTGTATACGTTTGGGTTGAATTCATCCCATGTCAGGACATCGTCGCCCAACAGATACTCCATTCGGATACTGCTTTCTCCAGAGGGAATTGAAAATTCAAACTGTTTCTTTTCTGTTGTGTTGTCCGATTTCTTAAGCTTTGCTTCAACTTCAACGCTTACGTTTGTTTTTTCTGAAGAGGTATTGTTGACAACAGCTTTTATTTCAACCGAATTTGATTCAGTCTTTGGAAAAACCTGGATATCCTCAAAATAGATTTTGTCGGCACTTTGCAACGAAAGATCCCCGACAATTCCATTCCAGTTCGACTGGGTATGGTCTGAAATACTATGCGAATTTTCACCAACATCAAGGTCTTTGGTGCGGTTGTCGATGCAAATGGAAATCAGATTTTCTCCCGTGTTCAGAAAAGATGTAACATCAAATTCGTGTGGAGTTGCGAGGCTGTTTTGCATCCCCACCTTTTCACCATTGATCCAAACGGTCGATTCCCAGTGCGGACGTTCAAGGTTAAGAAAAATATTTTTCTCGTTCCAGTCTTCCGGGATGCTTACTTTTTTCTGATACCAGGCAGCACCAGTATATTTTTTCAGCGGTTGCAGCCAAAACGGGAACCGGATATTTTCAGGGTTGTGGTAGGGCGCATAATTTGGATCATTGAACCATTCCGGGTTTTGAACTCCACCCGTCCATTCTGTTTCCATAGTAATGTCAAACCCTTTATCATTTTCAACCATCGACCCGGGAAGGGTAACCCGTTCAGTAAGATTTTGGGAATACCATTGCTCTTTGGTTCCAACATCAAGCGAATCGATCTTAAATTGCCATTCTCCACTCAGGTCCATCTTTTGTGTTGGCTCCGGGCTGCACGCCCAAATGGCCAGGATTAATACGAAAAATTGAATCGTTTTCATTGAATTTTGTTTTAGTTAGTTTATAATTTCGTGTTCGATTTCTTCCAAAGATTTTCCTTTGGTCTCAGGTAATTTTTTATAGATGAAGACCAGTCCGCCCAAACAGATCAATCCGTAAAGCCAGAAGGTACCCGATGCACCAAACGCATTGTTTAGCAGCGGGAAGGTGTAAGTCAGGAGGAAGCTGGCCAGCCAAAGCGAAACGGTAGCAACAGCCATAGCCGCTCCACGGATGCGGTTGGGAAAAATTTCGGAGAGTACCACCCAGGTAACCGGGGCGAGTGACATGGCGTAACAGGCAATAGCCAGAACAACCAGAAAAAGAAGAATTCCGCCGGAAATATGGAAATAATAGGCAGCGCCCATTAAGGCGTAAATGCCAGCTAAGCCACCGGCGCCCATGATCATCAAAGCCCTTCGTCCTAATTTGTCGACGGTGTAAATGGCAACAAAAGTAAATACCAGGTTTACACTGCCGGTAACCACAATATTGAAAAGGATATCGGAAACCCCGTAGCCGGCGGCCTCAAAAACCTCTTCGGCATAGTTGAAAATGACGTTGATTCCACACCATTGCTGAAATGCGGCAATCACGATTCCAATGAGCAGCACCTTTTTGATGCCTGGCTCAAACAGTTGCCGATAGTTTACTTTGCCGGTTTCATTGTCCAGTGTTTCCCGGATGTTGGCATATTCCTTATGTGCATAGTCGGCTCCACCAATGCGGGCCAGAATGCGTTCAACCTTGGCCTCTTTTCCGTTCTTGGCCAACCAACGTGGACTTTCAGGGACAAAGAACATCAGGATAAAAAATAAACCGGCTGGTATCGTTTCAGCCCAAAACATCCAGCGCCAGGCCATTTGCCCATTCCACGATGCCAGGATTTCGCCATCGGTTGCTCCCGGAGCAACAGGCTCAGCGATTTGCCAGTTTGCCAGTTGTGCCAGCAGGATGCCAGCAACAATGGTGAGCTGATTGAGCGAGACAAACTTTCCGCGCACAGCGGCCGGCGCCACTTCTGCAATATACATGGGCGATAAATTTGAGGCTAATCCAATACCAATACCTCCCAGGATGCGGTAAATGATGAAGATATAATATTGATTGGAAGCTCCCGTTCCAATGGCCGAAAGGGTAAACAAAAAAGCGGAGAAGATCAGTAGCTTTTTCCGTCCGTAGCGATCGGAAAACACTCCGGAAGCAATTGCCCCCATCAGGCACCCGAGCAAGGCACTACTCATCGCCCACCCTTGTAAATTTGGCGATTGTGCGATATCGAAAAATTTCTCGTAGAAGGGTTTTGCTCCACCAATCACGACCCAGTCGTAGCCAAACAATAAGCCTCCCAAGGCAGATACCATCGATATCGCAAAGATGTATTTCGTGTTTAATTTGCTCATTTTAGTTTTGTTGATTTTTAGTCTGTCTTCAGTTCGGGTTATCTTTCTAAATGCACAACTTCAAGTGTTCATCAGTCGTTCTGACTCATTAATTGTCGTAAATACTCCCTCTGCCAATATCTTTTTCACTCTCCAGTATAAGCGACTTTATTTGCTCCGGGGATATCTGCCCCGACGGGTTGAAGTCGCCGCTATTCATATAGTGCAATAAGCTGAATAAAAGCTGCTTGGCAACTATTCTGCTTTCAATATCTGTTGATAAATCCATGGTGCAAAACAGCAATTGGCCTTCGCCAACCCTGGCTTCGAAAACAGATGCCAAGCTACTGTTGCGGTTAAAATTGTCGATGTTAATCAAGATTGGGTTGGCTCCCAGAATGCTGTCCAGGAAAACGACGCGCGAGTTTTTATTCAGATCCCACCATTGCCAGTTGGAGTGAAAATCGGTTGGAAAATTGGTAAAGGCAGGATGATCTGGATCACATAGCAAGCCCATTGTTCCGGCCTGATTTGGGAAGTGTACCGGACTCCAAAACACAGGGACAAACTTGCCTTCCAAACCTTTTATTCTTTTGAAATTGGGATTATAAAGTACTTTTTCACCTTTTTGAAGTGCGTCGGTTGCTTCCTCCAAATCGCGGGTATAAATTACATTACCCTCATTGATGGCAAGTACATTTGGATAAACCCAAACATCCCAACTATTGGAATGATCGCCAACGTGCAGCGTTAATTTCAACTTAGCCGCTTTGGTAACTTCACTCAGGCTCGCAGAAATCTTTCCTAAATCAGGATTTGCACCGATACCGATTTTTGTAGTTGAAAACTTACCATTCTTCACCAAACGGCCATCAGCAGTTGCTAATTCCCATAAAACTTCCTTATTTATGAGTGGTTCCGGTGAGTAATTTGAAACAGCGACAGAGGCCTCAAATGTTTCATCGTTCAGGTAAACCGCTTTGGGAAAATTGGCAAAGGGAACCACCGGGGATGAAAATTGGGTGTATTCTTCGGGCCTTACAATTCCCTTACTATCGTAAAAAGCATCGAGCAAACCCACAAGCGCAGTGCCCTGACCGGGGAAATCGTGCAGATCGAGCAATTGGTAGCCGCTCAAGCCATCTGATTTCAGAGCTCGCTCAATTTCTTCTTTGTATAAAAGGTATGCGAATTTCCCGGTTGCCATTAGGTAATCGTCAGCTCTGTTTAGCAGTCCTTTTTGTTTCATATCGTTGCGAACCGCTATAAAGTTTAGCGGAGTAAGAATGCCTGTGTATTTCTGAATTTCTTTTAGGTCTGGGAATACAGCATACTGGCCGATCTCATGCGAAATTAACGGAACTGGCAAGCCTTCAATGGAGGAAGTGTACATTTTATCAAAGCTGGGAGCTTCGCTATCAAAAAGGCCTTGTCCGCGCACCCATCCTTTCTTGGTGATTTGTGTGGTGAAATAGTCATCATTGGGTTCTGGCCATTTGCCGTGACCTTTTTCGAAAGTATAAGCGGTAGTGCAGTAAAGGTGCCTGGGATCTTTCTTCTTCAAATCGAGCAACATCGATTCGAGAACATTGAAATCGCCTTGTAATTCATTTCCAAGTGTCCACAAAGCAAAGGAAGGATGGTTGCCATATTCGTGTATCATGCGCTCGGCTTCGGCTTTTAGAAAATCGATTGTCTGTTGGTCCTCACCAATGTCGAGTGTCCAAACCGGCAATTCTACCTGAAGGTAAAAGCCCATGCTGTCCGCCACATTAAAAGCTGCTTTGGGCGGGCACCACGAATGAAAGCGCAAGTGGTTCATTCCCCATTCTTTAGCGGTTGTAAAAACTTTGTCCCAACCTTTTTCGTCCATTGGCGGATAACCCGTAAGCGGAAAGATATTGCATTCGAGCGTTCCTCTCAAAAACAAACGTCGTCCGTTGATTTGCAATTTTGCATTTCCGTTCGTGATTTGCCGCATTCCAAAGGTGGTCGATTTGTGGTTTGAAAATCCCTTGCCTTCAACTTCAACAGCCAGTTGATAAACATTTGGGTTGAATTCATCCCAAAGTTTCATTTCATCACCCATTGGGTAGATCCGCTCAAAAACCTGCTTTCCCGGTTCGAGATTTATTTCTGATTTCAATTCAGGCAGGCTTTCTGCTCCATTCTTCAATTTTACATTCAAATTCAGTTTCCCCTTTTGCTTTTTCCCCTTGTTGTTCACGGTGGTAAGTACACGGCAAATTTTCTCCTCAATATCGGGGTACACTTGTATGTTAGCAATAAAAATGGGGTCGGTTGCAGTCAGGCTTATTTCGCCAATAATTCCATTCCAAATAATTTGAGTTTCGTTGGTATAGGCATGTCCCATTTCATTAACGCTAATGCTGTACTTTTTCCTATTGTCAACCCTGATGGTTAAGACATGCTCTCCGGGTGATAGTAGTCCAGAAAGATCATAAGAATGTGGGGTGACCAAGCTTTCCTCGAAGCCTGTTGGTTTTCCGTCGATCCACACTTGTGTTTCCCAGATTACCCTTCCGAGCTTGAGTTGAATATTCTTGTCCTTCCAGCATTGAGGGATTATTAATTTTTTCTGATACCAGGCAGCTCCACGATACGAGTTTTTACGCGTAAGTCGTAATACCTGAGGTTTTTCAAGCTTTGGAGTTAAGGTATTGGGGACTCCCAGTTCTGCGTCATCGGTAGTTCCGGGCAAGGCAATACTTCCAGATAATTCGTTCTCAAACCAATTCTCTTGAATACCTGCGTCGGCACTATCGAGTTGAAAACTCCAGATGCCCTCTAACGAAATGACATCGTTTTGTGCAAAACAGCTGCTCCATCCCGTCAATAGAACAATGATGACAAGCAAATTTTTCAGAAATGTTAATAGCTCCTTCGGTTCAATTTTCATGTTTTTACACTTTCAGATAATAATTTCTGTCAGGATCAACCTCATACAGTTTTTTACTGGCAGATAGAACTCGTCGACGTTACGATGAATAAGATAGGCAAATAAGAATAAATGGTCGGTCCAATGAATTTTAGGGAACCGACCATTTTATTCCTTTAATGCGAATTACCAACTTCCGTTTTGAGTTATGCTTGGATTATTTTCCAATTCACTCTCAGGAATTGGGTAATATTCATATTTAGACGAAAAATTTGAATATCCCTCCACTTGACTAGCTGCAATCACTTCCTGCAGCTTTCCCCAGCGCCGAAGATCGTAAAAACGTAAGCCTTCTCTGGCGAACTCCACATTGCGCTGATGCATGATCTCTTCCATCATTTGGTCTGAGCTCCATCCTGCCATTTCAGCTTGTTTGTCAACAAGATTGGCGCGTGATCGAACCCGCTGCACCAATGGTGCAGCATTGCCAACCTGTCCCTCCATGGTGTAGGCTTCGGCAAGCATTAACAACACATCCGAGTAACGCATTCCTTTTTCATTCAGCTCTGATTTCCAGTCGCCTTCATTCTCATTCCACCAATTCTGATTTTTCCTTAACCAAATAGCGTCACTCTCAAAGGAAGTGCTAAAGTCTCGCTGATAAAATACACACCCGGGATAGTTCCACGCCAAGGTAGCTGTTGCCCGTGGATCAAAATCACCTTCTGTTGTTTTTTCTTCCAGCATAGCATCGAGCAAAACACTGGTGGGGAAGAGCTCGAACCAGCCCCCGACTTCGCCAGGGGCACATTCCTGTGCGATAAAGGTAGAGCGTGATTTATTGGCAGGATTGCCGGTCCAGATGTCGGGACCTCCCTGCAAGCTGTATTGCAGTTCAAAAACAGACTCTTGATTGTTTTCGTGTTCTAAAACAAAGTTATCCGCAAAGTTGGGCATCAATCCATAACCATACTGACTTTCATTTGTGACCAATTCCCCCAGCTCAGTAATCACTTGGGGCCAATCTTCAAGATACAAATGAGCTCTTCCAAGGAATCCGATAGCTGCACCTTTTGTTGCTCTGCCTAGCTGATCATCGGGTCTTGTAACAGGCAAGGCTGCTTTAGCATCTTCCAAATCGCTAATGACCTGAGTCCAAACCTGTTCTTCTGTTGCCTTTTCATTGAAGTAGTCCTCCCTTGATTCAGCTAGACTGGTGATAACTGGAACAGCGCCAAAGTCGATTGCCAGAATAAAATACTGAAGGCCTCTGATGAATTTGGCTTCAGCCACTAACTCGGCCTTTTTCGCATCAGAAATGCCTTGAACCTGATCGGCAAAGTGAATTACCTGGTTGCATCTAAAAATACCCGTATAGCATCCTTTGTAAAAGTTAGCTGTTTCCCCGGTGCTTATCGTATTCTGATAGGTTGACACATCAAAACGCCCCCGAACGTCATTTCTAATTTGAAAGTTCTCGGTTCTGCCCTCTTTTAATTCCAGGGCGACCACTCCCCAATGACCATTGTAATCATCAACAAGGGAGTTGTAAGCTGTCGCAAGACCAGCTGCCAGATCAGCTTCGGTATTCCAATAAGCATTCGATGTTACTTTATTGGGATTGTCCAGTTCCAGAAAGCTTTCAGAGCAGGATGTCAGCCCTAAAAATGCGATCGTTAAAATACAATATACTGTTTTCATATTTCCTTTTTTAAAGTATTAGAAGTTTAATTGAAGCCCAAGGTGATACGAGCGATTCAGAGGATATACTCTAAAATCAACACCTCTGGAACTTAAGCCATTCCCGCCAATGTCCGGGTTGTAACCCAAATAGTCAGTGAGTGTGAACAGATTCTCTGCTGCCAGGTAAAGCCTCAAATTATCGAATGACATTCTATTCAAAAGTGTTTTTGGAAGGGTGTAACCCAGTTGAAAGGTTTTTAACCGAAGGTACGAACCATCTTCTAAAAAGCGATCACTGTTGTCAACTCCGTTCCCATTGGGATCGGCCATGTCAAGACGGGGAAATTCAGAATCGGGATTGAAGGTGTAGGAGTCAAGCGTAGCGCTTGAATAGTTGGTATTTACCCTGGCTGCTTCCAGGTAGGTGTTAAAACCATTGTAGATTTTATTCCCCTGCGTTCCTTGAAAGAAAAGGCTAAAATCAAAATTGCGCCAATCTCCTTCCAGTCGCAATCCATAACTGAAATCAGGAAATGGACTCCCGGCATAAACACGGTCATTTCCATCAATTCTTCCATCATCGTTGGCGTCAATAAACCGGATGTCTCCCGGGACCGCATTAGGTTGAATCAGTTCTCCGTCTTTGCTGTGAGAGGTGACCTCTTGCTCGTTACGAAACAGGCCATCGGTCTGAATCAGGAAAAACGAATACAATGGGGAACCTTCCTGAGTATAAGTAACCGCCGATCCATGATGCGAAGCAGAAGCTCCTGAAATTCGCTGTGTTCCGGTACTTAGAGCAAGCACCTCGTTTTTAACTGAAGTGAGCGTTCCTGTTACTGAAAAATTGAAATCATTGACACTTCCATTATAGATTGCAGTAGCTTCAAATCCATTATTGGCTATTTCGCCGGCATTACTAAATGGATCGGAACCAGCTCCAACCGAAAGAGGGATTGGGACCCTCAACAATACATCGGTCGTCTTTTTCCGGAAGTAGTCAAAGATAAAGTTCATCTTTCCTGACCATAAACTCAAGTCAATACCAATGTTTGAGGTGGCAGTTGATTCCCATTTCAGTCCTCCGGCAGGATAGTCGGTTTGAATGTTACCAACCCAGAGCTCACTTGGGTTTCCAGTTGTGTAGCTAATTGCGGAGGTAATCAGTCCCATGTATTGATAATCTCCAATCTCCTGGTTTCCAAGAATCCCATAACTTCCCCTGAGTTTTAATTGGGTAATTGAAGTTCCCATATTGCTGAAAAAATCTTCATTGGCAATGTTCCATGCTACCGAAAGCGATGGAAAATTACCCCACCTGTTTTCCTTGCTAAACCTTGAAGAACCATCTCGTCTATAGGTTGCAGTTACAATATACCGATTGTCATAAGAATAGATCGCTCGCCCAAGGTATGATAATAACGTGTTTTCGACTTCATAACCACCGGAATTCGCTTCGTCCGTTCCGGCGTCAAGCACATAAATGCCATCAGGCATGGCTTTCTTGGATCCGGAAATCTGACGGTACAAATCTTTATACGACGTCTGTCCAACTACCGCATTGATTGAATGTTTTCCAAATTCCTTATTAAATGAAAGTGTGTTTTCTATCTGTCCGTATTTCGACATTCCGCTTGATTCAGACAGCGTTGTTTTCTCATTTCTGAAAATACTTCCGACGACGTACCTGGGGCGGTAGTTAAACCCTTTGGTTTCATTAATCGTGGCACCCACACTAAGTTTATATTTGAGGCCATCGACGATTTCGTATTCGCCGTACAAATTGGCAAGAAGCTTATAATAATCGCTTTCGTTTTTGAATAAATTCAGTCCTGCAACCGGGTTAAATACATCCATTACCGGACCCCAGGCACCTGCGTAGCCCCCAAGAGCTGTTTCATCATAGATTTTAAACGCCGGAATCATCATCGTGGCAGCAGAAACAGCGGTACCTCCTTGTCCTCCCAAATTGCCAATGTTTCTGGTTTCTTCGGTTGAAAAGATAAACGTTTGGCCAAGCTTAAGTTTTCCTTTGGTCAAATCAGTTTTTATTCGCATATTAAGTCGCGTATAATTAGATGTTTCGACAATGCCATCCTGATTGAGGTAACCCAAAGATAAACTATACTTTAAGTTTTCAGAACCACCACTCGCGCCGATGTTATAATTTTGCGTGGCGGCATTCCGATATATTTCATCCTGCCAATCGACACCTTCACCTGGCATTTCAGGGTTTAATGCAATTGGAATCCGGTCCATGCCGCCTGCATCTCTCGCGGCATTATTTACTTTGATCCATTCGTCAGTGTTCAGCAAATCCAACTTTTTCCCAATTTGTTGAATTCCATAATCTGCATTCACATTAATCTTTATTTCTCCTAAGGAACCTGATTTCGTAGAAATAAGAATTACACCATTTGAAGCACGGGAACCGTAAATAGCTGCAGAAGATGCATCTTTTAGTACCTGGATTGACTCAATGTCCAGGGGATTTAGGTTATTCATTGATTCCACCGCAATTCCATCCACGATAATAAGTGGATTTACATTGTTCAGAGAACCTGCTCCCCGAATTTGAATACGGACTCCTGAACCCGGATCACCACTAGCAGTTTCAACAGCAACACCGGCCATTTTCCCTTGCAAAGCGGCCCCAACATTGGTGTTGGCCTGCGGATCCAGCTCGTCTCCTTTTAAGGAGCCCACAGCACCGGTCAAATCTGATTTCTTCACCGTACCATAACCAATTGCGATGACTTCTTCCAATCCAATGATGCTCTGTTCCATAGCCACGTTAATAACATTCTGGTTACCCACGGGCATCTCTTGTGTAATCATCCCAACAAATGAAAATACCAGCACAGCGTCCTGCTGCACATCGGGAAGAGTAAATGATCCATCGACGGACGTAATGGTACCTTGGCTTGTACCTTTTACGGCGACTGTAACTCCAGGCAGAGGTTCCCCAGTGTCGTCCGAAACCGTTCCGCTAATGTCTTTTTGTTGAGCCCATGCGGTGGCAATAACAAAAACTGCCAACAGACAAAGGCTCGCTTTCTTAAAAGATTTTTTCATAAATTCTTAGTTAAGGTTGTTTGTAATGAAAGATTTTCAAGAACAAAGAAAAGGAGTCACGCATCGAAAAAAAATAGACAATCAGGGTATTTATTGGACAATCCGATTATTTGTCTGTTTCTGAACACGAAAGTGATATCCAAATAAAAAAGCAAGTGAATAAATTATAAAAGATTGATATTTAAACTCTAAATAAAAGATATCGTCTGTCTTTATCTGAGCCGTTTGGTGATTTCTAGAAGAATTAAGAGCAGATAAATACCATTCAATAGACGAAACGATTGCATTGTGGGTGTCATGTCAAAAATTTAGGCTTATCTGAAATCAAATCCGACCGGGCCTTTCGCAGGAACGTTATCAACTGGCTCTTCTTCCTGCGAAAGAAATAACGATCCCGTTGAAATCAAACAGATTTCCTATTTTTGTACGCTTATTTGAAATCCATAATTTTGACTATTCAGTTTCAATCTATTGATCTTCCCGTAGCAGCTATTCTGAGCGAAATCCAGGAGAAATTGCAAGAAGCGGGCACTCTGGTGGTTCACGCTCCTCCGGGGGCCGGAAAAAGTACGCTTGTTCCACTGGCTTTACTGCAACAGGCAGACGTCAACAACCAGAAAATCATATTACTGGAGCCGAGGCGGCTGGCAGCAAGAGCGATTGCAGAACGCATGGCTTCACTACTTAACGAAAACGTTGGACAGACAGTGGGTTATCGTATTCGCTTCGAAAACCGGATCAGTGATAAAACTCGCATTGAAGTAGTAACAGAAGGAATTCTGACCCGGATGTTGCAATCCGACAATTCGCTGGAAGGTATTGGAACGGTTATCTTCGATGAGTTTCACGAGCGAAGCATTCATGCTGATTTATCCTTGGCGCTTTGTCGGGAAGTTCAGCAGGTTCTTCGACCGGATTTGCGCATGGTCATCATGTCGGCAACACTGAATCTGCCTCAGTTAACCCAGCTGCTTCAGGCCCCAGTGGTACAGTGCTCAGGGCGACGTTACCCCATCGACCTGGTTTATTCCGGCGAGAATGATCTTCGGCTCGTTGCTGAACTGACCGCCCAGGTTGTTCTTCGGGCCATCAAAGAAAAGCAAGGTGATGTGTTGGTATTTTTACCGGGCGAAGGTGAGATCAGGAAATGTGAGCGTTTACTACGAAGCGAACACCTAAAAATTGAAGTACATCCGTTATATGGTTCACTACCCAAGCAAAAACAACTGGCAGCTATTTTTCCAAACCGGAATGGAAAGCGGAAGGTTATCCTTGCTACTTCAATTGCTGAAACGAGTTTGACAATTGAAGGTGTGCAGGTGGTGGTCGATTCAGGTTATGCCCGTGTTTCTCGCTTCAACCCCAAAACGGGTTTGTCACAGCTTGAGACGATTCAGGTTTCCAAAGACTCCGCTGATCAACGTGCCGGGCGTGCCGGCCGACTTGGCCCCGGAACGTGTTACCGAATGTGGACCAAGGCCTCTCAAGAGCAGCTTGCAGAGCACCGAACCCCGGAAATATTGGAAGCTGATTTAGCCAGCTTGGTTTTAGATATGGCTCAATGGGGGATCACAGATCCTGAGGAGCTCAGCTGGTTAAACCCGCCCCCGAAAGGCACCGTTAATCAAGCAACAGCACTGCTGCACGAACTCGGAGCGCTTGAGGACGGTCGGATTTCAGCTTTGGGGAAAGCGTTGAATCGTTTGCCTTGTCATCCCCGGATTGCTCACATGCTGGTGATGGCCAAACAGGGCGGCAATGTGTCCCTGGCAACCGACCTGGCCGCCATACTGGAAGAACGTGACCCTTTGGGGAGGGAGGCAGGAATTGACATTAACCTTCGCATTGAGGCCCTGCGGGCGCAACGTGCTTCAGGCAGGATCAGCAAAAAGATGAAGCGTATAGAAAAAGTAGCAGAATCTTACCGGGAGATTGTTGGCTGCAAACCCAGCAACGACATGGTTAATCCTTACGAAACAGGCCTGCTCCTTGTTTATGCTTACCCTGAACGCATTGCTTTTGCCCGTCCCGGTAACAATGCTCAGTTTCAGTTATCAAACGGTAGTATTGCCATGGCCGGACATAAAGACGACCTTGCCCACGAAGCTTGGTTGGCTGTTGCCCACCTAAACGCCCGGCAAGGTATTGGCTCTATCTTCTTAGCTTCTCCTCTCAATCCGACTGATTTAGCTCCGTTGGTGAAAGAGCGCGAAGTGATAGCCTGGGACAGCAAAAAAGGAGGTCTTATCGCAAGTAAAGAACTTCGGATTGGCGGCATCGTTCTGCAATCAAAACCATTGCCCAATCCCAATGGTGAGCAGGTCCTCAGCGTGATTTCGGAAGCGATCAGCCGGGAAGGCGGACATTTGCTAAACTTCCACGACGGGGTGGTCCAATGGCAAAACCGGGTGCTTAGTTTGCGGCATTGGAATCCAGAAGATCAATGGCCGGATGTTTCGACCGAAAACTTACTGCAAACCAATAAGGATTGGTTAACGCCTTATCTTCAGAACGTTCGAAAAACAGAAGACCTTAAGAAGACTGATCTTGAAAATGCGCTGCACTATCATCTCAGCATCGAGCAGCAACAAATGCTTGATCAGCTGGCTCCACAAAAGCTTCAAGTTCCCAGTGGATCAGCCATAAAATTAGCTTACCAGGCTAACGGCGAACCCCCGATACTCGCGGTTCGCTTGCAGGAAGTATTTGGGATGGATAATACGCCAAGGATAAATAATGGCCGGAAGAATGTGGTGATGCACCTGCTTTCTCCGGGCTTCAAGCCAGTTCAAATTACTTCGGATTTAAAAAGCTTTTGGAATAATGCCTACTTCGAAGTGAAAAAGGAGCTTAAAAGACGTTATCCCAAGCACGCCTGGCCCGATGATCCATGGACCGCCGAAGCCTTACGCGGCATCAAACGAAAGTAAATGATTGACCAATGGCAAATATAAGCATCGTGAGTCCGGGGAAAAACGGACAATTAATAAATGAGTATGGCGAACGGGTTGTTCCACCCGAGGCTTGGAGCTTTTTGCCGGCAGGCGATGCAGGCATTACTCGAAGAGTAACCGCGCAGGGAAACTACTGGCGCGTTCAGTATAAAAAGGGACGGAAGACCATATCAAAAGGCGTTTGGGCTCCGGCCCACACCATTGCCATGGCTCAACAGGAGCTTGCTGCCATGCGGGAAACCGAAAGCTACCAAAAGAAACGGGCAAGCGACATCCAACGACGCGAGAAGAAACAACAATTGTATACAGAAGAGTTTTTGCAAGCCGTGATCAGCTACCTGAACTTCCATGCCGCATATCATTCAATTGCGGAACAAATGGCCCGGGCAATTACGCAACATGCCATTCCGGTGGGAAGTGGGACCGTTGCCCGCACACAACTTATTCCGTTACAGGAGCGAGCTGCCAAGGCGGTTATCGCCTGGATGCGCCACCAAACCACGGCATACGACAAGATGAAAATCGCTCGCATCAAAGGAGAACGAAGGGCTGTCAGGCGAGAACTGGCCCAGCAATCGCTTCGCTTATTGGTTCCTTATCGAAAAGGAGAACCCATCGCCCCCGGTTGTCCGTTAAGGAAAGCCATTCAGAAACAAGTAAAATGGAATGATCATGAATAACCTTTGTCCATGCGGTTCACAACGGTTAGCTGACGACTGCTGCTTGGCTATCATTTCAGGGAAGCGGGAAGCCAAGACCGCCCTGGAGTTGATGCGATCAAGGTATGTGGCTTTTACGATTGGTGATGGCGGCTACCTCATGCAAAGTCATCACCAAAAAACGCGTCCTGCGAAAGAACGAAGTAAGATCGAAAGCTGGGCAAAGTCCGTGCACTGGATGGGCTTACAGGTTCTCACAAGCCAGGGAGGGCTCGCGAACGACTACACGGGGTATGTCGAATTTAGAGCCCTCTATCTCGAAAACGCGCAACTTCAACAGATCCATGAAAATTCCTTTTTCAAAAAAGAACAAGGCAAGTGGTTTTATTATTCCGGCGTGCACAAACGGTAAGAGCAACTTTTTGCATTGTAGCAAACAAGACATAAAGAGTTTAAACCGCTCAGTCAATTGTGTGTAGCTAAACCAATACCTATTATCAAAGAGCCGGAAGATAGCACCCAAACGGAAAAGTTTCGATTCTTAAATCCCCCATTTCGCCACTAGGTGAAACGTCCGCAGGACAAAATTTGGCCCGGGCCGGCGTGGGCTTATGGGCGGAAGGATGAAATTTTAAAGATTTTTCCATCCTTTTCATCGACTGGAAAAGGATGTGCCTGTCCGGCATGAGGACAAAGAAGCTTTGAGGATTAGTAAACGTCTTGCGATGCGGCGTCGGTCAATAAGCCAGCCGGACTGGCATGCTGGCTGGGAGCATTCAAATACCTGTTATTGCATCATCCTCTTCCTCATCCATGCATCATCTAGTCCCCTTGGGAAACTGCTTTCTCTCTGAGAAGTCTATAAACTGATTAGTAATCGTGACCTCAGTATTTTATATGTATAAAGGCAGTATCGCCTGGAGGATATCGCCGAGACAATCAGTCTATTTATTGGACAATCCGATTATTTGTCTATTTTTAATCACGAAAGTGTGTTCCGACTGAGAAGAGCAAAACAAAAAAAAATAAATACTTGATATTGAGACTTCAAATGAAATATACAGTCTGTAGTCATCCGAATTGTAAATGGGTGTCACAAGAGCAAAGGGCAAATAAACACCATTCAATCGACGAAACGATTGCCGGACGGCCATCGTGTTAAAATTTTAGATTTTGAAAATAACTACCAATGTGATAGAGCCAGTTGAAGGAAAAACGGATAGTTTTTTTGGTGACAGAAGTGTTGTCATGACCAGGAAACAACTTAAAACGATTAGAAATAATCCGTTGATCGGTGGCCTTTATATTAGTGATATTGGTTTTTACCCCCATGCCCGAACACACTATCGCAAAAGAAAAGCGGGAATAAATGAAAATATCCTAATCTATTGCATCGACGGTGCGGGCTCAATACACATTGGGACTAACGTCTATGAACTCCAAGCCAATCACTACTTTGTCATTCCGGCCCATGAAGCACATGCTTATTGGGCCTCAGAGCGCTTTCCATGGTCTATTTACTGGATCCATTTCGGAGGTGAACGGAGTTTCCTTTTCAACGAATTCTTTGGCAAAGTAACACCGATTGAACAGTCTTCCAAATCCCGGATTGACGACCGTATCAACTTATTCAATGAGCTTTTGAGGGCACTAGAATCGGGGTTTTCAATACAAAACATGAACTACGCCAATCTGTGTTTAAACAGTCTGCTGGCTTCGTTTTTCTTTGTCGATACATTTAGGGCGGTAAAAGGTCAAAAAAGTTCTGATCCTGTAGACCAGGTTATTTTATTGATGCAGAAAACCATCAATAAGAATCTTAAAATAAGCGACTTATCCACGCATGTTAACCTGTCGGAATCTCATCTCTCAAAAATTTTCAGAAACAAAACAGGCTCTTCTCCCCTGGATTATTTTATTAACCTTAAAATGCAGGAAGCTATACGACTGTTAACTAACCAATCGCTAAAGATAAAGGAAGTTGCCTACCGTTTGGGTTACAATGATCCCTACTATTTCACCAGAATATTCACCAAGCATATAGGCTCCAGTCCTGCTTCCTTTGTGAAAGTTAGCAAGCGAAAAAGTAACAGGTAAACCTTTGAAGAAAGTGACGTGTTTGGAAGAGAAACCGCTTTAGCGGCATATAACTCAATGCGCCTACCCCGAAGCCGGTTGCAGGAAGCTTCTGGCTTATAAAAGTATGATTCCTGCAGCTTCGCAGGAGAGATAGCCCGGGATCCATTGACCGGAAGAGGTCGACAACACCCGGAAGATAGCCAAAGGACAGGCAGCAAATAGTAACGAGTAGGGGAAAGATGGTTAACAATAGGCAGCACGTAGTCAATAGGCGGCTGTTAGCTAAGGATAAGCAATACATAGCCATGAACAAGCGAAAGGTGGTTAAGAACGTGCGACTGTTAACAAAGAATAGGGGAGACGTAGTCAAGATCAGGCAGAGCATAGCAATGGATAGAAGAGACATGGTTGACGACAGGCCACACTTTCGAAGGTCAACATGGCTAAGATTATTTATAAATGGTATAAATAGCAATCAATGATTAAAATCTTCCTTGTCATGTGAAAAATAAAATCTAATTTGCGGCTGATGAAACAATCGGTCAAATATTACTCGAACCTGTATCACAAATTTGGCGTTGGCCTGTTTGAGTGCTGGATCAATTGATTCCCCTTCCTGTCGCCCGGCAGGATATCTCATAGTCTCGTAGAATTTATCCCTCGTATTCATTTTAACCTTTTTCCCATGATGGGAACGATATTCGATATCAAACGTTTTGCGGTGCACGATGGCCCCGGCATTCGAACTACGGTCTTCTTTAAAGGCTGTCCGTTGAGCTGTCAATGGTGCCACAACCCTGAAAGTATTGACAGCAAGCCGGTATGCATTAAGAAAACGTCAAAGCTGAACGGTCGAGAGTTCGTCAATGACGAAATGATCGGCTATAAAGTAAGCCCTGATGCTCTTTTTGATGAACTTAAAAAAGAGCAGGTTTTCATGGAAGAATCTTCGGGCGGAGTGACATTTTCCGGTGGAGAACCCTTACTGCAACACGAGTTCCTTTTTGAAATGCTTCAATTGTGTAAAGCCCAGGCGATGCATACAGCCGTTGATACCACCTTGTTTTCAAGCTGGGAGATTGTCGCCCGCATGGCTGAAGCAACTGATTTGTTTCTGGTCGACTTGAAATTGATCGACGATCAAATGCACCAAGTTTATACCGGAGTTTCAAATACGGTCATTCTAAAAAACATACGAAAACTTGTGTCCGGAAATGTTCCTGTGCGCATCCGCATTCCAATGATTCCGAAAGTGACTACAACCCCTGAAAATATTGCGATGAGCATTGCGTTTCTGAGTGAACTGAAAGGCGGGATTGAGGCGGTGGACTTGCTGCCCTTTCACAACACCGCCAATGAGAAATACAAACGGTTCCACCTCGATAATCAATTTATGGGACGGCATTCATTGAAAAAGGAAGAATTGACAACGATTAAAAATCAATTTCAAGAGGCTGGATTTACCGTTAAGATTGGAGGCTGAAAGAGTGGGCAGTATTAGCTATCAGCCTCAGTAATTTATATTTGAGAAATGGAAACTAACGAAGACAATTATCATTCATCATTCAATAGTAAAGGAAATGACGCCAAGAATAGAAAAACTACGGGAACAAAGCCTGAATGCCATCAACCGAATTTCGGCAGAACGGGCTGTGCTAATTACTGAATTTTATAAGAGTCACCAATCATTTGGCGATTCCATTCCGGTGCAAAGGGCAAAAGCATTTCGTTATATCATGGAAAACAAGTTTATCTGCATAAACGACGATGAACTTATTGTTGGAGAACGGGGCCCCGCTCCTAAAGCCACGCCAACCTACCCCGAAATTACCGTGCATTCGTTGCAGGATTTAGACATTTTGAACGCTCGCGAAAAAGTTTGGTTTCAGGTGGATCAAGAAACGCGCGATGCGTATGAGCATCGTATCATCCCCTTCTGGAAAGGCCATTCCAACCGCGACCGCATCATGAAAAACATGCGTCCCGAGTGGCATGACGCCTATGAAGCAGGAATCTTTACCGAGTTCATGGAACAGCGCGCCCCCGGTCATACCGTTGCCGGTAATAAGATTTATCAAAAAGGCATGCTCGATATTATTTCCGATGTGAACGAAAGCCTTTCAAAACTGGATTTTCTCAATGACTCAGACGCCTTTAACAAGCAAGAAGAGCTCAAAGCCATGCAATTGGCTGCTGAAACAATTATCTTGTTTGCCAACCGGCATGCAGAAAAGCTGGAGGAACTGTCACGCGTTGAAATAAACGCCGGGCGGAAATCAGAGCTAAAAGCCATGGCCGCTGTTTGCCGTAATGTACCCGCCAATGCGCCTCAAACCTTCCACGAAGCATTGCAATACTATTGGTTTGTCCATCTAGGCGTCGTTACAGAGCTCAACCCGTGGGATTCATTCAACCCCGGGCGCTTGGATCAGCATTTATATCCGTTTTATAAAAAAGAAATTGCGGAAGGCAAGCTCACAAAAGAAAAAGCAATTGAACTGCTGCAAGCTTTCTGGGTGAAATTTAACAACCATCCGGCGCCGCCCAAAGTGGGTATAACAGCCTTGGAAAGCAACACCTATACTGATTTTGCCCTGATCAATATTGGTGGTGTAAAACCTGATGGATCGGATGCCGTGAACGAACTGTCTTTTATCATTCTGGATGTTATCGAGGAAATGCGTCTGTTGCAGCCAAGTTCCATGATTCAACTGAGTAAAAAGAACCCGGAAAGTTTTATCAACCGGGCGGTGAAAATTGTGAAAACGGGTTTTGGTCAGCCGTCCATTTTCAATACCGATGCGATCGTCCAGGAGCTCGTCGGCCAAGGGAAAGACTTGATTGATGCCAGAAACGGAGGTGCTAGCGGTTGTGTTGAAAGCGGCGCTTTTGGAACCGAAAGCTACATTCTGACAGGCTATTTCAACTTGCCTAAAATTCTTGAAATAACCTTAAACAATGGCTTTGATCCCCGGACCCAAAAGCAAATCGGTTTGCAAACCGGCGATCCGGAAACCTATAGAAACGTGGATGACCTGATGACTGCCTTTGAAAAGCAAGTCAGGCATTTTGTTGATATCAAAGTTACCGGTAGCAACATCATTGAAAAGATCTTCATCGAGTATGTTCCGACCCCCTTTTTGTCGCTGATTATTGACGACTGTGTGCTTGCCGGAACGGATTATATCAGCGGCGGCGCACGCTACAATACCAACTACATCCAGGGCGTCGGGATGGGGACCATTACCGACTCACTAACAGTGCTGAAAAAACATGTTTTTGAAGAGAAGAACTACAGCATGGCAGAACTTCTTTCTGCCCTGAAAAACAACTTTGAAGGTGCCGAGGATCTCCATTACCAACTGGTCTATCAAACACCTAAGTACGGAAATGACGATGATCGTGCAGATGACCAGCTTCGCAACGTTTTCGAGATTTATTACAGAGCCGTCAACGGACGAAAAAGCCCGCGTGGTGCCGATTACCGGATCAACCTGTTGCCAACCACCTGCCATGTATATTTTGGCAGCGTCATGCAAGCCAGCGCCGACGGACGAATGGCGGGAACTCCGGTTTCTGAAGGCATCTCACCCGTTCAGGGAGCCGACCGGAAAGGGCCAACGTCAGTTGTTAAGTCCGCAGCAAAGATTGACCACCTGAGAACAGGCGGAACCCTCTTGAACCAGAAATTTACCCCTTCATTTTTCGAAGATGATGATGCGATTCAGAAAGTTTCGAGCTTGGTGCGAAGTTACTTCCGAATGGATGGCCATCACATTCAGTTTAACGTGGTGAATGCCGAAACCCTCCGTGAGGCGCAGAGACATCCCGAAAACTTTAAAGACCTGATTGTCCGGGTGGCCGGATACAGTGATTATTTCAACGATTTAGGAGAAGATCTTCAAAATGAAATTATAAACAGAACGGAACATGAAGACTTTTAAGACCCTATTTTACCTTTCGCTTTTGCTTCTGACAGCGTTCTCCGCGGCATCGCAAACCATTCGTGAACGCTACGAAAAAGCTGAAAGCTTTCTACCCAAGAACATTTCCAAACTGGTTAGCAACATTGAACTTCGCCCACACTGGATTGAAGAAAGTTCAGATTTTTGGTATGTTGAGGAAACCCCTGGAGGAAGCAAATACATGCTGTTCGACTCAAAAAAGGGAACAAGCCAGCCCGCTTTCGACCAACAGGCCATTGCAAAACTAGTCGGAGAAAAAATAGACCAAGCAGTCTCACCCGATTCGCTTCATCTGGACGATCTGAAGTTTGCAGCAACCAAAAAATCAATCCATTTTAGGCTGAAGGATGAACGGATTTTTATAGAACTCGCCGGATACACGATTACCAAAACAGAAAAGATTGAAGCTAAAACACTGGCATACGAATCGGTTTCACCTGACCAGAAATGGATCGTTTCGTTAAAAGACTATAACCTCTACCTGAAGGATAATGAAACAGGAGAAGAATTGGCCCTTACAACCGATGGCATAGAGAAATACGAGTATGCCAATCCGGCGAATAACTGGGAAAAGTTGATTGATGTATCGAAAGGCGACAGCTACGATCCGCATATTGACATTCAATGGTCTGTTGATTCGAAAAAATTTGTCACCTATAAAATTGATCGACGAAAAGTCGGACTGATGTACCTGTACCAAAGCATACCCGACAGTGGCTACCGGGCCAAAGTATTGGCTTACGAGCGGGCAATCCCGGGAGAAGATGCCATCATGCAGGAATTTTGCGTATTTGATCTGGAAAAGAAGAAACAAATCAAACTCGACATTCCATCAGTCCCCGATATTTGCGTGAGCTTCGGCCCGCAATGGATCGATGGTTCCGATGAGTTAGTGCTTGGAGTTTATCAACGAGGCTACCAATCACAGGATCTTTACATTGCCAACGCGAATACCGGGCAGGCAAAAATTATTCTGCACGAGCAAGCCCAAACGATGATTGAAACCCAACTGATGACCTGCCGATGGATCAAAAACAATCAGGAGTTTCTTTATACCTCCGAGCGCGACGGCTGGAACCATATTTATCGTTACAACAAAGATGGCCGGTTACTAAACCAAGTGACCGAGGGAACTTTTGTTGTGACTGGTATCACCGCTATCGATGAAGAAAATGATCAAATCTATTTCATCGCCTGCGGAAAAGACTCGAGTCTGGATCCGTACTACCGTCAATTTTACCGCATTGACCTGGATGGGAAGAACATGCAGTTGCTTACCCCTGAAAATGCCTATCACAGCATCAGTTTATCTGCTGACTTTAAAACGTTTGTTGACAATTATTCCCGCATTGACATGAAACCGGTGTCGGTTGTTCGCTCCACAAAGGCTGGCAAAGTCATCGCCCAGCCCATAACAGCCAACATCGATGCCTTACTGGCAACTGGCTGGCGATTTCCTGAGCCGTTCAAAACCAAAGCCCGCGATGGGGAGACAGATCTATACGGAGCGATCTACTTTCCGTCCGATTTCAATCCAAACAAAACATATCCTATTATCGACGGAACCTACTCCGGACCGCAAGCTGTCCGCACACCCAAAACCTTTAACAGCGCCTACCGGTCGCACGATGTGTCCTTTGCTGAGCTGGGCTTCATCGTCATCACTGTCGATGGGCTGGGAACAGCCATGCGTTCGAAGCGGTTTCATGATTTTTCATACAAAAACCTTGGAGATATCGGCGCCGAAGATCATATCAAGGCCATTAAAACACTCGCTGCAGGACGTCCGTATCTGGACCCGACAAAAGTTGGTATTTATGGCCATTCAGCAGGGGGGTACGATGCTTGCCGAGCCCTGTTGACCCATCCTGAATTCTACTCGGTAGGTATTTCATCTGCCGGCAATCACGACAATCGTATTGCCAAAGCCTGGTGGGACGAACAATACCAGGGTTTGGTCGGTGCGCATTACGATGAACAGTCGAACTTTAACCTGGCCGATAAGCTGGAAGGAAAACTATTGTTGATCCATGGCGATATGGACAACAATGTGAACCCTGTGTCAACGTTGAGGATGGCCGGTGAGCTCATCAGGCACAACAGAGATTTTGATATGCTGATCATTCCAAATAAGAACCATGGCGGCGTGTTTGCAGTACCCTATTTTCATCGGAAACGCTGGGACTATTTTGTGGAGAATTTGCTGGGCATTGATCCTCCCAAAAACTACGAACTAAAAACCTATTAAATGACGATTACAGATTTATGAGCAAGAAGGGAAACAACCATCGTATACTGAACTGCTGCTTGTTGTTGATATGCGTATTCATGCTTTTGGGATTTCAACATGAAAGTAAAGCACAAAACGATGAGCCGGTACATTTTCTGCATTACACGACAGAAGATGGGTTGCCTTCCTCTTATGTCAAAAGTATCGTTCAGGATTCAGATGGGTTTATCTGGGCGGCAACGCGATCGGCCAATGTTCGCTTCGATGGAAAAACTTTTCGCGAATTCCCGGCTTTTGATCGCGACCATCTTCCGGTTAAAATCTTTTGCAATAAACTTTTCATGACCCGCGATTCAATACTCATTGCGCGAACGAATAATGAAAAGTATTACTACTTCGACAGCGACAAGGAGTGTTTCTTCCCGCACCCGCTTTTAACCGCGCTGGGCCCGACAACTGCCATTGTGCCAACCACCAATGGATTTTGGGTTTGCCAAAACAACGAGTTGTTTTTTTTAGACCAGCATAGCGGACAACGCGAAAGTCTGCGACAGAAATTCAAACTGCACCAATTGCCTGATCAAATTAAATTTACAGGAGTTTATGAACAAGGTGACTGGCTCGCTTTTTCAACCAATGCTGCAACTATTTATGCCTATAGTCATAGCCGGCAAAAACTAAACAGATACGATCTTCCCGGTGAACTCAATCCAATTCAGCATGATTTACGTTTGATTGACTCCCACGGGAACTTGTGGATCTCCTCATTAGATTTTGGCGTTGCACGTCTACATATGGAAAGTGGCAAATCCCACTTCTATGCCAAAGAAAGAAAGAACCAATACCACATTCCCCACAACCTCGTTCATTGTTTTACTGAAGATCAAAGGGGACGGGTCTGGATTGGCACCGAATCGGGCTTGGCTATCTATAACGGGGAAACAGATCTATTGAACCTTCACAACTATAAGCTTTCTGAGCCAAACGGACTGAACACCGACCCGATTTACGACGCTTTTTGCGATAAACAAGGCAATGTTTGGCTGGGAACGTACTTTGGAGGTATTAATTTCTGGCGTGGCGAAAAACAGTTTTTTCGCACCTGGGCTCCGGGTTACGGGACATGGCAAATCACAGGCAATGTGGTCAGCTGCCTGGCCGAGGACCAGGATAAAAATCTTTGGATTGGATTGGAAGACAAGGGACTGAACAAACTCGACATTCAAACCGGAGAGATCACGCATTACGCGTCAGAAGACGGCCCAAACAACCTTTCTTACAACAACCTGCACGACTTGCTTTTTGTGAATGACCATGAGCTATGGATTGGTACCTATACCGGCGGAATTAACATCCTGAACACAAAAACCAATCGTTTCAGCCACTACTATAAAAAGAACACGCCCATCCAGATATCTAATTCAATCTACCAATTTTTTCAAGTCAATAGCTCCATTTACGTTGCCACGACGGAAGGAATTATCGTTTTTGACAAACAAAACAAAACATTTCGGAAACTCAAACCAGACATTATAGGAGGCATTCAGTTTGAGTGCATTAGCTCAATTAATGATTTGCTTTGGTTTTCTTCGGCCGCGCAAATTTTTCAGTACGACCCGAAAAACGATTCGCTATACACGTTCGATCTCGTTCCCGAGATGAGAAATATTAACTTCGTCAAAGCCGACTCGGATAACCGGATCTGGATTGGGGATTGCTATAAAGGCCTGTGTTGTTACAATCCCGAGCAGGGAACTGTCAAGCATTTCAATCCGGAAAACGGATTTCCGGCTCATTGGATCTTTAGTTTGGAGGAAGGCAAAGATGGCTGGTTCTGGGTCAGTACTGACAAAGGACTGATCAGATTCTCACCTGGGCATAATAGATATACACTTTTTGACAGTAACTCGGGCATACCGTTCAATCAGTTTAATTACCGCGCATCGTTTACCGACAGCAATGGCAACATATACTTTGGAGGTAACAACGGGATGATTTCATTTAACGAAGATGCGGAATCAACCGATCTACAAAAACTACCGATTGTATTTACGGGCATCCAGCTGTTCAACAAACCACTCCGTCCGGGCGATATCAAAAGCCTTGACAGGTCAATTAACAAACTTGACAAGCTTGTGCTGAAATATAACCAGAATGTATTTACCATTGAGTTTACCGCTTTTTGTTACTCTTCAGGCGGACGTTGCCAGTATGCGTATTTTCTGGAAGGTTTTGAAACGGAATGGAACACGGTGGGCAATAGAAATTTTGCCACTTACACCAACCTCAACCCCGGAACTTACACCTTCCGAGTAAAAGGATCGATGGGCGACAACCAAAACGAATCTGAAGAACGGCAGCTCACTGTCATTGTCCGGCCTCCTTTCTGGTTAACCAATTGGGCTTTTGCCCTTTACTTTGTATTGGCGGTTTTGATATTCATCCTGGTATTCCGTGTCGGTAAAAATCTGGAAAAATCAAAAGCGCTGGCTGAGCTGGAGCATCGCGAAAAGGTACATGCCGATGAAATTCACAAGGTAAAACTCGAATTTTTCACCAATATTTCGCATGAACTTAAAACCCCGCTAACACTGATACTGGGTCCGCTCAAAAAGATTATCGAAGAAGAAAAACTCAGCCCGGCATTCCGTAGACAGCTGGTTGGAATAGAACGTAATGCCAACAGATTGTTTCAATTAATCAATCAATTGCTGGAATTCAGGAAAATTGAAAATGGAAAAGAAAACCTGAAAGTTTCACCTTGCTCACTGCGTCCCATAATGGAAGAAATCTCTAATTCATTCGAAAACTTGGTAGATAGCAGAGACATTGATTTTCAGCTTGATTTTCCTCAAGCCGGGAAAACTGCTTGGATGGATGTCGACAAGGTGGACAAAATTATTTTCAACCTGCTGTCTAACGCCTTCAAATTCACTCCCGAAGGTGGGAGAATCCGTTTTTCAGTCGAGTTAAAAAGGCGTGCAAACCGGAGCTCCCAAGAGCTGGTTGATCTGATTGTCCGGGTTTCGGACTCAGGGAAAGGCATCACACCCGAGATGTTGGAAAAAGTTTTTGACCGTTTTTTCCAGATTGAAGACGGACAACGCCACAACAATGGATCAGGAATTGGCTTAGCTTTCGTAAAAAACCTGGTTATCTTGCATCGAGGAAACATCACCGTTGAAAGTATTGTGAACAAAGGGACAAGTTTCACCGTATGCCTCCCCGCCAGCAAAGAAGATTTTAACCAAACGGAAATATCCACTCAGCCAGCTCAATATGAGCCATGCAGGGAAGTTCCCGAAATGCAGCTCATTCATCAAGGGAAAAGTGAATTGGTCAACCCGGATGTCTTTTCTTCCAAACCTACGATTTTAATTGTTGAAGACAATCTTGAATTAATCAGCTTTATGAAGGAGACTCTTGAGTTGAAATACCAGATTGTAACTGCACTGAACGGTATGAAAGCGTTGGAGAAACTGGAATCCGTCACCCCCGATTTGATAATCAGTGATATAATGATGCCGGACTTAGACGGCTTGGAACTCACCCAACGCCTGAAATCAGACCTGAGAGTTTCACATATTCCGATCATTTTGCTGACATCGCAAAGCGGAGAGGATAGCAAACTGGGCGGATTGCGTTCGGGAGCCGATTATTACATCGAAAAGCCGTTTTTCCCCAAGATACTGGATCAAAACATCGAGAACATCCTGAATACACGGAAACGACTGATCGAACGGTTCAAGTCGGATGATTCCTTGCAGATCGAGAAAATGGCCCATTCCGAGTCAGACAAAATCTTCATCGAGAAACTGACTGCGATCATCAAAGAAAACATCAGTAACCCCGATCTTGATGTGACCTTGCTAAAACAGGCAATGGGCGTAAGCCGTTCGTTGCTTCACCTGAAACTAAAAGGGCTGGTTGGTTGCTCGAGCACCGAATTTATCCGTGCTATCCGGCTCAAAGAGGCTGTAAAACTCATTTCGTGCGGAAAGTGCAACATTTCGGAAGCGGCCTATGAAACCGGATTCTCAAGTCCAACCTATTTCACCCGGCGTTTCCGAGAGTTTTACGGTAAATCTCCGAGGGAGTATTTTAACGCCTGATTCTTTACAGCCACTCCAGAACGACACAGAATCAGGATTATGAAATACGATCAGCCAGGAGCATAAAGCGACTTGGCTGAGTACCAGACACATCATTGACCGTACTGAAACGACGCAAAATCCCTGTTTCCAATGGGTATAAACATCGTCTGGACATCTGTCTCACTTTTTTACACAATGGTGAAAGTCTGTCGCAGGAATATTCTACAATTTTCGGCTCGCATTATCGTGGTAATGGAAGTCGCAATCCCTAACCTGGTTGTGAAGTTAAGACTTAAGACATTTTGCATTAGAAATTTTCAGTTAATAATCCATTAAAAATTGTGCTTATGAAAAAAAAATGTAGCCGTGACAGTCGAAATTGTTTGTCAAAGAGACTTCTGCTAGAATTGAAGTTTACGGCCTTTCTGATCCTCTTTACAGCAGTTATCTCCAATGGAGGAGCCGTTGCAAATCAAACGTATGCCCAGCAGGGCAAATTAGTCAAAGGTCATGTTCAAACGATAAGCGGAGAGTCGATACCCGGGGCCGCCATTCTTATTAAAGGAAGCACAAGTGGTACAGTATCTGACGCGGATGGTCGCTTTAGCCTACAAGTTACTCCCAATGATGTGTTGCTAATATCATTTATCGGGTATCAATCGCTCGAAGTACCAGTAGGGGACCAAACGGAAATTCAGGTAAGCTTGCAGGAGGAATTGATTGGCATCGGAGAAGTTGTTGCCATTGGGTATGGAAGCATAAAAAAAGGCGATGTGACTAGCTCCATCGCGTCTGTTAAATCGGATGATTTTGTAAAAGGTGCAGTTAAAGATGCCGCGCAACTCATCCAAGGGAAAGTTGCTGGTTTGACGATATCAACTCCATCTGGCAATCCAACGGAAGGGGCAGTGATCATGCTTCGCGGAAACTCGTCTCTGCTAGGCACCTCTAATCCTTTGGTATTGGTTGACGGCGTGCCAGGAAATCTTGAATCAGTTGCTCCGGAAGATATTGAATCTGTTGATGTACTGAAAGATGGCTCAGCTTCGGCTATTTATGGCACTCGTGGCACAAACGGGGTTATTATTATTACGACAAAAAGCAGTACGAATGAAATGGCGTCGACCATCGATTATTCCGGATATGTTTCCATGTCTGACATAAGTCGCAGACTTGATTTTATGGACGCAACTGAATTGAGGGAGAAATGGGATCAGGGTTACTCGTTTACAGGAGCAAATTTAAAGGATTTCGGGTCTGACACCGATTGGCTTGATGAACTTACCCGCACAGCCGTCAGTCATGTCCACAATGTAATTTTTCGCGGTGGAAACAAAAACACAAACCTAACCGCGTCAATAAATTACAAAGATAATCAAGGAAATTTCATTAAATCAGACAATAAAAAATACACCGGACGTATTGATGTAAACCATAGCATGTTTGATGGGAAGTTAGTTGCCAATATTGGAACGATTGTCAGTGAACAAAAGTACTGGACAGGAGGCGACGGGTACAGTTTTAACAATTATGTATATCGCCAGGCCATTATCCGGAATCCTACCGAACCCGTAAAAAATGAAGACGGGAGTTGGTTTGAGAGAGACGTATACTTTTATGACAACCCGGTAGCTTACATTGAAGAAGCTGACGGCGAAAACCGTTACCGAAACATGCGCTTCACCGCCGGTTTAACATACAGCCCAATTGAAGGTCTGGATTTGAAAGGGATGTACACCCGGAAAGGAAACTCCAATATTCGCGGATATTACGAGACTCAGAATCACGTTTCCAATACAAAATATAGTGCCGGGGGATATGCTTCGCGAGGAACAGACAACTATACTGGCAACTATGCTGAATTATCAGCCAACTATAAAAAAGCCATCGGCAACCATAGCTTTTCAGTCCTCGGAGGATATAACCATGAAGACAATATGAATGAAGGGTTTTGGGCAAATAACAAGTACTTTCCTACAGACTCATACACCTACAACAATATCGGCATTGGAAGTGGTTTGCCAAAAGGCGAAGCAGGGATGGACTCTTACAAAAACTCAGATAAACTAATTGCCGTCTTTTCACGAGTTACCTATAGTTTTGCCAACAAATATTTGCTTATGGCCAGTATCCGTCGTGAAGGTTCATCCAAATTTGGCGATGACCATAAATGGGGTAATTTTCCCGGCGTTTCCATTGGATGGCGCATTAACGAAGAATCGTTCATGAGTAACACTAATTGGATTAATAATTTGAAACTGCGTGCTGGATATGGAGTAACAGGCACCAATGTATTGGATTCCTATAACTCGTTAAGCAGCCTAAACTACAGTGATTACTTTTATTACAATGGCGATTGGGTGCGCAAACTGGTCCCTGTCCGTAATGCGAACCCGGACCTAAGATGGGAAAAAAAGGAAGAAGTTAACATCGGCCTTGACTTTGATTTATTCGAAGGACGCATAAGTGGAGCCGTTGACTTCTATAATCGTTTGACGAAAGATGCGTTGTGGGACTACAGCGTTCCCACTCCCCCGTACTTATATGGGTCAATAGCCGCCAACGTTGGTGAAATCAGAAATCGGGGATTTGAAGCTTTATTAAATGTTGTCCCGATACAAAAATCTGATTTTACCTGGAATGTGGGCTTCACGTTTTCAACCAATAAAAACAAATTGGTCTCCCTGTCCAACGATAAGTTCCAAACAACCAACGACTTCTTCTATGCAGGTTATACTGGAGAGCCAATCCAGATTGAAACACACCGGATAAAAATCGGTGGCCCTATTGGTGAATTCTATGGCTTAAAAACGGTGGATATTACTGACGATGGAATCTGGATCATAGAAAAACCCGACGGAACACGCATTCCGGCGACCGAATCATCAACCGACGACCGTCAGGTATTAGGAAATGGAATCCCCAAATACTACCTCAGCTGGAACAATAATTTTCAATACAAAAACTTTGATCTTAGTGTGAACATGCGCGGAGCTTTTGGATACCAAATCCTTAACTTCTCCCGGATGTTTTACGAGAATCCAACCATTGGATACAATACGTTGAATCCCGCTTTCGACAAAGTATTCGGCAAAGCTGTTTTAACTGACGTCCAGCGCTTTGTGAGCTACTACATTGAAGACGGGGACTACTGGAAAATTGACAACGCGACTTTAGGGTATACAGTCAATTTAAATAATAGAAACACCGTAAAAAACCTACGCTTTTATGTGTCGGGATTGAACTTGGCAACAATAACTGATTACAAAGGGATAGACCCCGAGGTAAGACAAACCGGGCTGTCACCAGGTAACGACGACCGCGACAAATATCCCACAACCCGTACTTATACATTTGGTGTTAACGTAACTTTTTAATGAAACGACCATGAAGAAAAAATATATCGCAACAAGATCATTCCTGAAATCAGGATTTACCCTGTTGAGCTTGGGCATACTGTTCTTACTCGGGGGATGTTTTAACCTCGATGAAGAAGTATATGACGAGGTTACCGAATCTTCATTTTCGGCCACTGAAAATGATATTGTGGCACTGACCGCATCGGGCTATACACCCCTTCGCTACATTATGGGTTGGCAAGGATTGTTTGACGTACAGGAAGAGCCCGGCGACATCATTGTGACACCTACCCGCCCAAATGGTTGGGACGACGGAGGCACATACAAACGTATGCATTTTCACACGTGGGATAACCAACAATGGCAACCCCGAAATACGTGGTTGACATCATATGAAGCAATCAACAATATAAACCGGGTAATTAGCCAGGTCGATGCTGGTTCACTGCCTCTTGATGAAGATCAAATGGTGGCTATAACGGCTGAACTACGGGCTTTGCGCGCCCTGTGGTATGCTATTCTTTGCGACACGCACGGAAATATCCCGCTTGTTATTTCATACAGTGATGAAGTTCCTACTCAAAAAAATCGCGCCGAAGTTTACGATTTCATCGTCAATGAACTTATAGACGTATTGCCGAACCTACCAGCGAATGTTGATAAAAGCACTTACGGCAGATTAACTCAATGGACCGCCTGGCAGCTACTTGCTCGCATGTATTTAAATGCGGAAGTATATAAGGGAGCAGCGGAATGGACAAAATGTATCGAGGCTTGTGACAAAATTATTGCTTCGGGGAACTTTATTCTTGAACCAGATTACCGGGCACCGTTTAAAGTCAATAACGAGACCTCAAAGGAAATTGTATTTGCAGTTCCATATGATGAAATTTACGGCACTGGCTGGAACGCTCATATGAAACAATTGCTCCCCGACCATCGGTATGTATTTAACATGAGCGCCCAGCCTTGGGGTGGTTCAAGCGCAAACCCTCAATTTATTAACAGCTACGATCCTGACGACAAACGTTTTGATGCTACCTGGCTGCATGGAGATCAAATCAATGCAACTGACGGAAGTGTAGTCATGACCCTGGTGAATAAAATGCCCAGTATATACAATTGTGCATTTGAAGACGGGTACCGGGTACGGAAATATGAAATCGCAGTAGGTTGCAAAAGCAATATGAGTAACGATTTGCCCTATTTCCGTTATGCGGATGTTCTCATGATGAAAGCGGAGTGCTTACTCCGAACCGGCAAAAGTGACGAGGCAGCCGAAATTGTTTCAGAGGTACGTGAACGTAACTTCGACGATCCTAGCAAAGCCGAAGTAACAGGAGCTGAGTTGGAAGGAAATACAACTATCCAATACGGGACTCTGGCAGAGGACGGGAGCATAGATGATCCTGGAAATCAGGCATCTGTACAGTATGGTCGCTTTCTTGATGAGCTGGGCTGGGAATTTGCTGCTGAATTCCGCCGCCGTACCGACATGATACGCTTTGGTGTTTACCAGACAAAAAGTTGGTATAATCATACTCCAAAAGGTAATCATACCATACTCTTTCCAATAGGTTTGGAAGAATTAAACACAAACCCGAATTTGAAACAAAACCCGGGATATAACTAGTACTCCAAGTTATAATTTGAAAAAATTAGCAGACCTCGGAAGCGTTCGAGGTCTGCTAAACCATCTGGCTGCGCATTGGCGTGAGCTTATTTAGGGTTGCATTTTGATTTTCTATTGTCTCGTGTAAAGCTGACCAGGAAAGTATTAAATTGCTCCCTAAGCATTGATGGAAGCTAAGGTAGTTCTGTATCCAAAGGTTCAGGGCAACTCTGTCGAAAACGAATTCAACTTAAGTTCAAAACGAAATAAGATCATGAAGAAATTTTTCACAATCATTCTTTGTATCGGGTGTTTGGCAGGCAATGCGGAAGACAAAAAGGCTGCCGGATACCCGATTTCCCCAGTTCCGTTCACGGCGGTTAAGATCTCCGACTCCTTTTGGGGGCAGCGATTGAAAGCCAGTCGTGAGGTAACCATTCCGCTCGCATTTAGCAAGTGTGAGGAAACCGGACGATACGAAAACTTTGTCCGGGCAGCGCACCCCAGCGATACCATCGAAGTGAAAGGCTACTCCTTTGACGACACCGACGTTTACAAAACCATCGAGGGAGCCAGTTATTCGATTCAAACCTTCGCCAATCCCGAGCTCGAGCACTACATCGATAGCGTGCTAGCCATCGTTGCCGCGGCGCAGGAGCCCGACGGTTACCTGTACACATCGCGCACCATGAACCCGGCTCATCCGCACGAATGGGCCGGCGAAAAACGCTGGGAAAAAGAAGAAGAACTGAGTCATGAGCTATACAACCTCGGACACATGATTGAGGGAGCCATTGCCCATTACCAAGCCACAGGGAAAACTACTTTTCTTGAAATTGCAGAGAAATATGCCGACTGCGCCGTTCACGAAGTGGGTGATCAGCCCGGACAGGCCTGTGTTGTTCCCGGTCACCAGATTGCTGAAATGGCCCTGGCCAAGTTGTATGTGCTAACCGGTCAGCAGAAATACCTCGACCTGGCAAAATTCCTGCTCGACAAGCGTGGTTACACGACCATTAAAACCGAATACAGCCAGTCGCACTTGCCGGTGATTGAACAGTCCGAAGCTGTAGGGCACGCGGTGCGCGCTGCCTATATGTACTCGGGCATGGCCGATGTGGCCGCCCTCACCGGCGACACTTCTTATATTCACGCCATCGACCGTATTTGGGAAAATATCGTAGGCAAAAAGCTATATATTACCGGAGGCATCGGTGCGACCAACCACGGCGAGGCTTTTGGTAAGGACTACGAGTTGCCCAACATGTCGGCCTATTGCGAAACCTGCGCCGCCATTGGCAATGTCTACCTCAACTACCGCCTCTTTCTGCTACATGGTGAGTCAAAATACTACGATGTATTGGAACGCACGCTTTATAACGGACTCATCAGTGGTGTTTCACTCGATGGAGATGGGTTTTTCTACCCCAATCCGCTTGAATCCATTGGTCAACATCAGCGCCAAGCGTGGTTTGGTTGCGCATGCTGCCCGTCCAATATTGCCCGTTTCATCCCTTCCGTCCCGGGATACATTTATGCGGTAGATAATCAGGATTTGTATGTCAACCTGTTTTTATCAAACAAGGCCGAAATTCAAGTTGAAGGCAAAACAGTTGGGTTAAAACAAACCACCCGCTATCCTTGGTCAGGCGACATTGAGTTGGAGGTTGAACCGAAGAAGAAGCAAAATTTCAACCTCAAAATACGTTTGCCGGGATGGGTGTTGGGACAAGCAGTACCCAGTGACCTGTATAGCTTCACTGACCGGAAACAACTTTCGTATTCGGTAAAAGTGAATGGAGAGTTGGCTACAAGCGAATTGACCAACGGTTATTTCACCATTTCTCGCCTTTGGGCGAAAGGCGATAAAGTGGAAATCCACTTCGACATGGAACCACGTACCGTAAAAGCTCATCCGCTGGTGGAAGCCAACCGGGGGAAAGTGTCTGTCGAACGTGGCCCTATTGTTTATTGTGCCGAGTGGCCCGATAACGACTTCAGCGTATTAAGCGCTGTTATCCCTAAGAAACCGGTATTCACCGTTGAGCATCAGCCCGACCTGTTATACGGTATTGATATGATCCATGCCGACGCACAGCTTTTGAGCTACAATACCCAAGGTAAAATTGAGGTAAAGGATGTCGGGTTGAACCTGATCCCGTATTATGCCTGGGCGCACCGTGGAAGTGGTGAAATGGCTGTTTGGCTGTCCAACGATTTAAGTTCGGGACGCCCGGTACAGCCGGCAACAATTGCTTCGGAAAGCAAAATTGAGGCTTCGCACCCGGTGAAAGCCATCAGCGCCATTAATGACCGCCTGGTTCCGAAAGATGAAAACGACCGTTCGGTTCCGTACTACCACTGGTGGCCCAAGGAAGGAACCACCGAATGGATTTCATATGAGTTTGACCAGGCAAAAACCGTGAGCAGCACCGCCGTTTTCTGGTATGACGACGGTCCATGGGGCGGTTGCCGCGTTCCTGAATCCTATCAGGTTTACTACCGGGATTCAAATGGCAAATGGGTGCCGGTAGAAGCTACATCGCCATACACCGTAAAGAAAGGACTGGCCAACGAAGTCTCTTTCAAACCGGTAAAAACAACGGCAATTAAACTTGAAGTCATATTGCCCGAAAAACATGCAAGCGGAATTTTCGAATGGGAGGTTGAATAGAATAGGTTAAACAGCATAATTAAAGTAACCTTCAAAAGCAGGGCCACTATAATTTTGTAGTTGGCCCTGCTGCTTTTCTTTGCCATTAGCCAATATATTTCATGCAAGGGGCTTTTCATAAAGATGCCAAAAAGCACTTCATCAGTGCATGAATGGAAGGTCATATTCAGTTATTGTTGATTGTGAGTGCGGCAGAAGCAAACTTTGAACATGCGTTTGAGCTTTTTGAACAATACTACAGTTCCGCCCCTCTTAAATTTTGGTAATTTGTGTTATGCACAAGATTTCTTCCGGGGAAACTTTTGTCCCGGAAACTTCAGGCAATGCAAAAGAGATTACGAAATCATCAAGTCAATCTACAAAATGAAATACTAATGATCAGAACTAAAAAGAAAATAGCCGTATCCGGACAATTGGAGGAAAGATTGGTTTTCTTCCTTTTCATCTTGTTGATCATGGGAGGATGCTCATCTTCTTCACCCAGTGACAATGATATCCTTGTCAGTAAAGACACAAGATATCTGCCTGATTACGATAATGGCGACACCATTTATATCAATGTGAAAATTGCCATTGATGAAAGAGGCTGGAATTCAAAAACACCCGACTACTTTAAAACCGAGTTGACCAAACAGTGGCAGCAAATAAACGCTCGTTTTAACAACAGCGACAGGAAAAAACTATTAAAACGCACTTATGTGTTTCAACCAGATGTGAACGATATTATCGTGTATTCCGGCTGTTCGTATTGGGGCGAAAATGGCGCTAATGAAAAGGTAATTAAACAAATGGATACCACATTTTTCAAATTGGGAGTAATCTACGATTTCTTTTATGAAGGCGCTGAAGCCGGAGAATACGGCGGCGGTTGCGGCGATGACAGAGGCATCGGAACAATCCTCGTGATTAACGGCTCAGAGGATTTTAAAAACAAATACAACGATCATTTTGGAGTGTACACCTATCGGGCCATTACACACGAACTGGGGCACTTCCGGGGTGTAACCGATCTGTATATCGATGTCATTGAAGCAGCTAACAACCCATTGAGCCAAGAGAAATTCATGCCCGATCACTGTCTGATGAATGATTTCTGCTACACGCCTGACGAAGAATCCTACTGGAGCGATTATGCAGTTAAAATCATTAACAAAGTGGGAAACCAAAAGAAGGCTGGCCTTATCAACGACTTAATGTATGAAGATTTTGCGGATAGAATGTTGATTACAGCAACAAAAAACGGGGATCCCATTGATGCACAAGTAAAACTGTATCCAGCAGAATATGATCACACAAAGTGGTCGAGTGTAATTAAAGAAACGCCGCTGTTCGTCTATTCCCTGACAAACGGACAATTCCAGGTAAATGATCTGCGAAAACTCTTTTTCCGTTCTGATAATCATTGGGATCGATATCATGTTTTTCTATCAGAAGCAACTGTTGGAAATGAAAAGAGGTACCTGTGGATCGCAGATTACATGATGCACGAATCAGGAATGGACGAAAAGAAGACCTACGAACTGAACTTCAACTTTTAATACAAAATATGCTGTGCCAGGGAAACACCCCCTGAGAATCCTGAATAACTCCGCTCACACAAACATAGATAAACCAATTAAATGAAACCATACTATTTTATTCTTCTACTATCATTATTATCCTCCTGCAAAGAGAAAGAAGAGCAAGTAACTCCCCCGTTGAATCCGGTACCTTTTACTGCTGTGCAGCTAACCGATGTATTCTGGGCGCCAAAAATCGAAATTAACCGAACAGTCTCCATTCCGTCAGCTTTTGGCAAATGCGAAGAAACAGGGCGCCTGGACAATTTCGCGCTGGCCGGTAACTTAATTGAAGGTGAGCATCAGGGGGATTTCCCGTTTGATGATACAGACATCTACAAAGTACTCGAAGGAGCTTCATACGCGCTCGCCGTACAATACGATGGCCAACTGGACAGTTACCTCGACAGCGTCATTCAGCTGATTGCGGCAGGGCAGGAAGATGACGGCTACCTGTACACCTGCCTGACCAATGAGTGTGACCGCCTGAAGGGCTGGTACGGTGAAGGACGCTGGGACCGGCTGAACAGTCACGAACTGTATAACTGCGGTCATTTGTACGAAGCAGCTGTCGCTCATTATCAGGCTACCGGCAAACGCTCGTTGCTCGACATTGCCGTTAAAAATGCAGACCTGATCAACCAGGTTTTTGGTCCGGGTGAAGGGCAGAAAAAAGTCCCCTCGGGGCATCCGATTATCGAAATGGCGTTGGTAAAACTCTATCGGGTAACAAATAATGAAAAATACCTGAAACTGGCCCGTTTCTTTATTGATGAGACCGGAAAAGGAACCGACGGACACCAACTGAGTGAATACAGCCAGGATCACAAACCCATTGTTGACCAGAACGAAGCTGTTGGCCATGCCGTACGCCTGGGCTACTTGTACTCCGGAGTAACCGACGTGGCTTCGCTGATGCACGACCAGCCATTGTTGGAAGCCACCAAGCGGGTATGGGAGAATGTTGTTTCCAAAAAACTGTATATCACCGGCGGCATCGGTTCGCGCGCTCAAGGCGAAGGTTTTGGCCCCAACTACGATCTGCCCAACATGACGGCGTATTGCGAAACCTGTGCTGCCATTTCAAATGTGTACTGGAATTATCGTTTGTTTCTTTATGAACACGATGCCAAATATTATGACGTTCTGGAGCAATCGCTCTATAACGGTGTTATTGCAGGCGTTTCACTCAGCGGCGATAAGTTTTTCTACGACAACCCACTCGAATCGGTGAATAACCACGACCGCGCTCCCTGGTTTGGCTGTGCCTGCTGCCCCGGAAACATTACCCGTTTCATGGCTTCCGTGCCGGGCTACCTGTACACAACCGATTCCCATTCCGTGTATGTGAACCTATTCGCCGAAGGCAACGCAAAGATCCCATTTGGGCAAGATACTATTTCCATTAGCCAGCAAACCCGGTATCCGTGGGATGGGAAAGTAACGATTCGAATCGACAAAGCTCCATCCAGCCGTTTCACCCTAAAAATACGCATCCCCGGATGGGCTCAAAATCAACCAGTGCCTTCTGACCTGTATCATTTCGCCGAAGACAAGTCGGAAACCTTTTCCCTGCAGCAAAATGGCGAAGAAGAATCAACAACAGTTGAACGCGGTTACATCAGTATCTCGAAAGAATGGCAAGCAGGAGATAAACTCACCCTGAATCTCCCCATGCCGGTGCGTAGGGTAGTCGCCAACGAGCAAGTCACAAACAACCGGGGAAAACTGGCATACCAGCGCGGCCCCCTGGTTTACTGTTTCGAAGATAAGGACAACAACGACAGCTTCCTGTTCGACAATTTTGCCACACCCGATGAAAAGGTTGATGCCGAATTTGACAAGCAACTCTTGGGAGGTGTGGTCAAATTAAAAATGAAAGGAAGCCAGGTGTTGCTCCAACAGGATCAAAAAGTAATTGAACCGGTTGAGCTGACAGCCATTCCGTACTACGCATGGAACAATCGCGGCACCTCAAACATGTTGGTTTGGCTGCCGAATCAAGAAGCTACAACTGTACCAAAACCAGTGCCATCAGTAACCGACTCAGCGATTGCAATGGCCTCCAGCGGTTGGGCTCCTGGATTAAACGATGGCTTTGAGCCTGAAAGTTCAGGCGACACCGATAAATCGTATTTCTACTGGTGGCTAAAGGAAGGTTCCGAAGAGTGGGTTGAATATCAGTTTAAAGAACCAGTAAGCCTTTCCGGGGCGTCGGTTTACTGGCTCAACATGGATCATTACGATGGCAATTACCGGGTTCCGGAAAGCTGGTCGCTTCAAGTGAAAGACGGCAAAGGAATCTGGCGGGCGGTGGAAACACCTGACACTTATACCACTGCCGTCGATCAGTACAACACCGTTCATTTTAAGCCGGTAAAAACAAAAGCCATTCGCATCCAGGCTCAGTTGGGAAAGGACGTCTCAGCCGGCATTCTCGAATGGAAAGTAAAATAGGTAACCGTTTAAAATACATTTTCTCCATCCATCGGGGAAACGACTGCTGTAAATATGAGATTACGTTGAATGAAATATAAGATACTATAATGAAGAAACAACTATTATTAACCATCATGCTTTGTGCTGCCGTTTTAACGGGATGGTCGCAAAAATTTGACGAATTAGCTGCAACTCCACCCATGGGTTGGAACAGCTGGAATAAATTTGGTTGCGATGTGAGTGAGAAACTAATCATGGAAATGGCCGACGCCTTGGTTCGCACAGGCATGCGCGACGCAGGCTATGAATACCTTGTGATTGATGACTGCTGGCAGATTGGTCGCGATAGTCTGGGCAATATCATTCCAGATCCGGAACGTTTCCCCTCAGGTATGAAAGCCCTCGGCGACTACATCCACGCCAAAGGGTTGAAGTTTGGTATTTACAGCTGTGCTGGGGCTATGACCTGCCAGTCTCGCCCGGGAAGCCGCGGATACCAGCTTCAAGATGCGCGGGCCTACGCTTCGTGGGGCGTGGACTACCTAAAATATGACTGGTGCTTCGATGAAGGCCAGGATGCCAAAGCCGCCTACAAAACCATGAGCGATGCTCTGAAAGCCAGCGGACGTCCAATCGTGTTTTCGATTTGCGAATGGGGGGACAACAAGCCTTGGGAATGGGCCGAAGGAATTGGTCATTTGTGGCGAACTACGGCTGATATTCGCGATTGTTATCAATGTACATTCGATTGGGGTGGAGTTGGCGTGCTCGACATTATTGACAAGCAGGCCGAACTGTACAAATATGCAGGCCCAGGTCACTGGAATGACCCGGACATGCTGGAAATCGGTAACGGCGGGATGACCAAAGATGAATACATCACCCACTTTTCTATGTGGGCCATGCTGGCATCGCCGCTGATGGCCGGAAACGATATCCGCAATATGGACGACCAAACCCGCGAGATACTTACCAATGCCGATGTGATTGCCATAAACCAGGATGCGAAAGGCGAACAAGCCCGCAAATTCATGGACATGGGCGAACACGAAATTTGGGCTAAACCACTCGATGCCGGCGAAATAGCGATCTGCTTTATGAATCGCACCGAACAACCTTGGGTACTCAACTACGACTGGAAAAAACAAACCATGTATTTTGCCACTGAGGTAAAGCTGCACAAGCAGGACTACACAGTATACGACCTGTGGGAGCACGAATACTTGGGTGACACGTCGAAAAAACTAAAGAAAACCGTTCCTGCCCATGGCATCGTTATGGTTCGTCTGGTAGCAAAAAACAAATAAATATCTCCAATTAAATGATTATGAATAATTTAAGAAGAATTTTTGTACTATTAGTACTGGTCTATGCTTCGGCAAATTTAGCCGGGGCGCAGCATTCAAAGGCTGAGCAGGAGTACAAAGTCACCGTCCCGCCAGCAGAACTGAACCTCGACCCCTTTTATAAGAAATTCGCAGACGTCAACGGCATTGCGGTGGTTAGCTCATGGCGGGTGCCTGACTCAGCTTTTGTGCAAGCCTGCCGCATCATCGACTTTATGACTAAGGATTTGCCAGAAGAGACACTGACCCAAATGGTTAAAATGAGAGCCCGCATGGGCATCATGGCCCGGTATGAAGGCACCACCAACATTCCGGAACATGCTCACCTGGCAAACGACACGACACTGAACTGGGACTTGCGCGCCCGCGGCCTGGGTGGCGACATGGAGCTGCCACTGACCACCTGCGCCGAAGAAAACCTGCTTTGCTTTCAAATTGATAAATATCATGCTGAAGACATTGCGATTCATGAGTTTGCCCACGCCATTCATCTGATTGGCATTGCCCCGCTGGATACAACATTCAACCAACTTTTGCAGGATAAACTGGATGCCGCGATTGCCGCTGGCAAATATCAGAAAACCTATGCCGCAACCAATATTTATGAGTACTGGGCCGAAGGTGTGCAAAATTGGTTCAATGTAAACGCTGAAGTTGAGTTTCCTGACGGAAAACACAATTGGGTGAACACAAGGGAAGATATGAAAAAATATGATCCTGATTTATATGAAATAGTCAGTCGGTATTTTTCTGATTTCAAAGAAAATCCTTCCTGCCACAGCGCGACAAACCTCTTTAAAGACTAACGCTCAAAAACACGATACCGATGAAAATTATAAAATCAATACCCATTCTGTTGCTGATCCTGATTACTTGGACCATTCATTCATGCCGTAACTCTGCCGAACCGCGGATTTCAACTGAAGAAGGTGAAGTTGTTGACTTCAAAGTGTTAACCTTTCCCCTGGAGGATGTGAAGTTGCTGGATGGCCCATTTAAACATGCCACGGAGCTCAATGTCCAGTCACTGCTCAGTTATGAACCAGATCGGTTGCTGGCCAAATTCCGTAGCGAAGCCGGACTGAAACCTAAAGCCGAACATTATGAAGGATGGGAAAGCAACACCATTGCCGGCCACAGCCTTGGGCATTATTTATCGGCCATTTGCATGATGTATAAAACCACCGGTGACCAGCGCTTCCTCAATCGGGCAAACTACATCGTTGAAGAACTGGACGCTTGCCAGAAGGCAGACGGAGAAGGCTATATCGGTGCATTTCCAGATGGAAAGCGCATTCTGGAGGAAGAAGTGGCCAAAGGAGATATCCGCTCCAAAGGCTTTGACTTAAACGGAATTTGGGTGCCTTATTACACACAGCATAAAGTGATGATGGGGTTGATGGACGCCTATCAATTATGTGAGAACAAGAAAGCCTTGGACGTAAACATCCGGTTTGCTGACTGGCTGTACACAGTTGTCGAACACCTGACCGATGAACAGGTACAGGAGATGCTAGATTGCGAACATGGCGGAATCAACGAGGCACTGGCCGAATTGTACGGAGCTACCGGCAATGACAAATACCTGGAAATGTCTCATGTTTTTCATCACAAATCCATCCTTGACTCGCTGGCGCACGAAAAGGATATCCTGCCCGGCAAACATGCGAATACACAAATTCCCAAGCTCGTTGGACTGGCCCGTCGCTATGAACTGACTGCTGATTCAGCTGATCGAAAAGCATCTGAGTTCTTTTGGGACCGCGTGGTAAACCACCATTCTTACGTTACCGGCGGACACTGTGATCACGAATACTTTGGCCCTGCCGATACGCTGCGCGATCGCCTCAGCGATGGTACAACCGAAACCTGCAATGTGTACAACATGCTGAAACTCTCCAGCCACCTTTTTGAGTGGGAAGCCGAACCCGAAGTGGCGGATTTCTACGAACGGGCGCTGTTTAATCACATTCTTTCGTCGCAACACCCGCATGACGGACGTGTCATTTACAATCTCTCGCTTGAAATGGGAGGCTATAAAGTTTACCAGGATCCGCATTGGTTTACGTGCTGCGTCGGCACCGGCATGGAAAATCATTCGAAGTATGGAAAAGACATCTACTACTACAACAATCAGGAGCTGTATATCAGCCAATTTATTGCGTCGGAATTGAATTGGAAAGAGAGAGGACTGAAGCTGATTCAGCAAACCAACTACCCCGAAGAACAAGCAACCAGCCTGATGTTTTCATGTGAGCAACCGGTAGAGCTTGCCCTGCAAATCCGTTACCCTTACTGGGCGGAAAATGGCATTGAAATTCTCGTGAACGGCAAGTCGGAGCGGGTCAAACAACAACCGGGAAGCTTTATCGCCATTGACCGCAAGTGGCAAAACGGTGATGTAGTGGAAGTGAAAATGCCGTTTTCGCTGCGGTTGGAAAGCATGCCTGATGATGAGAACCGTGTTGCCCTGATGTACGGGCCACTGGTACTGGCCGGCGACCTGGGGCCGGAAGATGACCCCGACGCGTCAAAACTGCTGTATGTTCCCGTGTTGATGGCCGAATCCCGTAATCCCGAAGATTGGACCGAGCTGGTTGAAGGAGAGCCGAACACTTTCAAAACAACAGAAGTAGGCCGTCCGCGCGATATCACTTTTAAGCCATTCTTTGAGACTCACGAAAGGCGTTATTCCGTATACTTTGATCTGTTTAATGAAAAAACCTGGGACCAGAAGCAAGCGGAATACAAAGCCAAACAAGAGCAGCAGAAGGAAATAGAACGCATGACTGTCGATTTCTTTCAGCCAGGACAAATGCAGCCCGAACGTGATCACAATTTCAAAAGCGAAAAAACCTGGGCCAATGAGTTCAAGCATAGGCACTACCGCCAGGCCGACCGCGGAGGATGGTTCTCCTTTGAGATGGGCGTGCACGCAGGCCAGCCCATGTCCCTGGCATTCGAATACTGGGGAGGTTTCCCAGGATCGTTAACCTTTGACATCTTCGTCGATGACACGAAAATAGCGACAGAGAATCTCTCGAACGCTCAACCCGGAGAGTTCTTCTACAAACTTTACGAACTGCCGGACCGTCTCACGGTGAATGGTGGCAAAGTAATGGTGAAGTTGGTTCCGCACGAAGGGCACCGGACTGGCCATATATTCAGTGTCAGGACTGTGAAAAGATAGTTCTGGTTGCAAGCAAAGCGTATTTTGAAATGAGAGAGACTGGTCATGTTCCATGTGCCAGTCTCTTTTTATTATGTGCCGTGCATGGTAAATAACTTGGTGGGGAAAAAGCCAGCTGCGATCTGTCTTTTTTTACGCAAAGGAGGGAAGACGCAAAAACGTGAAAGCCCGGGTTACGCTGCACTCCTGCGTTTGGCGTCATTCCGGCGCAGGCCGGACTCTGTTGGCTGGTGTCGTCATTTCCAGAACATCAGACTTTATCATGGCGGAATAGTGAGGAGACTCTCCCTACTGTGATGAAGAGATCCTCCTCATTAGCTTTCAGACGGCTCTATCTGACCAGCGAACATTCGTTGCCATTTATTGTGGCACAATGACTCCGAAGTCGCCACTGCATTCCGCAGCTCAGCCAAATCAAAATGCCGCCTCAAGTATGGCAATGGATTTTATGAACACATTCATTTTTAGTGAAAAATCAACGCCACTATATTCACCGAAACTCCCAGAACCACGAATGTCCGTAATTACTGGAGAAGATTATATCAGCAAACGGCTTCGTCCTGAAATCAAATCCGAATTCGATAAACAGATACTGCAAGCCTTGATCTTCGCCTGGCCCGGATCCAACATGAACGCCCACAGGTTGGAAGGCGGCGAGGAAAAGAAGCCATAGGCAATTCACCCAAAGCAATCAATAAAGTCGTCTATCCCGAATTGGAACACGACAACGCCCAAGGCTCCCTATTCTTGCAATAGCAGCTGACAACTTTGCAAATGCTTCTTACAAAATAGTCAGTGTCATCGGATCAGTTCCTCTTCTTTTGGTAGTATTTAAAGATCATTCATTCTTTCCTTTTGTACAATTTGTGGATCAATATCAGCCTGAAAGTTACAGTAAGAGGCTGTCGATAATGGACAGCCTCTGTTACCAATCGCTAGATTCGACTCTAACTAACTAACTAACTAACTAATTTTTCACATATCGATACATTTCCGAAGCGG